>DAOUUI010000006.1 GCA_030668225.1 Deltaproteobacteria bacterium
CCGCGATTTCGTCCTCCCTTTTCAGCACTTCCTCGATCTTCCGCGGCATCTCGCTTATGTCCATGAGGCGGTTGGAGGCCTCTTGCGGGGATAACACCCCGCGGACCCGCCCGAGATGAACCGCCAGCAGGTAGAGCGCCGCAAGCTGCGTCGTAAACGCCTTGGTGGACGCCACTCCGATCTCCGGGCCGGCATGGGTATAGATCACCCCGTCGGACTCCCGGGCGATCGTGGAGGAGACGACGTTGCAGATGGCCACCGAAAACGCGCCTTTTCCCCTGGCCTCCCGAAGGCCCGCAAGCGTGTCGGCCGTTTCGCCGGATTGCGATATCGGTACGCATAGGGTCCCCCGCTCCACCACGGGGTTCCGGTACCGGTACTCGGAACCCAGATCGACTTCTACCGGCAGGCGTGCGAGCTCCTCGATCAGGAATTTCCCGATCAGGCCCGCATGCCAGGAGGTGCCGCAGGCGACGATGAGCACCCGCGAGAGATTACGCAGCTCCTCCTCCCGGAGCGGAAGGGTGTCGAAGAAGATCTCGCCGGTCTCGGGGAGGACCCGGCCCGCCAGCGTGTCCAGGATCGCCCGCGGCTGCTCGTGAATCTCCTTGAGCATGAAATGGCGGTAGCCGCCCTTCTCCGCCATGACGGGAGACCAGTCGATGTGGACCGGGTCGCGTTCCAGGACGTTCCCGGAGAAATCGGTCAGCCGCAACCCTTCCGGCCCGGCGACGACGATCTCCCCGTCCTCGAGGAACAGGGCCTGACGGGTATACGAAAGCAGGGGAGGAAGGTCCGAGGCGAGAAAGGTCTCTCCTTCCCCCACCCCTGCGACCATCGGGCAGTTGAGACGGGCCCCCACCAATCTCCCCGGTTCCTTTTCGGAAATGCACAGGAAAGCGTACGACCCGTGCAGCGCCGCCACCGTTTTCCGCACGGCCTCCTCGAGCCCCAGACCCCCGGAGACGTACTCGTCGACCAGGTGCGCGATCACCTCGGTGTCGGTCTCGGAGCAGAACGCCCGACCCTTCGCAATCAGGAGTTCCTTGAGCGTGGCATGGTTCTCGACGATCCCGTTGTGGACAACCGCGACAAACCCCGTCTTGTGTGGATGGGCGTTATCGTCCGACGGGCGGCCATGGGTAGCCCACCGTGTGTGGCCGATCCCGCACGTGCCGGTCACCGGGTTGCGCGCTACCAGGTCCACGAGACGGGAGATCTTCCCTTCGCTCTTCCGGATGGTGATCTCCCCCGTCTGGAGGATGGCCACCCCGGCGGAATCGTATCCCCGGTACTCCAGCTTGCGCAAACCGTCCAGGAGGATCTCCCCGCACTGCTTTGGGCCGGTGTACCCGACGATCCCGCACACGGTTACTTCTTCTCCTTCCCCGAAGGGACTTTCAGCCCCGACTTCCGGAGCAGTTCCGGCATCTTCCGGATGACCCAGCCGGCTTTCACCACCTGTTCCGCCCGCGACAGGGCGAGGGCGTACGGGGGTACATCCCCGGTGACGGTCGTGCCCGCTCCGATGATGGCCCCTTTCCCGATCGTGACCGGTGCGATGAACTGCGTGTCGCTGCCGACAAAGACCCCGTCGCCGATCACGGTCTTGTGCTTGGCGAGCCCGTCGTAATTGCAGGTGATCGTCCCGGCGCCGATGTTGGCCTTCCTCCCCACGACCGCGTCGCCGATGTAGGCCAGGTGGTTCGCCTTCGACCCTTTTCCGATCCGGCTTTTCTTCACCTCCACGAAATTGCCGATGCGGGCATCTTCCCCGATGTCCGCCTCCGGGCGCAAATGAGCGAACGGACCGATGATTGCGCCTCTCCGCACATGCGAATCGGTGAGCACCGAGTATGGCTTCAGCTGTGCGCCGTCGTCCACACGGCAATTCTCCACCACGCACCCCGTCTGGATTCTGACCCCTTTCCCGATCCTCGTCTTCCCGAGCAGCACCACACCGGGCCCGATCAGCGAGTCGGCCCCCACGGAGACTTCCGGCTCGATGTAGGCCCACTCCGGCGCCACCACGGTCACCCCGGCGTCCAGAAGGGCGTCGATCTTCGCCCGCCTAAGGACTTCGGTGGCCTCGGCAAGCTCCTTCCGGGAATTGATCCCGCGCACCTCGTCGGGGTTCTTCGCGACGACGGGAACGACGATCTTCCCCTCCTGGAGAGCCTGCACGACGAGGTCGGTCAGGTAGAATTCCCGCTGTACGTTTACGTCCGTCAGGCGCGGGAGGTTCCTCCTCAGGAACTTCCGGTCGAAGACGTACGTCCCCGAGTTCACCTCCCGGATCTTCCGGATCTCGGGGCCGCCGTCCCTCTCCTCAACGATTCGGGCGACGGTGCCGTCCGCGTTCCGCACCACACGGCCGTATCCCGAAGGATCGGGGAGAATTCCGGTCAGCACGGACGCGACCGCCTTCCTGCGCCTCCTCGTCGTGATGAGAGCGCGGATGGTCCGGGGGGAAATGAGCGGAGCGTCCCCGCACAGGACGACGACCTCCTTCGCCCTGGAAGAAAGCGCGGAAAGCCCGCAGCGGGCGGCATCCCCGGTCCCCAGCTGCCTGTCCTGGAACGCCACCTTCCCTCCGAACTCCTCCGCCGTTCCGAGTACCTTCTCCCGCCCCTGCCCGAGCACGAAGACGATCTCGGTGATCCCGGCCTCCCGGGCAGCACGCGCAACGTGCCACAGCATCGGCTTGCCCGCAACGGCGTGCGCCACCTTGGGAAGGGAGGACTTCATCCTCTTCCCCTGGCCCGCCGCAAGAATGATCGCGGAGATCTCCGCCATGGACCGCATCCTCCCCGGGATGGTAGAATTGGCTCCGTCTAGCCGTAGGTAAGTTTACCCGGTTTCTCCGGGAAAAGGGAACACCGAAAATGACAAATATCAAGGACGCTTTGGACAGGATAGAGTCGGACTTAGGCGATCTGAAGCGCCAGTATGACCTTTTCTTCCAGGGGGTAAGGAGGACCGAGCCCCAGGAAGAACGCAGGATTCTCGAATGGATGATCAAGCGGCTGGGACAGCGGAAACTCCCGAACACGAAAGAACAGTTCCGGTTCGGCGCCCTGCAGAGCAGGTTCTTTTCCTATCTCAATCTGTGGACACGGATGGTCCGGGATCTGGAGGAGGGGCGTCTCGCGCGGGACACCGGGGGGAACTTCGTCCGCACGAAAGGCCCTGCGGGGGAACCGGTCCCCCCGGATCACCTCGATCAGGTGCTTAAACAGCTGCAGAACGCCCGGCGGGAGTGCGGGATCTTAACGGAAGAGAAGGACCTCCCCGCTCTCCGGGAGATGCTTAAGGGCCGCGCGGCCGAACTCGCAGACCGATCCGGCACCCGTCAGGTCGAGTTCCGGGTCACCATCGAAGGAGGAAAACCGAAAGTCAAGGCGGGATTGCGCTGAGCAATTGGCCGGGATCTTACGGGAATGGCTCCCTGGAGGCCGCCGGCCTCCAGGGTTTCGTTCCCGAAGAGGCCGTGCACCGAGAAGGCCGATGCGCCCTGTCCGGCGAGGCGCCGGACCGAGGCGTACCCACAGCGGTACGGTGAGGGAGGGCAACGAAGCCGGCAGGGATGCAGCGGGACTCGAATGCCGGGATCTTACGGGAATGGAGCCCTGGAGGCCGGCTACCCGGCAGCTTCCATCCGGGCGATCGCCCTCTGGAGGGCGCCCCTCATCTTGGAGTACGATGCGTCGTCCAGGGACAGGTCCTTGATGGTGCCTTCGGCCCGCTCGTGAGCCCGCCTTGCGCGATCGACGTCGATCTCCTCCGCCTTTTCCCCGACGTCCGCCAGGACGACCACCCGGTCCGGCGTCACCTCCGCGAACCCGCCGCCCACCGCCACCTTCCGCACCTCGTCTCCCTTGCGGTAGCGGAGAACCCCGATCGAAAGGATCGCCAGATACTGGGTATGCTCGGGAAGCACTCCGAATTCCCCCTCGTACCCTGGGGCGATGATCTCGTCCACCTCCTCGGAGACGAGGAGGCGCTCCGGGGTCACCAGTTCCAGCTTGATCTTCGACGCCATCTTTGCCTATCTCCCGCTACACCGTCTCGAGAAATTTCTTCCCCTTTTCGATCGCTTCCTCGATCGTCCCGACCATGTAAAACGCCTGCTCGGGAAGGTCGTCGTGTTTTCCATCTACGATCTCCTGGAAGGACTTGATCGTGTCCTCGAGGCGGACGTACTTGCCCGGGATGCCGGTGAACTGCTCGGCAACGAAGAACGGCTGCGACAGGAAGCGCTGAATCTTGCGGGCGCGTGAGACCAGCAGCCTGTCGTCCTCGGAGAGTTCGTCCATGCCGAGGATCGCGATGATGTCCTGGAGATCCTTGTACCGCTGGAGGACTTTCTGCACCGCGCGCGCCACCATGTAATGCTCCTCGCCCAGAACCAGCGGAGAGAGGATCCGCGACGTGGAATCGAGGGGGTCGACCGCCGGGTAGATCCCGAGCTCCGCGATCTGACGGGAGAGAACGGTCGTGGCGTCCAGGTGCGAGAAGGTCGTCGCCGGCGCCGGGTCGGTCAGGTCGTCGGCCGGGACGTAGATCGCCTGCACGGAGGTGATCGAGCCGCGCTTGGTGGAGGTGATCCGCTCCTGAAGCTCTCCGAGGTCGGTTGAGAGGGTCGGCTTGTATCCGACGGCCGAGGGGATCCGCCCCAGAAGCGCCGACACCTCGGAGCCTGCCTGGGTGAACCGGAAGATGTTGTCGATGAAGAGGAGCACGTCCTGCCCCTCCTCGTCGCGGAAATATTCCGCGGCGGTCAGCGCCGACAGGCCTACGCGCGCCCGCGCGCCGGGAGGTTCGTTCATCTGCCCGAACACGAGGCACGCCTTCTCGAGAACCTTGGACTCCTTCATCTCGAGCCACAGGTCGTTCCCCTCGCGCGTCCGCTCGCCCACGCCTCCGAACACGGAGTAGCCGCCGTGCTCGATCGCGATGTTGTGGATGAGCTCCATGATGATCACGGTCTTCCCCACGCCCGCGCCGCCGAACAGGCCGATCTTTCCCCCCTTGGAGTAGGGAGCCAAAAGATCGACGACCTTGAGCCCCGTCTCGAGGATCTCGACCTTGGTCGACTGCTCCTCGAAGGAGGGGGGGTGCCGGTGGATCGGGTACCGTTTCTGGGTGGTGATCTCCCCCATCTCGTCGACGGGATCCCCGATCACGTTCATGATCCGGCCGAGCGTCTCCGGGCCGACGGGGATGGTGATCGGGCCGCCCGTGTCGATGGCGTCCATTCCCCGGACCAGACCTTCCGTGGAGTCCATGGCGATGCAGCGGACAACGTTGTCGCCCAGGTGCAGGGCCACTTCCACGGTCAAGTTCCCCTCCTTGTCGCTGATGCTCGGGTTGGAGAGCTTGACCGCGTTGTAGAGCGCCGGCAGCTTGCCGGCCTCGAACCGCACGTCGACGACGGGCCCGATTACCTGGACGATGTTTCCCTTGTTCATGAGTTCCCTATCCTCCTTCGCAATCCTGCGTATGTTTACCCTTTGAGCGCCTCGGCCCCGCTGATGATCTCCAACAGTTCCTTGGTGATGGCGGCCTGCCGTGCGCGGTTCATCTGAAGCGTAAGACGGGAGATCATATCCACCGCGTTGTTGGTGGCCGAATCCATCGCCGTCATCCGGGCGCCGTGCTCCCCCGCCACCGACTCGAGGAGCATTCGGAAGATCTGCGCCTCCACATACCTGGGCAAAAGAGTCGCCAGGATCTCCTCCCGGGAAGGCTCGTAGAGGTAATCGATCTCCGTTCCGGACCCTTCCTCCTTCGCCTGCTCGAAGGCGACGGGGAAAAGCTTGTCTCTCCGTACGGCCTGCGAGATGGCGGACCGGAACTCGTTGAAGGCGATCACCACCTCGTCGAACTCCTCCGCCAGGAACCCGTCCACGAGGTCGCCCGCGATCTGTTCGGCGTGCGCGTAGGAGAGCGCCCCCAGGACGCCCACGTACTCCTTCCGCATCGGCACGTGCCGCCTTCGGAAAAAATCGCGGGCCTTCCGCCCGACCACGTAGAGCGCGACTTCCCCGACGTTCTCCCGGGTCTCCTGGAGGAATCGGTTGGCCGCACGGAGCAGGTTCGAATTGAAGCCGCCGCACAGTCCCCGATCCGAGGTGATCACCAGAAGGGCGACCTTCTTCGTCTCCCGGGACGAAAGGAGCGGGTGCGCGTCCTTCCCGGCCCGTCCGGCGACCGCCTGGACGACCTCCCGCATCTTGCGCGCGTAGGGCCTCGCGGCGACGATGGCATCCTGCGCCCGCTTGAGCTTCGCCGCGGACACCATTTTCATCGCCTTCGTGATCTGCTGAGTGCTTTTTACGCTGCCGATCCTCTTCCGGATCGCGCGGAGGTTCGCCATGGTTCCCCGTCGCCCCTTCGGTTCGTGGCCTTTACGCTATTCCTTATTTCCTATTCCTTGAAGACGCCCTGGAACCCCTCGAGGGCGGCGGTAAGCCCCGCCTTCAGGTCGTCGTCGATCGTCTTCTTCTCGCGAAGCGTGTCGAGGAGCGCCCCGTGCCGGTCCCTCATGAAGGCGTAAAGCTCCGCTTCGTAGCGGGTAAGTGAGGTGACCTCATAGGCGTCGCAGAATCCGTTCGTTGCCGCGAAGACCGTCATGACCTGCTGCTCCACGGGTAGGGGTTCGTACTGGTTCTGCTTGAGGATCTCCACGAGGCGGGCACCCCGGGCAAGCTGCATCTGGGTGGCCTTGTCGAGGTCCGACCCGAACTGGGCAAACGCCGCCATCTCGCGGTACTGCGCCAACTCCAGGCGGAGTCTCCCTGCGACCTGCTTCATCGCCTTGATCTGCGCGTTGCCGCCGACGCGGGAAACCGACAGTCCGACGTTCACCGCAGGGCGAACGCCGGCATAGAACAGGTCGGCTTCGAGATAGATCTGGCCGTCCGTGATGGAGATGACGTTTGTCGGGATGTAGGCGGAGACGTCCCCGGCCTGCGTCTCGATAATGGGAAGCGCCGTCAGCGAACCGCCCCCCTCGTCGTCTGCGAGCTTTGCCGCCCGCTCGAGCAGCCGCGAGTGCAGGTAGAAGACGTCGCCGGGGTACGCCTCGCGTCCCGGCGGCCGGCGCAGCAGGAGCGAGAGCTGCCGGTACGCCACGGCGTGTTTGGACAGGTCGTCGTAGATGCACAGTGCGTGGCGCCCGCTGTCCCGGTAATACTCCCCCATCGTGCACCCGGTATAGGGAGCGATGAAGTTGATCGGAGCGGACTCGGCGGCCGTCGCGGAGATGACGATCGTGTAGTCCATCGCGCCGAACTGGCGGAGCTTCTCGACCACCTGGGCGACCGTCGACTGCTTCTGTCCGATCGCGACGTAGACGCAGATAACGCCGGTCCCCTTCTGGTTGATGATCGTGTCGAGCGCCACGGCGGTCTTGCCCGTCTGGCGGTCGCCGATGATGAGCTCGCGCTGCCCGCGCCCGATCGGGATCATCGAGTCGATCGCCTTCAGGCCCGTCTGGAGCGGCTCCTTCACCGGCTGGCGCTGGACGATCCCCGGGGCCTTGATCTCGATGCGGCGGAACTCCTTCGTCTCGATGGGCCCTCTTCCGTCGATCGCCTGCCCGAGAGAGTTCACCACGCGTCCGACCATCGCGTCCCCCACCGGCACTTCGACGATGCGGCCGGTCCGCCGGACGACATCCCCCTCCTTGATGAGCTGGTCCTCGCCCAGAAGCGCAACCCCGACGTTGTCCTCCTCGAGGTTCAGGACCATCCCCCGGACGCTCTCGGGGAACTCGAGAAGTTCTCCCGCCATCGCTTTTTCCAGCCCGTGGACCCGGGCGATGCCGTCCCCGACGGACAGGACGACGCCGGTCTCCGCAACGTCCACGCTGGTTTCGTATCCCTTGATCTGGCTTTTGAGGATCTCCGTGATTTCTTCTGCGCGGATATTCATGGCGCTTGGCTCACCCCTTCTCTAGATTTTGCCTGATCTGTTTGATCTGCGTGCGGGCGCTCCCATCGTATACGGTCGAGCCGACCTTGACGATCATCCCCCCCAGCACGCCGGGTTCCACCGTCTCCTCCAACATGACTTTCTTGCCGGTCTGCCCTTCGAGGACGGACTGGAGCATGTCGCGCTGGGTGCCCATGAGCGGCATCGGGACCACCACTTCGACACGCTCGATCCCCTCGATCTGCTCGACCAGCCTGCGAAACTCCGACACGATCGGGGAGAGGATGTTCATCCTCCCCTTGTCGACCAGCAGAAAGAGAAAATTTCTCGTGGAAGCCAGGAAGCCCGCGGGAGCAAGCGAAGCCTCGAGGGCCGCCTTCTTGTCCCGGCGGTTGATGTGGTTGGCTTCCATCATCTCGCGCAGGAGGGGAGTGTCGGACGCAAGCTTGTCAAACTGCTCCGTCTCCTCCAGGATCCTGCGGGTCTGCCCCTCTTCCTCGCCGATGGCGAGCAGTGCACGGGCGTACCTTCTCGCCAGGCTCCCCCCGATCACCGCACGATCTCCCGGATTCTGTCGATGTTCTCCCGCACAATCCGGTCCTGGTCCTCCGGGGTAATCGTCTTCGACACGATCTCCTCCGCGGCGTGTGCGGAAAGTTCGGCCGCTTCCCTGCGGAGCTCGGCCTTGGCCTTCTTCACCTCCTGGTCCGCGGCAAACTGGACCTGGGCGCGGAGCCGTTCGATTTCGGCCTGCGCCGCCTCGTGCAGACGCTGCTTCTCCTCGGCGGCCTCGGTCTCCATCTTCCGGTTCATCTCCGCGATTTCCTCGGAGAGCTTGCTCATGCGAACATCAATCGACAGGAGCTTTTCCGCGGCGGAGGATCTGGCCCGGGCTGCCTCGTCGATCGAGTCCCTGAGCATCTGCGCCCGTTCCTTGAGGAACGCGCTTACGGGTTTCCTCAGAAAATAGACGAGCACCCCCACCAGGATGCTGAAGTTCACTGCCTGCTTGAAGATCTCCCACCACGGGATGGCCGAGTGGCCGCCCGCTTCCTGCGCGGCCGCCGCCACCCCGGACGTTGCCAGGGAGACAAGAACGAGAAGTGCCGCCCTCACGCCACACTCCTCCCGAGAACCTTCTCGGCGATCTCCCGCGAGAGGTGCGCCACCTCGGATCGCAGGACCTGGGCGGCCGTCTCCTTCTCGGAGGCGATCTCCTCCCTCATCGTGTCGATCTGCCGGTTGGTCTCCTCCATGACGGATTCGATCCCTTTCCGCTCGGCCCGGGACGACTCTTCCATCCGCGCGCGCTTGCGGGCCAAAGCCTCGGCTAACGCCTTCCGCTGGGACTCTTCGTACTGCCGGGTCTTGGCATCCGCCTCGGCAACGAGATGCTTCGCCTCCTCCAGCGGCTTGACGGAAAGGTTCTCACGCTCCTGGAACGTGGCGAGGACCGGCCGGATGAGCGTCAAGGAAAGAATGAACGTGAGGACGATCACCAGCCCCATCTGGAGGACGGCGAGCAGTGTGATGTCCAACGTCTGGAATATCTTGAGGACGAGCTCCATGGAAACGTCTCCCCCGGAATTCCCTGCAGGCTAACGACATACGCAGATAGGTAAACGGGAAATTGGTATCACGGGAGGAAAGCCGCTGTCAAGCGGTTAGTGGGAAAATCGTCCTCCTGTCCGGGGGGTTCGGAGGCAGAAAGGGTGACGGGCCCCGCGGAAATCCGCGGTGCCCATCACCTTCTCGGGAATTTCTTTCATTTCCGACGGGCTTTTCGTCCCACCGGCAGCCGGATCTGTCCTCCCGTTACTTCTTGGGAGCCTCCTCCATCGGCTTCGGCGCTTCGGCGGGCGCCATCGCTGCGTTGTCAGCCGGAGCCTCAGCCGGAGCCTCAGCCGGAGCCTCAGCCGGGGGAGGCGGGGGAGGAGGAGGTGCCTCCTTCTTCGCACACGCGACGAGACCGATCGATGCGGCAAACACCAAACTCAGGAACAGTGCCCAATACTTACGCATTTTTCTACACTCCTTTCCTCTCGGGGGTTTTTATTAATTGCCGGATACGCTCACCTGGTGGTTATGCAGCAAATATAACATCTGCGAGCAGCGTTGCAACCTCTTTTCCCCGATTTTCCTCTTGGGAACCGCCTGCTACCCTCCGAAGAGGATGTCGCAAAGCCGTTCGAACTCCCCCTCGGAAAAATAGGAGACCTCGAACAGCCCCTTCTTCGCCGTCCCGCGGATGCGCACTCTCGTGCCCCCTCTCCGGGACAACCGATCCTCCAGGTCTTTCAGGTGCGGATCGTGTCGCCCGGGCTTGCTCGTCGACTTCTTCCTCTCTCCCTCCTGGCACATCCGCTCCACCTCGCGAACGGAGAGGCCCTTGCGCAACGCGGCTTCGAAGATCGGCAGGAGACGCCCGGGAGGGGCCGAAAGGAGCGCCCGTGCATGGCCCGCCGAGAGGCGTCCGTCGACAACTGCCTGCTTCACGGCCGCGGGGAGCTTGAGCAGCCGGACCGTGTTCGCCACCGTCACGCGGTCCTTCCCCACGCGCCGGGCGATCTCCTCGTGGGAGAGCGAAAAACCGGTGGCGAGCCGGTGATACGCCTCCGCGAGCTCGACGGCGTTCAAGTCCGCCCGCTGGACATTTTCCACCAGGGCGGCTTCCAGCGATTCCCGGTCGGAGAATTTCTTGACGATCGCGGGGATCGTCTCCACGCCTGCGGTCCTGGCGGCGCGCAGCCTCCGTTCTCCCGCGACGAGTTCGTACCCGTCAGTCGTGGGACGAACGATCACGGGCTGGAGAACCCCCTTCTGGCGAATGGACTCGACCAGGTCCCGCAGCTGCTCGTCGGAGAAGGAGCGTCTGGGCTGCTGGCCTCCGGCCCGGATTTCACCAATCGGGATGCGCAGAAAATCGGCTCCCCGTTCGGGAGGGCCCGGCAGGAGAGCCGACAGGCCCCTCCCCAGCACCTTCTTCTTCAGCGGATCGGATTTTCGCCCCATCGGCTCACCATCTCTTTGGCAAGTTCGAGGTACGACGCGGCCCCCCGTGAACTCACCGCATACAGGATTGCCGGCTTCCCGAAGGACGGTGCCTCGGACAGCCGGACGTTGCGCGGTATAACTGTTTGAAATACTTGAGAATTCAGGTTTTCTCTGGCTTCGGCTGCAACTTGGTGCGACAAATTGTTGCGCGAATCGAACATGGTGAGGAGGACTCCCTCCACCCGGAGAGAGGGGTTCAGCGACTCCCGGATCTTTTCGACGGTGCGGTAAAGGGACCCCAGGCCTTCGAGGGCGTAATACTCGCACTGCAGGGGGATCAGCACGGACCGGGCCGCGCACAGAGCGTTGACGGTCAACAGGCCCAGGGACGGGGGGCAATCGATGAGGATGACCTCGTACCGCTCTTCGAGAGGGCGCAACGCCTCCCGAAGCTTCGTCTCCCTCCCCTCCTGGGCAACTAGTTAGATCTCGGCCCCGGTCAGGTCACCCGACGCGGGCAGGAGGTGAAGGAACGGAAGATCGGTTTCGAGGACCGCATCCGCCACCGGGACCTCGGACATCAGGACGCGGTAGATGTTCCTCTCGGCATCCCCCCCCGGGGGGCCTCCCGTCCCCGATGTCGCGTTCGCCTGGGGGTCGAGGTCCACGAGGAGGGTGCTTTTCTCCATCACGGCAAGGGAGGCGGCGAGGTTGACCGCCGTGGTGGTCTTCCCCACTCCCCCCTTCTGGTTGGCAACGGCTATGATGTGGCCCAAGCGTTCGTGCTCCGTTAAGGCCGGCGGGACCGGGCGATGATTAGAATTCCATGGTATATGTACCACGCCTGGGCTTACGGGAGGAACGAATTTATTCCGGCCGTCTCCTTGTCCGCTGACTTCCGGGGCACTCCGGGTCTTTAAAGCCCCCTTACGGGGCTTGGGATCTCCCGGATCACCCGGGAGCCCATCGCCAAGGGGAGTTCGATCCGGACGGTACGCTCCTGCGGGGCTCCCTGCAGGGAGGAGTCTTTCCCCTCGGGCTTCTTCCGTTTCCCCTTCCCTTCCCCGGGCCCCTGCATCAGGAGA
Source organism: Deltaproteobacteria bacterium (assembly GCA_030668225.1). Classification (GTDB taxonomy): domain Bacteria; phylum Desulfobacterota; class Deferrimicrobia; order Deferrimicrobiales; family Deferrimicrobiaceae; genus CSP1-8. The sequence continues at coordinate 12,018 of DAOUUI010000006.1, forward strand.
AAACGCCCTCCCGGGGCGAGGTACGGCAGAAGGAGGGGAACCACCTTCTCTTGCGGGAGGGTGCCCCGGGTGACGATATGCTCGAATGGGCCGATGGAGGGAAGACTTCGCCTTTCCAGCCGGGCATTCACCACGTCCGCGTTTCCAAGGGAGAGCTTCCGAAGAGCGTGCGAGAGGAACGCGCACTTTTTCCCCGAGGACTCCAGGAGGACAACGCGAGATCCGGGCAGGGCAACCGCCAGGGGGATCCCGGGGTATCCGGCACCCGAGCCGAAATCCAGGATCCGCCCGGGAAACGGGGAAAACCTGAGCAGGAGCAGGGAATCCAGGATGTGCTTGACCGCGACCTCCTCCGGGGCGGTGATCGCCGTGAGCCGGATCGACCGGTTCCAGCGGAGGACCTCCCTGGCGTGGGAAAGGAGCAATTCCTCGGCCCCGGGCGGCACGGACAGCCCCGCACCCGCGATCAGCCCGGCGAGAAGACCCTTCGAGGGCAACAGGATATCCCGGGAGGACGGACCCTTTGGCTCTTTTCTATCCCCCTGTTCCACGTGGAACACCCCCCCCTTTTTTATCCCGGCCCGGGAACCTGTTGGAATCGTAACAGCATTTCCGGGAGCTCCCCCGATGCCCGGTACCGTGTGGCCAGGGGGTGGCAGCCGCCAAGGCCCTCCCTAAGTGCTGCGCCTCGTAATGACGGTCTCATACCGGGCCGGTGCCCCGAGGCGATTTCCTCCCGGTCCCCAGAGGCGCAGCGGGGGGTTCCGCGGAGCGGGGGGACACTCCTGGTTTTTTCGTCGAGAGAAAAAGGAGTGTCCCGTCGAAAGGCGAACATTGCGTCGAGCGGAATGGCAGCGAGCGGGCGCAAGGTCGTGCGCGTAGGGGAGCAGATATTGCTCTCCGACCGGGGACCCGGTGCGCAGCGGGGGGTTCCGCGGAGCGGCCTATGGAGCGAGGCGGAGATTGCGTCGAGCGGAATGGCAGCGAGCGGGCGAAGGTCGCGAGCGTAGCGGAGAGGAATCCCCCGCGAGCACCCGTCCCCGGGAGCAACGAACGGATTCGTGGTCGTATTACGGAAATGGACCACCTGGGATCCTCTCCACGGGCCTTACCCGCCCGTCTGGGTGACCGCCCTGCCCTTCGTCAGCGCCACAAGGAGGAGAGCCACCGCCGCCGGAGTGACCCCGGGGATCCTTTGGGCCTGTCCGATCGAGAGCGGGCGCACCCGGACGAGCTTGTCCCGGACCTCGGTGGAAAGACCGTAGACCGACTCGAAAGGGAAATCCGAGGGGAACTTCAAATCTTCGTATTTCTTGAGTTTTTTCGCTTCGTCCTCCTGCCGGCGCAGATACCCGTCGAACTTGACGATGAGTTCGGCCTGGGAGACCACCTCCGGAGAGAACCGCGCAAGATCCGGGTCGTGCGAAACGATCAGGGCCCCCGTCACCTCGGGACGGCGCAACAGCTCCGCGTACGAAATCCCGGGACGAACAGGCGCACCCCCTGCGGCAAGGACGGCACGGGCAAGCGGGTGTCCCGCGGAAACGCGGGAGGTCTCGAGAACGGCCAAAAGAGAAGACAGTCCCTCCTGCTTCGCGCGGAACTGCTCATACCTCGCTTCGGGGAGCAACCCCACGCGGTATCCTCTTTCGGAGAGGCGCAGGTCGGCGTTGTCCTCCCGAAGAAGCAGCCGGTATTCGGCCCGGGAGGTGAACATACGGTACGGCTCCGTTGCCCCCTTCGTCACCAGGTCGTCGATCAGCACGCCGATATACGCCTCGCTGCGGGTAAACACTACGGGGTCCTCCCCCGAAACTCTGCGCGCCGCGTTGATTCCTGCGACCATGCCTTGCGCCGCGGCTTCTTCGTACCCGCTGGTGCCGTTGATCTGCCCGGCATGGAACAGGTTCCTTATGGCCTTCGTCTCCAGGGAGGGAGAAAGCTGCACCGGATCGACGAAATCGTACTCGATGGCGTACCCGGGGCGGACAATCTCCACCTCCTCCAGGCCAGGGATGGTTCGAAGCATCTTGAGCTGGATGTCGTACGGAAGGCTCGTCGAAACCCCGTTCGGATAGTACTCCGCGGTCTCAAGCCCCTCCGGCTCCAGGAAGACGTGGTGGCGCTCCTTGTCGGCGAACCGGACCACCTTGTCCTCGATGGAGGGGCAGTACCTCGGCCCGATCCCCTGGATCACCCCGGAATACAGGGGTGAGCGGGAAAGACCGGACCGGATCGCCTCGTGGGTCCTCTCGTTCGTGTACGTGACGTAGCACGGGACCTGGGGCCTTCGTATCTCCTTGTTTCCAAAGGAAAACGGCAGCGGAGGGTCGTCCCCCCACTGCGGGGTGGTTCGGGAAAAGTCGATCGTTTTCCCGTCCAGCCGGGGGGTGGTGCCCGTCTTCAGTCTCCCGACCGAAAACCCAAGCTCCCGCAGGGAGTCCGATAGCTTCATCGCCGGGAAATCCCCCGCTCTCCCGGCCGGGAAGTTCACCAGCCCGATATGGACAAGCCCTTTCAGAAAGGTGCCGGTGCACAGAACGACCGTCTTGCCCCGGTAGCGGATCCCCAGGTTCGTATCAACCCCTTTTGCCCTCCCCCCTTCCGCGAAGACGGCATCGACCATGACCTGCTTTACGTCCAGACCGTAGGTGCTCTCCAGAACCTGCTTCATCCGAAGGCGATAGAGCTGCTTGTCGGCCTGCGCCCGGGAGGACCTGACCGCCGGCCCCTTGCTCGTGTTGAGCTGGCGGAACTGGATCCCCGTCGCGTCGATGGTTTTCGCCATCTCCCCGCCCAGGGCGTCGACCTCGCGGACCAGGTGCCCTTTGGCCAGCCCGCCGATGGCGGGGTTGCACGACATGAGTCCGATGGCGTCGGCGTTGATCGTGAGAAGGAGGGTGGAACAGCCCATCCGGGCGGCTGCCAGGGCTGCCTCGCACCCGGCGTGGCCTCCGCCGACAACAACGACATCGTACTCCTTGGGATACTCAACCACGCTCAACCGCTTCACCCCTCCCCCTGTTTCACGTGGAACATATTGTTCACCGGGGACACTCCTGTTTCATTCGACGATAAACCCAGGAGTGTCCCCGCCCAGCTATTTACCTATACAAAAGGCGCTGAAGATGGCGTCCAGCACTTCTTCGGGTGCAATCTCCCCGGTGAGCTCGGCAAGCGCCTGCGCCGCGTCCCGCACGTCGGAAGCGATGAACTCGAGGGAAAGGGCATTCCCGACCGCCTCCTGTGCCCGCTCCAGGGCAACGTCTGCCTTCCGGACCGCTTCAACGTGGCGGAGGCGGGTGAGCGGCGCCTCGGCCATTATAGCATCCTCCTCCGGAGCGAGATCGCGCGCGATCGCACGGAGGAGCCCCCCGACCCCCTCCCCGGTCGCAGCAGACAACGGGATCGTCCCGTTTCGGCCCGGCCCGCGGAAGCGGCCGCCCTCCTCTGCCGCCGGAAGATCCCGTTTGTTCAGGAGGACAAGATGGGGGCGGTCCGCTACCTCCCGGTACGCCTCGAGATCCCCGCCGTGTGCCGGCCGGCTCCCGTCCAATACGAAAAGAGTAAGATCCGCCGAGGCGATGATCTCCCGGCTTCTCCTGACCCCTTCCCTCTCCACCGGGTCCAAAGCGTCGCGCAATCCCGCCGTGTCGACCAGCCGCAACGGAATCCCCGCGAGGGAAACTTCCCCGGAAAGATAATCCCTGGTGGTGCCCGGGACCTCGGTAACGATCGCCCGCTCCTCCCCCAGGATGCGGTTCAGGATGCGCGACTTCCCCACGTTGGCCACCCCGGCGATCGCCACGGTGGCCCCGTCCCGGTATCGGTGGCCGCGGGCGTATGACGCGAGGCAGCGCCCCACCTGCGCCCTTAATTCCGATACCCGTTCTAGTGTTTGCTCGCTTGAAAGCAGAGGGACGTCTTCGTCCTCGGAAAAGTCGATGGAAGCCTCCAGGAGCGTAAGAAGGGATACGACCTGCCCCCGCAGGGGGGAGATCGCCTCCCCGATTCCTCCTTTAAGCTGGCGCAATGCCGCCCGGGCCGCCCCGGTCGTCCTCGCTGCGATCAGGTCGGCAAGCGCCTCCGCCTGCGTCAGGTCCATCTTCCCGTTTTGAAAGGCGCGGCGGGAGAATTCCCCGGGGGCGGCGGGAGACGCCCCGAGATCGCAGGCTGCTGCTGCGGCCCGTTCCACGAGCACGGGGTTGCCGTGCAGGTGAATCTCGGCCACGTCCTCTCCGGTGAAACTACTCGGGGCGGGGAAAAATACGACGAGGGCGGAATCGATTTCCTCCCCCTTCCCGCCCCGGACGGTGCACCGGGAAAGGGTGCGGGGGGAAACCCGGGAAGAATCCACTCCGGTCATCCGGAGCGCGATCGGAAACGCTTCCGGACCGGAGAGTCGCAGGAGGGAGACGGCGCCGGCGCCGGCGGGGGTTATGGGGGCAACGATCGTCGTTCCGTCGCCTTTGCCTGGTCCCCCCCGTTCTTCCGCGCGAGCCCGGGGCCGGCCTTCGTCCACGGGTTCCTCCTTGGGGGCGGGGGGTTACGTTATGCCCGGGCCGCCTGTTCCGTTGCGACCTGCCGGTTTTGAATCAACTGCTGTCCGATGGAAAGCAGGTTGTTCATCAGCCAGTAGATTGTGAGTCCCGTCGGGAACCCCCAGAACATGAAAGTGAAGATGAGGGGCATAAAGAGCATCATCTTCTGCTGGGCGGGGTCCATCCCTCCGGAGGGCGACAGCCTCTGCTGGATGAACATCGAAACCCCCATGAGCAGGGGGAGCAGGCGAATCGGGATCGTGTACCCCGCCACTGCGATATCCCACAGGTGCTCGGGGGCCGACAGGTCGTTGATCCAAAACATGAACGGGGAGTGCCGAAGCTCGATCGCAACGAGCAGGCCCTTGTAAAGAGCGATGAAGACCGGAATCTGGAGAACCATCGGGAGACAGCCGCTCATGGGGTTGATCTTGTACGTCTTGTACAGATTCATCGTCTCCTGCTGCTGCCTCGCCTTGTCGTCTTTGTACTTCTCCTTGATCTGCTTCATGATGGGACCAAGTTCCTGCATCTTTTTCATGGATGCCATCGACTTCTTCGTGAGCGGGTAAAAGACGATCTTGATGAGAATCGTCAGGATGATGATGTCGATCCCGTAATTCCCCGTAACCCGGTTAAATAAGGTAAGCAGCCATACAAGAGGCTGGGCCAGCAAGGAGAACCACCCGTAGTCCACCAGTTTCTCGAGGCCTTTGCCCGTTTCCCCCAGGAGTCCGTACTCCTTGGGCCCCATGAAGGCCTGGACGGAAAAGGAGACCACCTCCTGCGGCCCGAGAACCACCGGAGAACCGGCCAGGGCGATCCGGATCCCCTCCTCCCCCAGCATGGAAACCTGCTCGAGACTCCAATCCTTCTTCGGGATGGCGATCAGGGTGAAATACTTGGCGTCGGCAGCGGCCCATTGCACCGCGACCTTGTCGATTTCCCCCTTCTTGATCTTCTTGAAATTCAGACGGTCGATCTTCCCCCCGGCGCCCACGACGGCTCCCTTGAAGGAATAGGAATCGCCGCCCAACTCCCCCACGAAGACCTGGGAAAGGAAGGTCCCCGGCTTGAGACGCAAGGACCCTGCCGTCCCGTTGGTCACTTTCTGGTCCACCTCGAAATCGTAGCGGCCCCCGGAAAATGTGTACTCCCGGGTGATGCGGACTCCCTCCCCGGATTCCCAGGACAGGGAAACGGTCTTCTCCTCTCCGTTCTTGACGGACAGTTCGTCAGGCGCGTTCGAGGCGTATACCGGGACCTCGGGAAAGGGCGGCTGGCTCTCCGCGAGGTTAAGCTCCAGGGGAAGCGGGCGTACCTCCCCGGAGCCGATGATGTCCAGGGGCTTGCCCTTCGGCCCGGGATGGTCGTTGTACCTGTTCAGGGAAAGCGACTGGATTCCCCCCCCTGCGCTGGACACGATCGCCGTATAGAGAGGGGTCCGTACGGTGATCCACCGAAGGGGATTCTCGCGTCCGGGGGTAAGCCCTCCGGACACCGATGGCGCGGTCACCGCCGGGGGCTTCGCCCTTTCGGTTCCGACCGCGCTTTCCTCCACGCCCGGTTTCGCCGTTTCCTGCTGTTGCGCGGGCGGCGACGCCTTCTCCGGCGCGGGCATGAACAACCGCTGGTATACAAGCATGATGACGACCGACAGAACGATCGCCAGAATCATCCGTTTTTCCATCGAACCCCCGTGCCGAAGATATGGATGCGTCGCGGTTCCTCCACACCCCCGGGATGAAAGGGGTGGCACCGCACGATCCGCCGCAACCCGTCCAGAATGCCCACCAGGATACCGTTCAGGCGGAGGGAGCCGATCGTGTATTCCGAGCAGCTCGGAAAGAAACGGCAACAGTTGCCGAGGTACGGGGATACCAGACGCTGGTAGCCTCTCAGAAGGCCGATCGCTAGGTCTCTTGCCCGCACTGGGAAGGCTCCTCCCTCTTTCCCCACCGGCGCTCGATCGCGAAAAGAAGCTCGGTGGAAACCGACGCGAGATCGGCGTCCCCGGGGGCTTTCCTCACCACGATGGCCGTACGGGACCCCGCCGGAAACACGCGCTTGTTGTGCCGGTAGAACTCCCGAAGGAGCCGCTTCACCCGATTGCGTACCACCGCGTTCCCCACCCGTCGGCCGGCGGAGATGCCGATCTTGCTGACAGCGGGCAGCCCCCCCCCCGTTTCGCCGCGGAAGTCCCGGTATATGGCGTAGTGCGGTGTGGACGCGCGCTCCCCCAGGCGAACCACTTCCCGGTATTCACGGTCCGTGCGCAACATCTCCGCCTTTGACAGTCGAAAATCGCTCACCCGCATCCGGGCCTTCCCGAACCGGAAAGGTTAGCTCTTGCCGCCGATCGAGACGGAGAGCCGCTTCCGCCCCTTCGCGCGTCGTCGGGAAATGATCTGCCTGCCCGCCGGGGTCGACATGCGGCGGCGGAATCCGTGGGTTCGAAGGCGCCGCCTGTTGTGAGGCTGGTAAGTGCGTTTCATCCTATTTGGGCCACTCCTTCCTGGCTACCAACGCGTTCCCTGGAAAAAAGATAAAGTATTCCTTTTGTTCCGCCCGTGTCAACCCTGATTTTCCTCCCCATGATACACTGCGCATCCCATGAGCCGAAAACGATCGCCTCGGGATTCTCCCCTGCGCCGGCTCCTGTCGTTTCCGCTCCTGCGGGGCAGGAGGAAGAGAACGGAAGTCTCTCCCTCCGAAGGGGAGTTTCTTTTCGAGCTTGCGGGCATCAATCCGGAAAACCTTCTCCTCGGCCGGCTCCGGCCGGAGGAGGTCGGGGACCGGATCCGGAACGCGGGCATCTACGAGGGGCTTGCGCGCAAGGGATACCACGATCCCGTTCTCGCACTCGAGTGCGGGGACCCGGAAGACCAGCGCATCCTCCTGTACGACGGGAGGAAGTCCCGTGACCGCCTCCTCATGGAAGTGCGATTGCAGATTCGCGCGTTCCGCCCGGGGAAACCGATCGAACCGTTTCCGGAGGAAACCGTCTTCCGCATGCTCCTCATCCATTGGCTCTCCCTTTCCGATCCGGAGCGTCCTTTTTCGCCCCACCGACCCAGGCTCCCCGGCCAGGAGCGCCCGGGCCTGGGGATCTTGCCGGAATGTCTGTCGTTCCTCCGGGAGATCGGGCGGGAGTTCTCCCTCGATGGTCTTCTCGACGTCCCCGATCATTTTCACACCGCTCTTTTCTACTCCCGGAAATTCCGGTTCCTCGACCCGCACGCCGAAGGTCGATTCCTGGCGATGGTGCGTGACCTCAAGGGGATTCCCTTGGCCCTCGCCTCGGAAGCCGTCCAGGAAGGGTGCCTGGTCGACGCCGCTACCGTTTTGCCGATCTCCTGGGAGGCGGCGGAACAGGTGATGCCGTTGCGCGACCCCCTCCGGCGCTATTTGCGGTCCCCCGAGTACCGGTCCGTCCGCGACGAGGTTGCCGATAGCCTCCATGTGAGCGTAGACTGGGACCGTTACAAGGCGAAGATCGCCGCAAAGGGAGGATCCGGAAAATATCCTTGATTCCCCTTTTCCGGGTATGGTACCCTTCCCTCGCCTCAAAGACATAAGACGTGGCGGAATCCTGCCTCTTCCGACTCAAATGTTCGGCGGGACACATGGGGAAAAAGCCTGGGGCTTTCATATATAACAGACTGATATCCATCGGCTTTTTTGGTTTTCCACAGGTGTGGATAACGGTGTTGGCAACTCTCTGGGCACAAAAGGCCTTAACCGCCTGACAATGAATACGATTTTCCTTCTTTATCCCGTAGGACGAACCTTCAGGAGGCAGGGCATCCGGTGACTTCCGGTGCGTGGGAAACGGTTCTTTCCCACCTGAAGACCAAAGTAAGCGACCAGGTGTATGAGACCTGGCTGCGCCCGCTGCGCTTCGTCTCCCGGGAAGGTTCCCTTCTCCTGGTGGCGACTCCCCACAAGTTCTTCAAGCAGTGGATCGAGGAAAACTACATGCCCGAGCTCGAGGAGGCCGCGCACAGGGAGTTCGGGGGAAACATCGACGTCGAAATCGTGGTGGGGAACGAGGAGGAAGGGGAGGAGGAGCGCAGTACCCCTCCCCCGGACCTGTCTCTTAACGACAGGAGGGACACAAAGGCGCCGAAGCCCAGGATGCGCAACGGGGAGCTCAATCCCCGGTACACCTTCGACCGATTCGTCGTGGGTGCGGGGAACCAGTTCGCCCAGGCCGCCTGCTACGCGGTAGCGAACGATCCCGCCAAGAGCTATAACCCCCTTTTCCTGTACGGGGGTGTCGGTCTTGGCAAGACCCATCTGCTCCACGCCATCGGGAACCTCAGCCAGGAACGCAATCCCGGCGTCCGGGTCTGCTACATCACCGCGGAAAAGTTCACCAACGAACTTGTCTTCTCCCTCCGCACGAACCGGATGTCCGACTTCAAGGAAAAATACCGGAACGTCGACATGCTCATGGTGGACGATGTCCAGTTCATTGCGGGAAAGCAGCGCACGCAGGAGGAATTCTTTCACACCTTCAACGACCTGTACTCCTCCCGGGGGCAGATCGTCGTCTCCAGCGACAAATTTCCGAAGGAGATCCCCGACCTCGAGGAGAGAATCCAGTCCCGCTTCGAGTGGGGGCTCGTGGCGGACATCCAACCGCCGGATCTGGAGACGAGGATTGCGATCCTGAACCGGAAGGCTGAGGCTGACCAGATCCCCCTTCCGCCGGACGTGGCCCTCTTCCTTGCCACCATGATCAAGAACAACATCCGGGAACTCGAGGGATCTCTCATCCGGATCGGGGCGCACGCCTCCCTCACCAAGCGGGAAATCAACATGGACCTTGCCCGCGAGGTGCTCTCCCGCCTCCTGGAATCCTCGGTGCGCGAGATCTCCCCGGACGCCATCCTGAAAGCCGTATCCGAGCATTTCGGCGTAAAGGTCTCCGATCTGCGCTCCAGCCGCAAGCACAAGGTGGTTGCCCTCCCGCGGCAGGTTGCCATGTTCCTCATGCGGGAAATGACCAAAAGTTCCTTCCCCGACATCGGGCAGCGCTTCGGCGGCCGAGACCATTCCACCGTCATGTATGCCGTAAAAATGATAGAGAAAAAATCCAAAGACGATGTATCGTTAAGAAACAGCATCGAGACGCTGCGCAAATCGATCAATGGATAACCCTGTGGGGGAATTGCGGAGGGTTTATTTCTCCACAGACCCCGGGACATCATCCACCGGATTGTGCGCAGGTTGTCTTTGCGTATTTCCGGAAGAAGAAGGCGGACTTCCGCATGCTCTCCACAATTTCACATCCCCTACTGCAACTACGGTTTATAGAATATATAAATAATAATAGAAGAAGAGGGTGACAATGAACTTTACCGTGGATCGCGACCAGTTCGAGGGAATCATAGCCCGCATCCAGGGGGTGGCGGAGAGACGGCATACCATGCCGATCCTGTCCCACACGCTTCTGACCGCGGGTCCGAAGGCGGGACCGACGGGAAACCCGGGGCTCACGGTCGTAGCCTCCGATCTGGAGATCGTCATCCGTTGTTCCCAGGCGCTGGATGTTATCGAGCCCGGATCCGTCGCCCTTCCGGCGCGGAAGCTGTTCGACATCGCGAAGGTCCTTCCCAAGGGATCGGTCACGGTGGTGGCGCGCGAAGGAAATTACGTGGAGATCTCCGCGGGGCGCGGGCATTTCCGCCTCGCAGGCCTTGGCAGTGAGGAATTTCCGGAGATGCCGGAGAAGCCGAAGGGAAAGCCTGTCGCCCTGGATTCGGAGACGTTCCGAAAGTTGGTGGATTGCGTAAGCGCCTTCGCGACGGGCGACGAGACGAGGTACAACCTGTCCGGAATTCTGCTGGAACGACAGGAGGAAGAGGGGAAGACGCTTCTGCGCATGGTGGCGACGGACGGGCACCGGCTGGCGATTGCAGACGCGGAGGTGCCAGGTCTCGGCGGGCTTCTGGGGGAAAGACGTGTGCTCGTCCCGAGAAAAGGACTGATCGAGATCCGGAAACTGTCCGACGGGGGACCGGGCTCCCTGGAACTGTCCGCCACGGACAAGTTCCTCTTCGCCGGGAAGGGGGACACGGAAGTGTGGGTACGGTTGCTCGACGCGGAATTCCCTGATTACCTGCAGGTCGTCCCCAAAGAAAACCGGGTTATTGCGAACGTTCCCCGGGGTGCGTTTCACGAGGTCCTGAAACGGGTAAGTGTCATGGCGCCGGAAAAAGTGAACAGCGTCAGACTTTCATTCTCGGGGAAGCAACTGGAAGTCTCCACCACCAGCCCGGACCTGGGCGAGGCGCGGGACCTGTTGCCGATCGAGTTCGAGGGTGCACCGGTCACGGTCGGCTTCAACGGACGATATCTCCAGGATGCTCTCGGTGGGATTTCCGAGGATACGGTTCGCATGGAGCTGAAAGACGAGGTATCCCAGGTGATCATAAGGCCGGCAAGCGGGATGAATTTCCTCGCCATCATCATGCCGATGAGGATTCTGTAGGGAAGGCATCCCCGGGGGGGGGAAGAGCTCACGGTTTTCGCATGGAATCCCGATCCCGCCGCAAGGGTTCCCCGAACACTTACAAACGAAGAGATTTCCCCTACGAGATCGGTTCCGTAGTATAATTAATCGATTAATCTATTTAGGACTATCCGCCTATGGTAAAACAGTCGAACGAGGTCGTCCGAAACGGGAACGGTGCGGACGACTATACTGTCGATAACATTAAGGTTTTGAAGGGTCTGGAGGCGGTCCGGAAGCGCCCGGCGATGTACATCGGGAGCACGGACACCCACGGCCTTCATCACCTCGTCTACGAAGTCGTGGATAACGCCATCGACGAGGCGATGGCGGGGCATTGCGACAACATCACCGTAACGATCCACCCCGACAACTCGGTCACCGTAGACGACAACGGCCGCGGGATTCCCGTGGACGTCATGGAAGGGGAGGGGAAACCCGCCGTCGAGGTGGTGCTGACGGTTCTTCATTCCGGCGGGAAGTTCGACCGGGACACCTACAAGGTATCCGGGGGTCTCCACGGTGTCGGCGTCTCCGTGGTGAACGCTCTCTCGGAAAAACTCGAAGCGGAGATCCGCCGCGACGGCTCCGTATACAGCCTGGCCTTCTCCCGCGGGGAGACGACCGCTCCGATCAAGGTGACGGGGAAGTCCCGCAAGACGGGAACCAGGATCACGTTCACGCCCGACTCCGAGGTTTTCACCGAGAAGGAGTTTCACTTCGAAACGCTCTCGCAGCGCCTGCGCGAGCTCTCCTTCCTGAATGCGGGGCTCAAGATCACGATCCTGGATGAGCGGTCCCAGAAGTCCCACGAGTTCCAGTACAAGGGCGGGATCGTCTCCTTCGTACAGCACCTGAACCGGAGCAAGAACGCGCTCCACAACAAGCCGATCTTCGTGGTAGGGGAGAGAGACAACGTCCAGGTCGAGGTGGCCCTCCAGTACAACGACTCCTACCAGGAAACGGTCTTCGCCTTCGCAAACAACATCAACACCCACGACGGCGGCACGCATCTCATCGGCTTCCGCTCGGCGCTTACGCGCGCGGTGAACCAGTATGCCCAGAAGGGAAACCTGTTAAAGGGCGTAAAGGAGAACCTGAGCGGGGACGACCTGCGCGAAGGACTGACCGCCGTGGTCTCCGTCAAGGTCCCCGAACCCCAGTTCGAAGGGCAAACGAAGCACCGCCTGGGCAACAGCGAAGTGAAGGGGATCGTGGATTCCCAGGTCTACGAGAAACTGGTCAACTTCTTCGAGGAGACGCCTTCGGTTGCAAGGAAGATCGTGGAGAAGGCCCTCGAAGCCGCCAGGGCACGGGAAGCGGCGCGCAAGGCGAAGGAGCTGGCGAGGCGAAAAGGTGCGCTGGATTCGGCGGGTCTTCCCGGGAAACTGGCCGACTGCCAGGAGACCGACCCTGCCCGTTGCGAAATCTTCCTTGTCGAGGGGGACTCGGCGGGTGGTTCGGCAAAGCAGGCCCGGGACCGCCGGTACCAGGCGATCCTTCCCCTGAAGGGAAAGATCCTGAACGTCGAGAAGGCCCGGATCGACAAGATGCTCTCCTCGCAGGAGATCCGCACGTTGATCACGGCCCTGGGCACGGGGATCGGGAAGGAGGACTTCAACCCGGCGCGTCTTCGGTACGGCAAGGTGATCATCATGACCGACGCCGACGTCGACGGCGCCCACATCCGGACCCTGCTTCTCACTTTCTTCTTCCGACACATGCGGCAACTGATCGACGGCGGCAACATCTACATCGCCCAACCCCCCCTCTACGGCATCCGGAAGGGGAAGGGGATGACCTATCTCAAGGACAACGCCTGCTACCGGGAGTTCCTCATCGAGAACGGGATCCAGGGCCGGCGCGTGGCAGGCGGCAACGCGAAGGGGTTGCTCGCCGGCCAGAAGATGTCGACGTGGCTTAAGAAGATCTCCCGCCTCGAGGAGATCGCCTTCCGCGCGGAGCGGCGCGGGATGCCCGCATTCGTCCTCCTGTCGCTTGCCCCGCGTGCGGTGGAAGGGACGAAGGCGTTGGAGAGCGAGAAAGGGGCGAAGAAGTTCTTCTCCTCCCTCGTTGCGGAGTGGAAGGTCTCCCGGCCCGACGTGACCAACGTCGCATTCGACATCGCGCCCGATCCGGACGCCGATGCAGAGGGAGCGGTCCGTGTCACGGTGCGGTGGAAGAAGGGCGGCCTGCCGATGGATTGCACCATCGACCGGCAACGCTTGGGGATGGCGGACCTTCGGGAATCCAACACCCTTTACACACAGATCCAGGAGACCCTGCCGCTTCCCTACCACTTGGGGGAGGACGGCGACTTCCCCGAGGCGGACGGGCCGCTGTGCCTTCTGGAGCAGGTCCTCGATGCGGGAAAGAAGGGCCAGACGATCCAGCGGTACAAGGGTTTGGGCGAAATGAACCCCGACCAGCTCTGGGATACCGCGATGAACCCGGAGACCCGCGACCTTCTCCAGGTGGAGATCGGCGACGAGACCGAAGCCGACGAGATCTTCACGAAACTGATGGGCGACCAGGTCGAGCCCCGCCGGCAGTTCATCGAGCAGAACGCCCTGGAAGTCTCCACGCTCGACATCTAATAACGGGATTTTTCAATACCCGTTCGCTACAATAGCTTTCCAGTCTCGGGGAAAGTGCCGTGCCATTCTTCGACCCAATGACAGATCACCTTGTTCTTCCGGAGGCATTCTCCTTCTATTTGCGTTCCTTCGGCAGGATGTTCCATCCTTGTAACGTGGGGGATGGAAAGTACGGGACTATACGGATACGGCCAATATCAATTATCCCGGCATCCGTCTAATCAACTGTTAGCCATTAATATAGGAGGCCTTAAAAAAATGAAGATCGCCCTGACCTTGTCTCTCTTGTTGGCACATCTTCTGGCCGCCACCGCGATTGCGCAGGACAAGCCCAACATTGTTTATGTCCTCGTCGACAATTGGGGTTGGGGCGACATCAGCGTCCAAGGAAGCACGATTCCCACACCTCGGATCGACGCTCTCGCGGCTGAGGGAATACGGTTCACGAACTTCAACGTCCAGAATCAATGTACACCGACGAGATCCGCGATCCACACAGGCCGTCTTCCGATCCGCTCAGGAACGCAAAAGGTAGCTGCGCCAGGAGAGCCGGATGGCCTATCTCCATGGGAATACACGATCGCAGAACTGCTCTCGGATGCCGGATACTCAACCGCGCTGTACGGTAAGTGGCACATTGGCTCCAAACCGGGTCGCATGCCCAACGACCAAGGCTATGACGAATGGTGGGGAATCAACGAGGGATCGAATGCTGCCGCGTACACCAGCACACCGCAGTTCGATCCTGCGGTGGCGGAAGTTCCGCATTTCTGGACAGGAGCAAAGGGCAAGCCCGCAACCAAGGCGGAGATTTACGATATTGCCGCCAAGGCAACCATGGATCGCCAATCGACTGCCAAGGCCATCGAGTTCATCAAAGCCCGATCGAAAGAGCGAAAGCCATTCTTCGTTTACGTGGGATTCACCAATTTCCACCCCCCATGGGGCGTGCATCCCGACTTCACGAACAAGTCGAAGGCGGGTGTGTACGCGGATACGAAAATGGAGGTCGATTACAACGTGGGCCAGATCCTCGATGCCATTGAGGATGCTGGCATCGGCGAGAACACGATCGTTATTGTCACCGGTGACAATGGGGCTGCCAACTACCCTTCTCCGGGTTTGGTGACAGGTGAAGTCGGAGGATCTAACGGCCCGTGGCGCGGCGGCCTCAGTACTGCCTACGAGGGCGGCATGCGCACTCCAGCCATGATCAGATGGCCAGCAAGGATTCCTGCCGGCAAAGTCACCGACGAGATCCTCGCTGACCTCGATTGGTTCCCGACGATTGCCCATCTCGTCGGGGAAGAAGCCCGGATCCCGAGCGACCGACCCATCGACGGCGTCAATCAGGCCGGGTTTCTATTAGGCACACGAGAGAACTCTAACCGCGAATACGTTGTCACCTACGTCGGAGACACCGTCTTCGCCGTTAAGTGGCGCAACATGAAGGTACATTTCGCCACCTCTGAAGGGACTCACGCCTACATTCATAGGTATACGTTTCCGCAGGTCTTCGACATCAAAGAGGATCCAAAGGAGAGATTCGAGCTCTGGGGAAACGAGGGCTACGCGCATGCCTGGGTCATGGGGCCGGTGGCGAAGATTCTCGCCGAGCTGAACGCAAGCATCCAAAAGTATCCGAACATAAGGCCGGGCCAGGACTTTACAGGCTACAAGTGAGCCTGTCCCTTGCCTCCGACACATATGGCTAACAACAGGCTGAAGCTGACGGCTGCCCTGTTTCTCGCTGAGGCCCCGCAGCTTAGCCTGAGCGTTAGACATAGATTTTTTAGATAGAGACTTATAACTCAAATCATAAGGATCTACTTTGGTAGAATATCAATTGATTGATAATATTTGGGTGTCTCTTATAGTAATTACAAACATACTATATATTTGTAGAAAAGTCGTCTTAAAAAAAAATGGCTACAAAATTGAAATATTTTATGCGCCGGCGGAGAGAAGGCAAATGAAAGAAATAATAGAAAAAACCATAAATAACTGGGATAGGCTATTTTGTAAATTTATTAACCATGGAATACCTATAACCTTTGGTGCTGCTATATTCTTGTGCATTATTGCTCGAATTATCGAAAGTGGATTGCTAAAATAGTTGTTCCTTAAATTAATACAGACTGCTGAGATTAATAAGTTGATGTCTAACAACAGGCTGAAGCCGACGGCTCGCCTTGTTTCTCGCTGAGCGCCCGCAGCTTAGCCTGAGCGTTCGATGGTCGACTCTTAAGGAGGGAGCAGATGTGCAACATGAGCAATACGAATGAAATACTGGAAGTGGTAAGTCAAGTGCTGATCAGGTGTGTTGTCATGGGCGTGGTCGTGCTCCTCTTCTGGTGGGGAGGACTGGCAATCATGGGGGATCTTGTATACGGCGTTCACTCCAAACTTACCCCTATGTCCAGACAGCAATTCAACGTCATTCACTACGCAGGAATGCTCACGACAAAGGCGGCAGAAACTCTGCTGTTCCTTTTCCCGTACATAGCGATCAGACTTGTAATCAAGAAACGAACAAAACAACCATCGAACCAAGCGTTGCACTCGGACTCGGCACAGCCGGGCGTTGTCGAAGGTGTTGAGGAAAACAAGTAGCATTTGGTCGTAGCTGGCTTAAGGGTTCGTGCCAAGCCGGTGAACGCCAAGCGAAAGGTTCACGCCGCCTGCCCGGCAAGCCGCTCACACCGGAGCCGTTTCCCGTTGTGTTGTGCCGGGATATGCCGGATGCTGGTCTTAGATCCGCGGCCGTGCGGAGGTATAGGCTCCAAAACTCTCTTTTTCCGCACTTTTCCGGGTTGTTCCATGATAAAATAGAATATTTGATTCATCCCGACACGCTTCTTTCGATGGTAACGTTCGCAGGAGCACGCTGACCGGACATGGACCTTTTCGCCAAGCAGGCCGTGGCGCGCACCGTCCAGGACGAGATGCGCCAGAGCTACTTAGATTACGCGATGAGCGTGATCGTGGGACGCGCGATCCCCGACGTGCGGGACGGGCTCAAACCGGTCCAGCGCCGCATCCTCTACGCGATGTACGAACTGGGCAACGAGTACGGGAAGCCGTACAAGAAATCGGCCCGCATCGTGGGGGATGTGATCGGGAAGTACCACCCCCACGGCGACACGGCGGTCTACGACGCCCTCGTGCGGATGGTCCAGGAGTTCTCCCTTCGCTACCCCCTGATCGACGGACAGGGAAACTTCGGGTCGGTGGACGGCGATTCCGCCGCCGCGATGCGGTATACCGAAGTGCGCCTCGCGAAGATCGCCTCCGAACTCCTCTACGATCTCGACAAGGAGACGGTGGAGACGGTGCCGAACTACGACGGGTCGCTCACCGAACCGCGGGTTCTCCCGGCGCGGATTCCCACCCTGCTGGTCAACGGGAGCACCGGAATCGCGGTCGGCATGGCCACCTCGATCCCCCCTCACAATCTGGGAGAAGTGGTCGACGCTCTCCAGGCTCTGATCGGGAACCCCGACATATCGTTCGAGGATCTGATGCAGTTCGTCCCCGCCCCCGACTTTCCCACGGGAGGGATCCTGTACGGCCTCGAGGGGGTACGGGACGCCTACCGAACGGGCCGGGGGAACGTCCAGATCCGCGCCCGCGCCTTTATCGAGAAGACCAAGAAAGGGGACCGGGAGTCGATCGTGGTCACCGAGATCCCCTACCAGGTGAACAAGTCCAGGCTCCTGGAGAGGATCGCGGAGTTGGCCCGGGACCGGGTGATCGAGGAGATCGCCGACCTGCGCGACGAGTCCGACCGGGACGGGATGCGGGTAGTGATCGAACTGAAGAAGGACGCCGTCGCCGAAGTGGTCCTGAACAACCTCTACAAGCTCAGCCAGTTGCAGGTCTCCTTCGGAGTGCAGCTCCTTGCGATCGTACAGAATCAGCCGAAGACGTTCACGCTCAAGCAGATGCTCGAGGAATTCCTCGCCTACCGGAAAGAGGTCGTCACACGGCGGTCCCTGTATCTGCTGAAGAAGGCGGAGGCAAGGGCCCACGTCCTCGAAGGGCTGAAAATCGCGCTGAGCCACCTGGACGCCGTGATCAAGTTGATCCGGGCATCGAAGGACCCCAGGGAGGCGAAGGAAGGGCTGGTGAAGAAATTCGCCCTCTCCGAGATCCAGGCCCAGGCGATCCTCGACATGCGGCTGCAGCGCCTGACCGGCCTCGAGCGGGAGAAGATCCTCGAGGAGCTCAAAGAGCTGCAGAAGGAGATCGCGCGGCTGAAGAAGATCCTTGTGGAGGAGAAGGAGCTTCTCCGCGTGATCGCGGAGGAGTTCCGGGAGATCCGGGAGGCGTACGCGGACGAGAGGCGCTCCCAGATCGTCCGGGAGGTGAAGGAGCTGGAGATCGAGGACCTGATCGTGGACGAGGAGATGGTGGTCACGGTCTCCCACTCCGGGTATATCAAGCGGAACCCGATCAGCCTCTACCGCACGCAGCGCCGGGGAGGGCGCGGGAAAGTGGGAATGGGGACGAGGGAGGAAGACTTCGTCTCCACATTGTTTGTCTCCACGATGCACTCCTACATCATGTTCTTTACGAACACGGGGAAGGTGCATTGGCTCAAGGTCCACGAGGTTCCCGAAGCGGGGCGCGCGGCGAAGGGGAAGGCGATCGTGAACCTCCTGAACCTCTCTCTCGGCGAGAGGATCTCCTCGATCCTGCCCGTGCGGGAGTTTACGGAGGGGAAGTTCGTGATCATGGTCACCGCTCACGGCGTGATGAAGAAGACGGCGCTCATGGAGTTCTCCCGGCCCCGGGCGGGCGGCATCATCGCGCAGGGGCTGAAGAAGGGGGATCACTTGATCGCCACGGAGATCACCTCCGGAGGGGACGAGCTGTTCCTCTCCACCCGGCTGGGGATGTCGATCCGGTTCCACGAGGATGACATCCGCTCGATGGGCCGGACCGCGGTGGGGGTCCGCGGGATGTCCTTAGGCAAGGGGGACGCGGTGGTGGGGATGGAGATTCTCAAGCCCGGCGGGAACATGCTTGTCGTGACGGTGAACGGGTACGGGAAACGCACGGTGGTGGACGAGTACCGGATCCAGTCCCGCGGGGGGAAAGGAGTCATCACCCTGAAGGTGACCGGGAAGACCGGGGCGGTGCTTGGGGTGACGCAGGTGTCCGAGGAGGACGATGTGATGCTGGTCACCGACGGCGGGAAGATCATCCGGATGCCGGTCAGGGAGATCCGCACCTGCGGCCGGAACACCCAGGGAGTTCGCCTGATCGGGATGGAAGAGAAAGAGCAGGTCGCCTCCCTCGCCCGCCTGGCGGAAAAAGAGGAATGAGGCCCTGCGCCGCGCGCCTCTTTATCGCTGCGGCATCCCTTCTCATTTTCCTTGTTTCTGCCTGCTCGGACCCCGTGCGGGAGCGGTTCGAACGGGCGGAGAAGGCGCTCCTCGAAAAGAAGATGGACGCCGCCCTGGCCGACTACAGGTCGATCCCGACCGATTTTCCCCAGTCCCGGTATGCGCCCACCGCTCTCCTGCGACAGGGGGATCTCTTCGGCTCGTACTACCGGAATGCCGAAGCCGCCGTGGAGGTGTACGGATCGCTCCTGTTCAACTACCCCGGTTCCTCGGAGGCCCCGCTCGCGCAGAAGCGGCGGGCGGAGATCCGCCTTCTGCATTTTTTCGACTACGCCTCCGCGGTAGGGGACCTGGAACGCCTCCGGACGCAATACCCCGGTTTCGAACAAATGGACAGCGTGATGCTCCTCCTGGCGAAGGCGTACGGGGGGCTTCCCGACCCGGCGAGACAGGCGAAGGTCCTGTCCGAACTGACCGAGCAGTACCCGGACTCCCCGCGCGTGATGGAAGCAAGGTGGATGAACGCCTACGTGCTCCTTGCGCAGGCGCAATACGCGGAGGCGGACCGGGAATTCCGGAAGATCCTCTCCCTGGTCTCCAACCGGAAGGAGGCCACGCGGGCACGGTGGGGAATTGCGCAGGCGATGGAAGGGACGGGGGACCTTGAGGCGGCGCTTGTCCAGTACGAGGGGATCCAGGAGGACGGGGAGGACCCCGAATTCATCGCGCAAAAGGTGGAACGTCTCAAAAATCGGCTGAAAACGAGATAACCTTTTATTCCACGGACAAGACGTCCGGAGGGCTAAGTCGCATGGCAGCGGAAATCGGAGGGCAGATCGCGGTTGTCGGAGGAGGGTCGTGGGGAACGGCGTTCGCCACGATGCTGGCGGAGCGACACGGGGACGTCTCCCTGTGGGTACGCGAACCGGACGTGTGCGCTACGATCCTCTCGGATCGGGAGAACCGGGTTTTCCTCCCCGGGGTAAAGGTGCCGGAAGGCGTACGACCGACGACGGACCTGGCGAGGTCCCTTGCCGGACGGGGGATCGTCGTCCTGGCGGTTCCCTCGCAGTACCTGCGCGACGTGGCGGGCAGGTGCGCTCCGCATATCGCTTCGGGGGCCGCCGTCGTCTCCCTGGTGAAGGGACTGGAGATCGGGACGCTTCTGCGGATGACGGAGGTCCTGTCGCAGGTCCTGCCGGCGTCCCGGGACAGGCTTGCCGTCCTCTCCGGTCCGACGTTCGCAGGGGAAGTAGCCCTGGGGATGCCTGCCGGGGCGACCGTGGCGTCGGAGGACCCGACCGTGGCGGCGACCCTCCAGGCCGCGTTCTCCGGGAAACGGTTCCGCGTTTACGCCGGCACGGACGTGACCGGCATCGAGATCGGCGGGGCGCTTAAAAACGTGATGGCGATCGCCGCGGGGATGTCCGACGGACTCGGCTTCGGCCACAACGCCCGGGCACTCCTGGTCTCTCGCGGTCTGGCCGAGATCTCCCGCCTGGGGGTATGTCTCGGCGCGGATCCGCAGACGTTCTATGGCCTCTCCGGGCTGGGCGACCTTGTGCTCACCTGCACCGGGGACCTCTCGCGGAACCGGACGGTGGGGGTGAGAATCGGAAAAGGGGAGAGGATCGCAGATATCCTGGCAGGCATGCAGATGGTGGCGGAGGGGGTGATGACCGCGAACGCCGCGGTCGACCTCTCCCGGCGCACGGGCGTGGCGATGCCGATATCCGAGCAGGTGCATCTTATCTTGCAGGAGGGAAAGAACGTTCGGGCCGCTGTCACCGAACTTCTCTCCAGAGCTTTGCGCAAGGAGAAGGATTGACGCATGACCGGGCAGGACGGACTGAAAGGCGAAATCCGGAAGCTTCTTCGCGAGCGGAACGCCGTGATGCTTGCGCACAACTACCAGCGTGACGAAATCCAGGAGATCGCCGACATCACGGGGGACTCCCTGGGGTTGAGCCAGGAGGCGGCGCGGTGCGAGGCGCAAGTGATCGTATTCTGCGGCGTGCACTTCATGGCGGAGAGTGCCGCGATCCTTGCGCCCGACAAGACGGTGCTTCTGCCCCGGCTGGACGCCGGCTGCCCGATGGCGGACATGATCACGGCTGACGACCTGCGCGACTACCGGGCGACACATCCAGAGGCGGTGGTGGTCACCTACGTCAACTCGTCCGCGGAGGTCAAGGCCCTCTCCGACATCTGCTGCACCTCCGGGAACGCGGTCAACGTGGTCCGCTCCATTCCCGAAAACAGGGAGATCTACATGGTGCCGGACCGGAATCTCGCGCTCTACGTGGAGAAAGCATCCGGCAGGCGGCTCACCTGGTTCGACGGATTCTGCCCCACGCACGAGCGGCTCAAGGTCGAGGCCGCGGAGCGGGCGAGGGAGGCCCACCCCGACGCACTGCTCGTGGTGCACCCGGAGTGCCCGCCGGAGGTGGTGGAGATGGCCGACGCCGTGCTGTCCACCGCGGGGATGTACTCCTTCTGTCGGCGGTCCGAGGCGAGGGAGTTCCTCATCGGCACGGAGATGGGGATCCTGTACCGGCTCCGGAAGGAGAACCCCGGCAAGACGTTCCATCTCGTTTCCCGCGCGCTCATCTGCCCGAACATGAAATTGACGACGCTCGAGGATGTCCACGATTCCCTGGAGAGTCTCTCCCCCGTCGTGACGGTCTCTCCGGATATCCGCAGCAAGGCGCTGTCCGCCCTGGATGCGATGCTTCGCGTTCCGCGCGACGTCTCCTGAGTCGTAAGGGAAGATGTTCCGTTCCGTCCCGACCCTTTCGTTCGAGCATATCGCCCGCGCCTTCGCGAAGGAGACGGGTTCTTTTTGCCTCCAGGCGATGGGCGTCCCCCCGGGCGCGCGGTCGTTCCTGACCGCGGCGCTCTCCCGCAGGCTGAAGCGGCCGATCCTTTTCCTTTCCCCGTCGGACGCCGGAGCGGAAGAGACGGCCCGCGAGGTCTCCTCCTATCTCGGGGGGGAAAGGGTGTTTCTTTTCCCTTCCCTGGAAGTCGTCCCGTACGAAACTCTTTCCCCCTACCCGGTGGCTGTGCACGACCGGATGCGGGCACTCTTCCGCCTGTGTCATGCTCGCGAAGGCGCCCCCGTGATCGTGTGCCCGGTGGAAGCGGCGCTTGCAAAGACGCTTCCGCCGGACGTATTCGCCGCATCGGTCTTCCGGGTGGCGACCGGGGAGGAGATCGACCGGGACGGCTTATCCCGGCGCCTTGGCGAACTCGGTTACGCGCGGCTGCCCGCCACGTCCGACCCGGGGGACTACTCCGTCCGCGGAGGGATCGTGGATGTGTACAGCCCCGCCCACCCCCGTCCGGCCCGGATCTCGCTGGACGCAGACAGAGTCGAATCGATTCGCTGGTTCGATCCGGTGACCCAGCGGACCGGTACCGAAGGGGGGGAGCTTATCGTCATACCCTGTTCCCAGGTCATCACCCGGCGCGATTACCTCCTCGCGGCCGCGGGCGCAGGCCCCGGGAGCAGCTCCGACATGCTCCGGCAGGGGATCCGGTACCATGGTGCGGATCTGCTGCTCCCCCGTCTCTATGGCCGCGCCTCCTCCGTCTTCGATCACCTCCCGGGGGGGAGCATGGTCGTCGCCGAAGACTCCCCGGCATGTCTTGTCGGGGCGAAAAAAGCCTTCGCGGAGGCCGAGGAGAACTTTCTCCTCGCAGGACAGGAGGAAGGTCTTCCCGCCCCCGGCGAACTTTTCGTCGCCCCGGACGAGCTGCTTCGCACTCTCGAAGGGATTCCCCACCTTTGCTTCGACTCCCTCGAGGTTGCTCCCTTCGGGCGGGCAGTCTCCCTCCGGGGGGAGATGGACATCGCGGGGAACGAGGACATTCGCCGCCGCACCTCCTCCTCCGCCTCCGAGGGGCTGCTTCTCCCGCTGGTGACCGAGGCCAAGGAATGGTGGAAGAGGGGAGACCGCTTCGCGGTCACGTCGCTCTCCCCTTCGCAGGCCGACCGGATGGAAGAACTGCTGTCGCGTTACCCCCTGCCGTTCGTCCGTGCCGACTCCCTGCGGGATTTCACTCTGGACGGCAAGGGCGTGGCCCTTTGTCGCTCCGACGTGGCAAGGTGGTTCCGCATGCCCGAGCTGGGGGTGGCGGTCGTCACGGAAGCCGAGATCTTCGGGGAGAAGACACGCGCCCGGAAGCGCCGGGGGGAGACCTTTGCGTCCCTCGAGGAGTTCTCGCTCCGGGAGCTCAGGGTGAACGACCTCGCGGTCCACGTCGACCACGGCATCGGGGTCTACCGCGGACTGCTCCGGCGCGTCGCGGCGGGAGTGGAAGGGGATTTCCTCGTGCTGGAGTACGCAGGGGGGGACAGGCTCTTCGTGCCCGTGGAGAAGATGTCCCGGGTGCAGCGGTATGTCGCCTCCGAGGAGGGACATTCGCCGCTTGCGCGCCTGGGCGGCACCGCCTGGCAGCGGGCCAAGAGAAGGGTCCGGGACTCCCTCCTGTCGATGGCCCAGGAACTTTTGGACCTGTACGCGAGAAGGCAGGTCGTAAGTCGCCCCCCCAACTCCCTTCCCGACGCCGTCTATCGGGAGTTCGAGGCGGGCTTCGCCCACGAGGAGACACCTGATCAGCAGAGGGTGATCGAGGAGGTTCTTGCGGACCTGGCGTCGGAAAAGCCGATGGACCGTCTCGTCTGCGGGGACGTGGGGTACGGGAAGACGGAAGTTGCGGTCCGGGCGTCATTCAAGGTGGTGCTCGACGGCCGTCAGGCGGCGGTCCTCGTCCCCACGACCGTGCTCGCGGAGCAGCACTACCGGACCTTCCGGGAGCGGCTTGCCGGGTACCCGGTCCGCGTGGAGAGCCTCTCGCGGTTCCAGTCCCGGAAGGAGCAGGCGGACGTGGTGAAAGATCTGGTTGCCGGAAAGGTGGACATCGTGATCGGCACCCACCGGCTGCTGCAGAAAGACATCTCCTTCCGGGACTTAGGGCTAGTCGTCATCGACGAGGAGCAGCGGTTCGGCGTCTCGAACAAGGAGAGGCTGAAAGCGATGCGCGCCTCGGTGGACGTCCTGACCCTCACGGCGACCCCCATCCCCCGGACCCTCCATATGGCGCTGTCCGGCATCCGCGACATCAGCGTGATCGCGACTCCCCCCGAGGACCGGCTTTCCATCCGGACCTTTGTCCTCCCCTTCTCCGAAGAGGTCATCCGCGAGGCGGTGGACCGCGAGGTCCGCCGCGGGGGGCAGGTCTTCTTCGTGCACAACCGGGTGGAGACCC
>DAOUUI010000158.1 GCA_030668225.1 Deltaproteobacteria bacterium
GATTGCATCGATTCCGACCCCGGCGCTGTTCGGGGAGTCGGTCACCGAAAGCCTGAGCTCCACCTCGATCGGAAGCCCCCCGAACCCCTCCCCCTCGATCCTCAGGAAGCAGAGCTTGTTGTCCTTCTGCCAGGGAACGTAGTCCGAAGGGCCGATGTGGATCTGGCTCGGCGGAATGTCGTGAGTGAGAACCGAGGTGACCGCCTCGGTCTTCGAGATCTTCTTGGACTTGAGACGATTCCTGCTCAGCATGTTCAGGAAGTCGGTGTTTCCGCCCGTGTTCAGCTGGTACGTCCTGCGCACCGTGATCCCCCTTTCGGAGAAGAGGCGGGCAAGGGCCCGGTGGACGATCGTGGCACCGAGCTGCGACTTGATGTCGTCTCCGACGATCGGGATCCCCCGGCTGCGGAACCGTTCCGCCCACTCCGGATCGGAGGCGATGAACGCCGGGATGCAGTTCACCATGCTCACGCCGGTGGAAAGGCATATCTCCGCATAGAAGCGCGTGGCTTCCTCCGACCCGACGGGAAGGTAGTTGACCAGGATTTCCGCGCCGGAATCCCGCAGGGCCGCCTCCACGTCGCACGGGGTCTCGTCGGAGGGGACAAAGGTCTGGTCTTCCGGGTACTCCCGCATGTGGGGGGCAACCCCGTCAAAGACCGGCGCCATCTGCACGATGGCATTCCCTTCGGGGATCCTGTCGACGAATTTCGGCGTGCTGTTGGGCGGCTGGAAGATCGCCTCCCCCACGGGCCGCCCTACCTTCCTGCGGTCGATGTCGAATGCCGCGACGATCTCGATGTCGCCGGGCCGGTACCCGCCGATGTCGAGGTTCATCAGTCCGGGGATGTCGCTCCCGGGGGATTCCCCCGCGGTCCGGTAATACTCGATCCCCTGCAGCAGCGAGCTTGCGCAGTTTCCGACGCCTGCAATCGCGACGCGAATCTTACTCATTCCCTTCGCTCCCTGGGCCGTTCTCCTCTGCGGTGCGTTTCTTCGATTCCATTGGTACAGGATCGGTTTCACCGGGAAGAGGAAGGACTTCCCCGCACTTCCAGCAACAAGGGGGGATTTCCCGCACTGTCCGCCGCTCGTCCGAAACGAAATTCTGCGACGAGCAGACGGAGCAGTCCAGAATCATGGGCATTATTTTACCCTTTTTTTCTATGTGTTTGACAAATATGAATCCGCGAATATAAGATGCCCCCATGCAGATAGAAAAGGGGATCGATAAGGAAGTAAAGAAAATCCGTGTAATGATCCTCGACAAGCCGGGGTACATGGGGAAGGTCGCCACCGCCGTCGGGCATGCGGGTGCGACCATGGGCGATATCCGGCTCGTCACGTTCGGCCTCGAGTACAACACCCGCGACATCACCGTCTTTGTGGACGGCGAGGACCATCTCCAGGCGGTTCTCGAGGAGATCGGGAAGGTCGAGGGCGCCATCATTTCCGACATCATCGACCCTGTCCTCGAACTGCACCGCGGCGGGAAGATACGCGTCAAGGCGACGATGGAGATCGAAGGGATATCGACGATCCGGAAGATCTACACACCCGGCGTCGCAAAGGTATGCAGGCTCATACACGAAAACCCCGAAAAGGCCCACGCCTACACCGCGATCTACAACACGGTCGCAATCGTCACCAACGGGACGGCCATCCTGGGGTTGGGTGACATCGGTGCGGTGGCGGGGATGCCCGTGATGGAAGGGAAGGCGGCCCTGTTCGACGTGCTCGTCGGGGTAAACGGCGTCCCGATTCTCATCCAGTCGAAGGATCCCGAGGAGATCATCCGGACCGTCGCGTCCATATCTCCGACGTTTGGCGCCATCAAGCTCGAGGACATCAAGGCACCGGAATGTTTCGAGATCGAGGACCGGCTTTCCGAGATGCTCGATATCCCGGTGATGCACGACGACCAGCACGGCACGTCGGTCGTCGTCCTGGCGTCTCTTCTCAATGCAAGCAAATACGTCGGGATGCTGGTCAAAAACAACGTCGTCGGGCTGGTGGGCCTCGGCGCCGCGGGGATGGGGATCTCGAAGCTCCTCAAAGCATACGGAGTCCGGAAACTGCTGGGGACCGACATCAATCAGACGGCGATGGACATGTTCGCGGGCATCGGGGGGAAACCGGTGACGCTCCAGGAGGTCATGAGTCTCTCCGACATCGTCATCGCCACGACCGGCGTGGCGGGCCTCATCAAGAAGGAGTCGGTCAAGAAGGGGCAGGTGATCCTGGCTCTTACCAACCCCGACCCGGAGATCACCCCCGAAGAGGCGCGGTCGGGGGGCGCCGCGTTCGCGGCCGACGGGCGGGGGGTGAACAACGCCCTCGCATTTCCAGGCATATTCCGGGGAGCGCTCGACGCGAGGGCCCGCAAGATCAACAACCGGATGAAGATCGCCGCGGCCAAGGCCATCGGCAAGTTCGCCCACGAGGGGGAACTCGTCCCGTCCATCCTGGACATGGAGATGCACCGGGCGGTTGCGGAAGCCGTGGAGCGGGCGGCTTTCGAATCCGGCGTGGCCAGAACGAGAGAGGATGAGGTCGAGGAGACCTGACCGCGCAAGATCCGGATGCCTGCTTCCCGCTCGAAAATCCCGTCCTTCGCCTCCCGCATGTCTTTCGCAACGCCGTTCTCCGCAGCCTGTGCTGGTATAATCCGGGAAGTCCGAAAAATATCCGCCGGGAGGAAAAGACATGGTCATTGCTGAATTTACCTTGGTCCCCGTGGGCAAGGGGGAGTCTCTGTCGCCCTATGTGGCCCGGATAAGCCGCATCATCCGGAAGAGCGGGCTGCGGAACCAGCTGACACCGATGTCGACCATTGTGGAGGGGAATTGGGACAATGTGTTCGGCCTCATCCGCGCTTGCACGAGGGCGCTGGAGAAGGATTGCCGCCGCATCTCCCTCAGCATCAAGGTGGACATCCGAAAAGGAAGCAAGTACCGGATGGACCGTAAAGTCAAAGTGGTCGAGGGTCTCCTAGCCAAAGGGCGGTAATGAATCCTTCCTGGGTCCGCGGCGCTTCGTTCGTTGCGTTTGCCTTCTTCCTCGGATCGATCCCTTTCGGGGTCCTGGTGGCCAGCCTGATCGACCCGGATGTCGATCTCCGGTCGGTAGGGTCGGGAAACATCGGGGCGACGAACGTGGCCCGTGCCGTCGGCAAGGGGGCGGGGATCCTGACCCTGCTCCTGGACATGGGCAAGGGGATCTTTGCCATGACCCTCGCGAGTTTTTTCGTCGAGGGGAACACGGACCTCTGGCTCGCTCTCGTGGGGGGAGCCGTGTTCCTCGGGCACGTGTTCCCGGCTCACATGAATTTCCGCGGAGGGAAGGGGGTGGCCACCGCGCTGGGGATCGTCCTCTTCCTCTCCCCCGTCACCGCCCTCATCCTCGTCATTGTCTTCGCTCTCGTCGTCTACTTCACCCGGTACGTTTCGCTCGGTTCCCTTTGCGCGGCCGTTGCATTGCCCCCGATGATGGCGCTCCTTGCCACGTCCCGCCATTACCTGACCCTCTCTCTCGTGATGACTTTCCTCGTGTTCTTTTCCCATCGGGACAACATTTCCCGTCTGTTCGCGGGCCAGGAGGGGAAAATCGGCGCCCCGGAACGGGAGGCGTCGCCGGACGATTCCCCCCCCTAGTACACTAGAGTTTCCGCAGGGTCCTGTCTCTCTCGCGGTCCCGTTTCTTTTTTCTTTGTCCTTCGCCTTTCTTTTCTTTTCTCTTCCCCCCCCTTTCTTCCTCGTCAGAGGCTCCTTTTCCCCCTTCCAGTTGAACCGCGGCCAGGAGGTCGGCGAA
>DAOUUI010000102.1 GCA_030668225.1 Deltaproteobacteria bacterium
GCCAATCACTCCGTGTGCTGCGGCAGGGGCATCGCACGCTTCGCAGTTTAGCTAAGTCGCTAATCTTTGTCAAGGCCGCTTTGAGTGCGCTGGCGAGATGAGGTAGAGGGAAAGCGCCACCGACCGCGAAGGTTCGCCGCTGAACTGCCAGTGCCCCGGACCCACAGCGCCGACCGGGAGAGGAACACCGTAATCGCCGGGTTCCGCTTGAGGAGATCGACGATCCCCCCTGCGTGGTCCGGCTCGGAGTGGTTGATCACCACGTAATCGAGCTTTTCCACCGGCAGGATACGGGAGATGTTCCGGAAGAGATCCTCCGTGAACTCCTTCTTCACGCAGTCGATCAGGGCCGTCTTTTCGGTCCCCCGGACCAGGTAGGCGTTGTATGTGGTCCCGAATTCCGTCGGGATGACGATGTCGAAAACCGTAAGGCCGGGGTCTTTTGCCCCCACCCAGTGGACGTTGGGCGCCAGGGTTACCGTTTCCATAGGTCCAGTCCCTCCTCCTACTCCTTGATCTCTTCGAAGTCTTCCTTCCCCACGCCGCACAAGGGACAGGCCCAGTCATCCGGGATTTTCTCGAACGGTGTCCCCGGCTTCACACCATGTTCAATATCGCCCACGGCAGGATCGTAAACGTACGCACACACGTTGCATCTCCACTTATTCATCGCAACTCTCCTTTTTGGGGTGTCGGAAGCGGGGGGATTATATCGTACGCGGCGGAAGAACCGCAACACCGATTCGGCGACCTTGTCGGGGGTATCCGGCCCCCGAACCCCGCCACGGGAGCGCAGGCGCCGCCACTCGCCTTCCGGGAACCCGGGAGGAGCGAGCGCAAAGCCCGGTTTTACCACTCCCACCCGGACCTGGGGGCCAAGGATCTTTTCCCACGCCGCCGCCTGGTGCGCGAGGGCAAGTTTGGAGAGGCAATAGGGGAGGTAGGCGGGCCACAGTCTCGCCGCGCCCGCATCCCCCAGGAAGAGGACCGCTGCGCCGGGAGCCTCCCGGAGGAGGGGGAGAAGCGCCTGGGTGAGGAGAAACGGTCCGCGCAGGTTGACAGCGAAGATCCGGTCCCAGTCCCGGTGCAGGACGGTGCCCACCGGCATGCGGGGAAAGACCGCCGCGTTGTGGACGAGGAGGTCCAGGCGGCCGAACTTCCTTCGTACCGCTTCGGAAAAGCGGGGGTTCCCCCTCGGGCGCAGAAGGTCGAGGAAGAAGGCGTGGCCGCCGACCTCCCGGGCGAGGGACCGCGCCTCCGGACCGGAGGTGCGGTAGGTGAGCGCGACGGTGAACCCTTCGCCGGCAAGCTTCCGGAAAATCGTCGCGCCGATGCGCCGGGCTCCCCCGGTAACAAGCGCAACCTTTTTTCCGGGAAGGCTCATTTCACCTCGATGAACATCTCCTTCGGGGACCCGCATACGGGGCAGGGGTCAGGCGGTTCGTCGCCCTGGTGGACGTATCCGCATACGGTGCATTGCCACTTTTTCATCGGTCGTTAAGGCTCCGTGGGATATATGCCGTTGCTTATACAAATACCACAAACAGGAAATGGGAACAAAGAAGGCACGCTCACGGGACCGCCGACTATAATGGGACGTATGAAGCACGGCGGAAAACCCCTCGTGGAACTTCCCTACGTGGCAGTCGACGTGGAGACGACGGGGCTTGCCCCTTCGGACGGGCACCGCGTGTGCGAGATCGCGCTGCTTCGATTCCTGCGCGGAACCGTGGTGGATTCGCTCGTCTCCTTCGTGAACCCCCTCCGTCCGATCTCCCCGAGAGCGTCCGCCGTCAACGGGATCACGGACGCCATGGTGGTCCGCGCGCCCGCGTTTCCCGACCTGTTCCCCCGGATCCTCGATTTTCTCGGGGAGGACACTCTCGTCTTCCACAACGCCCCGTTCGACATTTCGTTTTTGCGCATGGAGGCAAGGGTTGCCGGCGGGGAGTGGCCGGAAAACCCGGTCATCGACACGCTGGCGCTCGCCCGGCGCACCGGTCTCTTCCGGAACAACTCGCTTTCCGCAATCTGCGACCGTCTGGGGATCGGAGCGTCCTTCCACCGGGCGGAGGCAGACGCGTACGCGACGGGAAAACTGTTGCTGGCCCTGGCGTCGGGCGGGAGGGTCGACACGGTGCGAAACCGCGCGAGATAACGGGAGGAAGTCCTTTGGATCTCTACCTGCCGGGACGCCACTTCCCCCCGGCTTTCCAGGCGATGTAGTTCCGGCGGAACTCCTTCTTCAGGGCCGCGACGAACTCGGCACGGTGATCGTAGAGTCGCCTCAAGGGGCGCCTCTTCACCCGCTCCAGGACGTACGCCGTCAGAAGGGGCATCGCCACGGTGGAGTCGAGGTAGCAGACGACGGCGTCGGGGAGCCTGTGCGGGTCGACTTTTCCCCACGAGACCGCCTCGGAGGGCGTGGCCCCCGAAAGCCCGCCCGTGTCGGGCCGGGCGTCGGTGACCTGCAGGAAATAGTCGTGCCCCTTCTCCTCGATCCCCAGCACCTCCTGCAGCTGCGGCTCGGTCTGGAGAATGAAATTCTTCGGGGAGCCGCCGCCCATGATCAGAACCGCGCTTTTCCCCCTCCCCTTCTTGGCGGCGTAAACGATCCCCGCGGTTTCGTTCACGTCCGCCGAGACGTCGATCTTCGTCCCTTTCCCGAAGAGACTCATCGCGGCGACGTTCATGCCGATGGAGGAATCGCCGGGGGAGGATGTATACACCGGGACACCATGGCGGTAGGCCGCCGCGAGGACGCTCACTTCCCCGGCCCCGAGCTTTTTCTCCCGCTCGGCGACGTATCGACCGATCCGGAAATGGAACTCCGCGGTGCTCATCTCGCACTGGAATTCCTCCTCCTCGAGAATCCGCCGGAAGAAAGCGTCGGTGTCGAGGAGCACTTCGTAGGCGAACACGATGTCGTAGATCCGGACGACCCCTTCCTAGTGGAGAACCGTGTCGTCGAGAAACGGGGACCCCGCGCGCATCTCCATCCCGAGCCCGAAGTGCACGTCGTGGTACAGATTCGCCCCCGTCGAGACGATCCAGTCGACGAATCCGGCCCGAATCAGGGGAACGATGCAGGAGACCCCCAGCCCGGCGGGGACCAGTGCCCCGGAGAGGGCAAGGCCGACGGTCACGTCGGGCTTCAGCATCTTTTCCGCATACAGCCGGGCGCCCTCCCTGAGCCTGCCCGCGTTGTATGCCAGGAAGTGGTTGTCCAGGAGATCCACCGCCCCGATGCCTTTTTCGATCGGGGGAGGCAGGATCCTCGGCCCCCGGAGGAAACGCGACTGTTTCTTCCCCATCCTTTTTAATCTCCTCGCACGTGATAGGGCGCCGCAGGGAACGGCCGATCCGCGGTTTTTTCTCCCCCTGGAAACGGTTGTCCGCATTATACCTCCGGTCGCCGGCTCCCCTCACAATATTCGTTCTCCCACACCCCCCGCGTTATAATCGACTCGTGCCCAACCGAAGATCCACCGAAAAAGCGGAGATCTCCGCCATTTACGAAGTGGGGAAAATCCTCACGTCCACGCAGAACCTCACGCGGGCCATGGGAACCGCGCTTCGCACCCTCCAGAGCCTGCTCGGTTTCGACAGGACGGCGATTTTCCTGCCCGACGCCGCCACGCGCGAGATCCGGATGGAGTTGTCCGCCGGCTACACGGCGGAAGAACGCGCCCGCGCCCGCTACGTGTGGGGGGAAGGCATCGTCGGGAAGACGATGAAGGCCGGCGGCCCGTCCGCCATCCCCGACGTGCGGAAGGAGCCGTCCTTCCCGGACAAAACGCGGACCCACGGAAAGGGTCCGGCGGGCCCGCTCTCCTATATCGCCGTTCCCATCAAGATCGGGAACGAGGTCCTCGGGGTGCTGACCGGCGAGAGGATCGGCCGAGCCGGCACCCAGGCACTGGATGCGGACACCCGGGCACTTACGGTCATCGGATGCCTCATCGGGCAGGCGTTGAAGATGCATGCGGCGATCGACCGGCTGCAGGAGGAGTTCCAGCGGCAGCAGCAGGAGTTCGAGAAGAAGATCCGCAAGACCTACCGGATCGAGAACATCATCGGCCAGAGCAAGCGGATGCAGGAGGTTTTCGCCCAGGTGACAAGCGTCGCTCCCTCGCGCGCCACGGTTCTTCTGCGCGGCGAGAGCGGTACCGGCAAGGAGATGGTCGCCCGGGCGATTCACCTGGCGGGTCTCCGGCCGGAAGGTCCGTTCGTCACGGTGAATTGCGCGGCGCTGCCCGAGACGCTTCTCGAGTCCGAGCTCTTCGGCCACAAGCGGGGTGCGTTCACCGGCGCCGTCGAGGAGCGGAAAGGGCGGTTCGAACTGGCTTCCGGCGGGACGATCTTCCTGGACGAGGTCGGCGACATTCCCCTTCCCACGCAGGTGAAGCTCCTGCGCGTCCTGCAGGAGAAGAAATTCGAACGGCTCGGGGAAAACCGGACTCTCGCGGTGGACGTCCGCATCATCGCCGCCACAAACGCCGACCTGGAGCGGCTGGTCGAGGACGGACGGTTCCGGGAGGACCTTTTCTACCGGCTGAACGTGATCCCTCTCTACCTCCCCCCGCTCAGGGACCGGCGGGAGGACATCATCCCGCTCACGGAGTACTTCCTGGATCGGTTCAACAAGGAGCACGCCAAGGGGGTCTCCTTCACTCCCGAGGCGATCGACTTGCTCCGCGATTACCGGTGGGCGGGAAACGTTAGGGAGCTCGAGAATCTGGTGGAGCGGACGGTGGTGATGGCGAAGGCCTCCTCCGCCGGGATCTCGGACCTCCCGCGGGCAGTTAGACTCTTCGCTCTATCCTCGATAACGGAGGAGCACCGTTCGCTGCAGGGTACTGCCGCGGACGGCCCAACCGGGCCAGGCGAAATTCGCTCCCTTTCAACTTTCGGGGCGGACCATCTCCGCGCCATGGAGAAGGAGGAGCTGCGCAAGGCGCTCGAGTCCACCGGGTGGGTGATCGCGCGGGCGGCGAAGATCCTCGGATGGACCCCCCGCCAGGTCGCCTACAAGATGAAGAAGCACTCCCTCAAATCCCCCTGGAAACCCTAGAACAGGGACGTTCCTAAGAACTCCTTTTTCTCCCCGACTTCTTAGGAACGTCCCTTTTCTTGTCCCTCGGAGGGGGGACATGCCTATTTCGAGTTGTACGTTAAGGAGTGTCCCCCCCCACGGCGTTCTCGCCGGCAGAATACCTTCGTATATGTTTTATATGCGACATATTTGTCGGCCCCTGTGAACCCCGCCGTCCCGCCGCACCCGCACTTCCAGCCCGCTAATTCTCATTGCACTTCGCATCGTTGAGGGCGCTCCGGGGCGGGGGAATCCGGGGATGGCACGACTCCTGCTCTGGCGTATCCCGACTGCCACATCCTCCCGGCATGCCGGGGAGGGACACGAGAGGCCGTCCTGTGGTTGCCGTTGATCCGGCAGATACGCCGATCGAGATTCCGGGAAGCGAGAGGAAAAAGGAGGAAGGCAATGAGAAACGTCACGGTCAAAGGAAAAACGAGGAAAACAGCTAGATGGGGCATGGGGATGCTGCTCGCGGCGGTCGCGCTCGTCATCCTCTCTTCGGGAGCATCCGCGGAGGAGACGAAAGGACCGGCCGTCAGCGCCGATGTTACGGTCGCCAGCAAGTACGTCTGGAGGGGTCTGCGGCTGACGGACGACCCGGTTCTTCAGCCGTCTCTGACGGTGGACTACAAGGGATTGGGCCTGAACGTGTGGGGAAATACAGACCTGACGGACGTAAACGGCACCTCCGGGGAAATAAACGAACTGGATTACACCCTCAGCTACTCCTTTTCCGTCGACAAGGTGGACCTCTCGATCGGAGTGATCCAGTACACGTTCCCCCACACCGACTTCGAGCCGACCACGGAGATCTACGGAACCGCCGCACTGGACGTCCTTCTCTCCCCGACCGTAACCATTTATTGGGACACGGACGAGGTGGGCGGAGTATACGGGACTCTCGGCATCAGCCACAGCTTCGCCCTCGGAGAAGTGCGGGGGATCTCCCCCAGCCTGGATCTTTCGGGCTCCATCGGATACGCCACGAGCAACATGAACGAAGGGTACTACGGAGTAGATAGCTCCGGTTTCGTGGACCTTCTCCTGACCGCGGGGTTGGCAATCCCGATCGACGAGCATCTGTCGTTCGGACCGTTCGTCAGTTTTTCGCAGGTCGTGGACAGCGAACTTAAGGACGCGGTTACCGACGACAATGCCACGTTCTTCGGAGCCACCTTATCGTTCGCGTTCTGATCTCTGGTGCATTCCGTGCGGCACAAAACGAAGATGATTTCCGGGTCCCGCCCCATGGGCGGGCAGGAAAGGAGCACACCGATGACCGGATTCACGTTTGGAAAATGGCCCCTGATCCTCTGCTTTTTCGCCGCCCTCCTTCTCGCCGGCGGCACTGCCGC
>DAOUUI010000014.1 GCA_030668225.1 Deltaproteobacteria bacterium
ACGCCTGGCACCTTCCGGGGCCCGTCGATCTTGGTGCGATGCGGGAAGGGTTCGCACACATCGTGGGAAAACACGATTTCTCCTCCTTCCGGGGGCAGGGATGCACGGCGAGGACGACGGTCCGGAAGATCTTCCGCGTCGGCATCGAGGCGGAAAGCCTTCCGTGCCTGTTCTCCCTCAGGGTCGCCGGAGACGGCTTCTTGCGGTACATGGTTCGAAACGTCGTGGGGACGCTCGTGGACATCGGCAGGGGGAAAACCCCGCCGGACCGGATGCGCGAACTTCTCGGGTTGGGAAAACGGTCGCTTGCCGGGCCCACCGCCCCGCCCCAGGGGTTGTTTCTGTGGGAGGTTGCGTACGGATAGGTCCTTAGGCATTCGGCACGGCCGGGAGGGGTGGCCGGGAGAAAGGCTTTTTTTCTTGACGCTGGAGGCTGGGTGAGGTTAAATAACTCCTTTGATTTTGAAGAGAAAGGTTACCACGGATGAAGATGACAACTTTCTATACGCGAGAGGGCACGAACCAGGAATGGCACGTGGTGGATGCGCAGGACCAGGTTCTCGGCCGGCTCGCCACCCGGGTGTCCTCGGTGTTGCGCGGGAAGCACAAGCCCGCATACACCCCCAACGCGGATGTCGGCGATTTCGTTATCGTCGTCAACGCGGACAAGGTGAGGTTTACCGGAAAGAAGATGACCGACAAGTCGTATTACCGGCACTCGGGGTACATCGGAGGCCTGAAGGAGACCACGCCGGAAAAGGTGCTCGGCTCGAAGCACCCCGAACGGGTGATCGAGTGGGCGGTGCGCGGAATGCTCCCGAAGACCCGGCTGGGGGACCGGCTGTTCACGAAGCTCAAGGTCTACGCGGGCCCGGACCACCCCCACCAGGCCCAGCAGCCGAAGCCGCTGGCCGTGAACGAAAAGGAGAGGGCGTAAGCTTATGGCGCAGGCGAAAGTCTATGCAACCGGCAAGCGGAAAACATCCATCGCTCGGGTCTTCGTGACGCCGGGCAGCGGACGCATCCTCGTAAACGGCCGTGAGTTCGAGGAGTACTTCCCCGTGCTCGCTCTTCGGGCGGCCGCGGTGCAACCGCTGGTCCTCACCGGGAAGCGGCAGAGTGTGGACGTGGATGTCAACGTCAAGGGCGGCGGGCCAGCGTCCCAGGCCGACTCGCTCAAGTACGGGATTGCCAAGGCGCTCCAGATCGACAATCCCGAGCTTCGGCCGATGCTGAAGCGCGCGGGCTTCCTGACAAGGGATGCGCGTGTCAAGGAGCGCAAAAAATACGGACAACCGGGGGCGCGGAAACGGTTCCAATTCTCCAAGCGGTGAGCGCGAAGGGCTTTTTGCCCCGCGAGCATTTTCAGAAGGGGAAGGCCGGTGGCGCCTTCCCCTTTGTTTTTGGGGGACATTCCAACCCAGGAGGTTGGTAAATGACCAAGGTGGCAATTTACGGGGCGACGGGGTACACCGGATTCGAACTCATTCGTCTGCTGCTGTCGCACCACGGAGTGAGGATCACGGCGCTCTCCTCCGAGCAGTTTTCGGATCTGCCGATCGACAAGGCGTTCGCCCCGTTCCGGGGGAAGCTCAGGAAGGTTGCCTTCGGAAGGATGGAGCAGATGCGCTCCGAGGACGTGGATGCGGTCTTTCTCGCCCTGCCGCACACCGTTTCCGCCTCCGTGGCCGGGGAGATCCTCTCGCGGGGGATCCGGGTCATCGATCTGTCTGCCGATTTCCGCTTCCGGAGGATCCCCCTGTACGAATCCGTCTACGGAGTTGCGCACAAGACTCCGGCCCTGGTCGGACAGGCGGTATACGGGCTCCCGGAAATCTACCGGAACCCCCTCCGGAAAACGCGGCTGGCGGCGGTGCCCGGCTGCTACCCGGCGGCGGTGATCCTCGCTCTCTACCCTCTGCTTGCGGAAGGGCTGATCGAGGCGAAGGGAATCGTGGCCGACTGCAAATCCGGGGTGTCGGGAGGCGGGAGGGGGCCGACCCTCGGTTTCCACTACCCGGAAGTGGAGGGAGGTGTGCGCCCGTACGGACTTCCGCAGCACAGGCACAAGCCGGAGATCGACCAGGAGCTGTCGCTCGCCGCCGGAAGAAACATAAATATCACCTTCGTTCCGCACCTCCTCCCGATGGTGCGGGGGATCCTTGCGACGTGCTATGCGACGGCGGGAGCGAAGGTCGCCGGGAAGGACATCGAGAACGCCTACAGGAAACATTACGGAAAGGAGCAGTTCGTGCGCATTTGTCCTGCTGATGTTTTGCCCTCGACGAAGGATGTTTCCGGGAGCAACTTCTGCGACGTCGCCTGCCGGTTCGACGGGAAAAGCCGCCGCGTCATCGCCGTTTCCGCGATCGACAACCTGGTGAAGGGTGCTTCGGGCAGCGCCGTCCAGTGCTTCAACCTCATGATGGGCTTCCCGGAGGACGAGGGTCTCCGGTCTGCCCCCTTTTTCCCATGAGGGAATCCTCCCCGGGAGTGGCGGTGGTCATCCCGGCGAGGTACGGCGCAAGCCGCCTGCCGGGAAAGCCGCTGGCCCAAATAGACGGTCGCCCGATGATATGGTATGTTTGGGAAAACGCGCGGAAATCGAGGTGTGCGACGCACGTGCTTGTGGCCACCGACGATGCGAGGATTGCCGATGCCGTGCGCGGGTTCGGCGGGGAAGCGCGGATGACATCCCCCGGTTGCACCTCCGGAACGGACCGGGTGGCCGAAGCCGCCCGGGGGCTTTCCGAGGAGATCATCATCAACCTTCAGGGCGACGAGCCGATGATGGACCCGTCGGTGATCGACGCCGTTGCCGGACCCCTCCTCACGGACCCGGTGGTCTCGATGGGGACGGCCGCCATCGTCCAGGAGGATCCGGAGGAATTCCTGAGTTCCTCCGTGGTCAAGGTGGTGGTCGACGATCGCGGAGACGCCCTCTATTTTTCCCGGGCACCCATCCCCCATTGGCGGGATGCCGGGTCCGGCAACTACCGAAAACACCTCGGGATCTACGGATACCGGAAGGACTTCCTGCTCCGCCTTTCCGGCCTTCCCCCAAGTTCGCTGGAAAAGGCGGAGTGTCTGGAGCAGCTCCGCGTCCTGCAAAGCGGCGGGAAGATACGCGTCGTCGACGTGACTTTCGACTCGGTGGGCGTAGACACCCCCGAGGATCTTCGTGTGGTGGAGCGTAAGATATGCGCCCGCAAAAAACGGTAAAACCGAAGTATATCTTCGTGACGGGAGGGGTCGTCTCCTCCCTGGGCAAGGGGCTCGCCGCCGCCTCGATCGGGGCTCTCCTGGAGGCGAGGGGACTCAGGATCACGATGCTCAAGCTCGAC
The DNA here is from genome assembly GCA_030668225.1 of Deltaproteobacteria bacterium. GTDB lineage: Bacteria > Desulfobacterota > Deferrimicrobia > Deferrimicrobiales > Deferrimicrobiaceae > CSP1-8. Next base: position 3,345 of record DAOUUI010000014.1, read on the forward strand.
CCGTACATCAACGTCGACCCGGGCACGATGAACCCGTTCCAGCACGGGGAGGTCTACGTGACCGAGGACGGGGCCGAGACCGACCTCGACCTGGGCCACTACGAGCGGTACACGTCGACCCGGATGGGCAAGAAGAACAACTGCACCACGGGGAAGATCTACCATTCCGTTATCACCAAGGAGCGCCGCGGGGACTACCTGGGGGGCACGGTGCAGGTCATCCCGCACATCACCGACGAGATCAAGCGGGTGATCTATTCGGCCGCGCAGGGATACGACCTGGCCATCGTCGAGGTCGGGGGGACCGTGGGCGACATCGAGAGCCTCCCGTTCCTCGAGGCCATCCGGCAGGTGAGAACCGACCGCGGGAAGGAGAACGTCCTCTACATCCACGTCACGCTCGTTCCCCTCATCAAGACGGCGGGGGAGCTCAAGACGAAACCGACCCAGCACAGCGTGAAGGAGCTCCGCTCGATCGGCATTCAGCCCGACGTTCTCCTGTGCCGGACGGACCGGGCGCTTCCGAAGGAGATCAAGGGGAAGATCGCCCTGTTCTGCAATGTCACCGAGGATGCGGTCATCACGGCCCGGGACGTCGACCTGATCTACGAGGTGCCTCTCGTCTTCCATCAGGAAGGGCTGGACGACAAGATCATGGAGCTGTTGAACATCTGGGCGGGGGAGCCCAGGCTCGAATCCTGGGCCAACGTGGTGGAGAAATGGAAGAACCCCGTGGGCGAGGTGACGATCGCCATCGTGGGAAAATACGTCAACCTGAGGGAGTCATACAAGAGCCTGAACGAGGCCCTGACGCACGGTGGGATCGCACACACGGTGCGGGTGCTCCACCGTTACGTGGACTCCGAGGAGTTGGAACGGCAGGGAGCGGAGGCGCTCCTTAAAGGGGCCGACGGCATCCTGGTCCCGGGCGGGTTCGGGGTGCGCGGCGTCGAGGGGAAGATCGCCGCGGTCCGGTACGCCCGGGAGAACCGCGTCCCCTATTTCGGGATCTGTCTCGGGATGCAGGTGGCGGTGCTCGAGTTCGCCAGGAACGGTTGCGGGCTGGCAAAAGCCACGAGCCGGGAGCTTGACCCCGAGTGCGAGATTGCGGTCATCGACCTTTTGCCCGAGCAGCGGGACATCCAGGAAAAGGGGGCAACGATGCGGCTGGGGGCGTATCCCTGCCGGCTCGTTCCCGATTCGTTCGCCGGCAGGGCGTACGGGGCGGCCGAGGTCTCGGAGCGGCACCGTCACCGGTACGAGTTGAACAACGAGTACCGGGAGGTACTCTCCGCCAAGGGGATGCGGATCACAGGCCTGTCCCCCGACGGGCGCCTCGTGGAGATCGTGGAGATCCCGGACCACCCGTGGTTCCTCGGTTGCCAGTTCCACCCCGAGTTCCAGTCGGGTCCGCTATCGCCGCACCCGCTCTTCCGGGACTTCATCGGGGCGGCCCTTGTGTTTTCGAGGCGGGGCGAGGCGTGATCGGGCAGGTCGATATCGCGGGTCGCTTCCGCATCGGGGGCGGAAGTCCCCCGGCCTTCATTGCCGGTCCCTGCGTTCTCGAGTCCAGGGAGCTGGCGTTCGCCGTCGCGGAATTCCTTTCCTCCCTGGCATCCCGGATACCGGTTTCCGTCATCTTCAAGGGCTCGTTCGACAAGGCGAACCGCTCCTCCGGGAGGTCCTACCGGGGCCCCGGGGAACGGGAGGGGTTGCAGATCCTGGCCGAGGTCAAGAGCCGGTACGGGCTTCCTGTTACCACCGACATCCATGAGCCGCGGCAGGCGGCATTGGCTGCGGAGGTGGTGGACGTCCTTCAAATCCCGGCGTTCCTCTGTCGGCAGACGGACCTGATCGTCGCTGCGGGCGAAACGGGTCTCCCCGTCAACATCAAGAAGGGGCAGTTCATGGCCCCGTGGGACATGGCCAACGCGGTGGAGAAAATCGTGGCCACGGGAAACCGTGCCGTCCTCGTTACCGAGAGGGGAACCTCCTTCGGCTACAACAATCTCGTCGTCGATTTTCGGGGCATTCCCTCGATCCGGGAGAAGATCTGCCCGGTGATCTTCGACGCGACGCACAGCGTTCAGCTCCCGGGAGGGGCGGGGGACGCCTCTTCCGGGGAGAGGCAGTTCATCACCCCTCTGGCCCGCGCGGCCGTGGCGGCGGGCGCGGACGGCCTGTTCCTGGAGATTCACCCCGACCCTGCCCGGGCCTTGTCCGACGGACCGAACAGTCTCCCCCTGGGGGATGTCGAGCCGCTGGTCCGGTCGCTGCTGGCGATCCGTGCGGCGGTGGAAGGCACAGGGGCTGCCGGAGAGGGGTCGGATGAGGGAGGATTACGCGGCCCGGCGGGAAGTGCGGCTACCGGGAAAGGGGAATGGCGCGATGGGACCTGAAAAGCGCGACCGGTCCGCGGCACTTATCCGGCGGGCCTCCCGCGTCCTCTCGATCGAAGCCGAGGGCATTACCGGGCTGCGGGACAGGATCGACGAGTCGTTTTCCCGGGCCATTGACATTCTCTTGCAGACGCCGGGGAAGCTGGTACTGACGGGGGTGGGTAAATCCGGACTGATCGGCAGGAAGATCGCCGCGACGTTCGCCTCCACCGGTACCCCCGCCTTTTTTCTCCACCCGTCCGAGGGAATGCACGGCGACATCGGGATGGTGCGGAAGGAAGACGTCGTTATCGCCCTTTCGAACTCGGGGGAGACCGAGGAGATCGTCCGGATACTGCCCATCTTCAAGCGCCTCGGGCTTTCCCTCATCGCACTGACGGGGAACCCGGACTCTACCCTGGCGCGGCATGCCGACGTGTCGCTCTATGCCGGGGTAGGGGAGGAGGCCTGTCCGCTGGGGCTCGCTCCCACCGCCTCCACGACCGCCGCACTGGCGCTCGGCGATGCCCTGGCCGTCGTCCTGTTCGAGGAAAAGGGCTTCTCCTTGCAGGACTTCGCCACGCTCCACCCGGGAGGGGCGCTGGGGCACAGGCTACAGAAGGTGGAAGACATCATGCACCGCGGGGACGAGGTCCCGCTGGTTGTCCGGGAGACCCCGCTCAAGGACGCCCTCTTCGTGATCAGCTCCAAAAGGCTCGGAGTTACGGGAGTCGTGAGCGACAACGGGACCCTCGTTGGGGTGATCACGGACGGCGACGTCCGGAGGTCGATGGCCCGGGGGACCGACCTGTTCACAACGAAGGCAGGGGAGATCATGGCCCGGAATCCGAAACGGCTGAAGTCGTCGGAACTCGCCGCGTCCGCCCTGAGGAAGATGGAGGAATTTTCGATCACGAGCCTGTTCGTATTCGACGAGCAGGATTCGGAGAAGCTGGTGGGAATCGTCCACATCCACGACCTCCTGAAGGCGGGCATCGGATGAGCGAACCGCGGGTGAGGCGGGGGGCGGCAAAGAAGGCGGCCAAAGTCCGTCTGTTTCTGGTCGACGTGGACGGCGTGCTGACCGACGGGGGCATCATCCACGACGGGCACGGGGTGGAGACGAAGCGGTTCCACGTCCGCGACGGGCACGGCATCAAGATGATGCAGCGGGCGGGGATCGAGGTCGGGATCATCACGGGAAGGACGTCGGAGGCGGTGCGGATCCGCGCGGAGGAACTGGGGATTTCCCTTGTCCGCCAGGGGATCTTCGAAAAGTCGGCCGAATGGCGGAAAATCCTGGGGGAGAAAGGGCTCTCCCCGGAGGAGAGCGCCTACGTGGGAGACGATATCGTGGATATTTCCCTCCTGCGGCAGGTCGGGTTTGCCGCAGCGGTGGCCGACGCCGAGGAGTACGTCCTGTCCGAGGTCGACTTCGTTTCCTCCCGGAGGGGAGGACACGGTGCCGTGCGGGAGATCATCGAGTTCGTGCTGAATTCCTGCGGGGCATGGGACAAGGTTTCCGCGAAATACTTCGGCACGGGGGAGGGGGGATGACCAGGAAGCTTTTTTCGTGGCTTGCGGCAGCCGCTCTCCTCGCGGGGGTCTGTCTGCTGGTTCTTGACCTGTCGACGAGCACAACCTCTTCCACGAAAGGAAGCGGTGATGCGGGCGACAGCGGCCCTCAGATCGTCCTGCGCGGAGTCGTATTGGTCGAGGCGCGCCGGGAGAGGCAGGTCTACCGCCTCGTCTCGGACAACGCCTCGTACTCGGTCTGGTCGGGGCAGGCGACCGCGTCGAACGTGACCCTGGTACTGAAAGAACGGGAAGGGGACATTATCGTGACCGCTCCCGTGGCATCCTGGAACATGAAGGAAGACCGGATCGACCTTGCGATGGGGGCCTCCGCAGCGAACGGGGCGGGGTGGACCGCCATCTCCCCCAGGGCAAGGGTAGACCTGAAGTCGGAGGTAATCACTGCGGAGGAGGCCAGCCTCTCGGGCCCGGGCCTTACGGTGGTGGGGAGCAAGCTGCGTTGGCGCTGGCAGGACGGCAAGGTGGAGCTCGATTCCCCGATAAGCAGCATCAAACCCGGGCGTGATCTTGCTCCGGGAAGGCAAGGGTAAAGGACATGAGCGGACAGACAGGACGCCTTGGAATCATGATGCGTGTCGCGGCGAGGGGAGTGGCCTCCCTCCTGCTCTTCGCGGTCCTGGCGGTTCCGGACGGGATTGCCGAGGAAAAGAAGGCGGTTCGTCTGGGAGAGATGGGCCGGCAGCCGATCGAGATCACCGCAGATCGCCTCAATGCCGACAGCGCCTCGGAAAGCGTGACTTTCGAGGGGAATGTCGTGGCGAACCAGGCGGACGTGACGCTTCGTGCCGACCGGCTTTTCGCGGAATACTCCCGGGAAGAGCGTAATATCGAGAAGATCACGGCGGAGGGAAACGTCCGGGTGACCCAGGGGGGAAAGGAGGCACGGGCCGCCCGCGCCGTCTTCTACAACCTGGAGCAGCGGATCGTCCTCACGGGGGGAGCCGACCTGACGCAGGGGGAGAACACCCTTCAGGGGGATACGGTGACCATTTACCTGCGGGAAAACCGGTCCGTGGTGACGGGAGGCAAGGGGGGGCGCGTCCGGGCCGTTCTCCACCCGGAAGGTCTGCGCGGTGCGAAGGAAAAGGAAAAGGAAGGCCCTTGAAATCCCTGGCCGTCCGCGATCTGCGGAAGAGGTACCGTAACCGCGAGGTGGTCAAGGGGGTATCGCTCGGGATCGCCCCGGGTGAGGTCGTGGGTCTGTTGGGCCCGAACGGTGCGGGAAAGACCACCATCTTCTACATGATCGTGGGGTTGGTCCGGCCGGACACCGGTACGGTCCTTTTCAACGGGGAGGATATCACCCGCCTGCCGATGCACCGGAGGGCCAGAATGGGGCTCGGTTACCTCCCGCAGGAACCGTCGGTCTTCCGGAAGTTGACGGTCCGGGAGAATATCCTCGCCTTCCTGGAGGAGACGTCCCTGTCAAAGGGCGAGCGGGAGGAGCGGCTTCGGGAACTCCTCGCGGAGATGCGGATATCCCACGTGGAGGAAACGATGGGATACTCCCTGTCGGGAGGGGAGCGGCGACGGGTGGAGATTGCCCGTTCCCTGGTGATTTCCCCGGAGTTCCTGCTGCTCGATGAGCCGTTCGCCGGGATCGACCCCATCTCGGTCGCGGACCTGCAGAAGGTGATACTGGGCTTAAAAGGGAAGGGAATCGGGGTTATAATAACAGATCATAACGTGCGGGACACCCTTACGGTGTGTGACCGGGCGTACATCATCTCCGAGGGGGAGATTCTCCTCGAGGGGAACCCCGAGGAGATTGCTTCATCGCCGCGCGTACGGGAAATATACCTGGGAGAGCAGTTCTCCCTGTAGGCAGCCAGGAGAAGGATGGCCCTAGAACTTCGACAGACCCTGAAGCTCAGTCAGCAGCTTGTGATGACTCCGCAGTTGCAGCAGGCGATCAAGCTGCTGCAACTGTCGCGCCTGGAACTGCAGCAGGCAGTCCGGGAGGAGCTCGAGGTGAACCCCGCCCTGGAGGAGGATGGGGAGGGGGCGCCGGAAGAGCAGGGGGTGTCGGAAGAGCAGGGGGCGTCGGAAGAGCAGGGGGAGGTGGAGGCTTCTCCCCAGGTGGCGGAGCAGGACGGCTCCGCGTCTGACGAGACGCCTCCCGCCCAGGAGCTGATCGACCGGGTCGACTGGGATTACTACTTCGGGGATGGCGCGACGACGTCCGGGCCACGAGGGGACCGCGACCGTGAGGAGGAGGACGGGCGCCCCTATTACGAGAACCTTCTCACCCGGAAACCGTCCCTCGCCGAATACCTCGAGATGCAGATCAACCTGTCCACCGGGGACGATGCGGTGAGGGAGATCGCCCCCTACCTGATCGGGAACATCGACGAAAACGGATATCTCAAGGTGTCCGCCGAGGAGACCGCCGAGGCCCTCGGGAAGCCTCTCGAGGAGGTGGAGCGTACGATTGCGAAGATCCAGACGCTGGACCCATCCGGCATCGGGGCGCGCGATCTCCGGGATTGCCTGATGATCCAGGCCCGGGAAAAGGGAGAGGAGTATGCCCTCCCCTTGAAGATCCTCACCGACCACTTCGATCTGTTCACCCGCGGTGACGTGGCGGGCGTAGCGAGGAAGTTCAAGCTCTCCCGCGAGGTCGTCCGGGAGGCATTCCAGAAGCTCGTGACCCTGTGGCCGAAGCCCGGCAGGGCGTTTTTGGGAGATGACGTGCACTACATCACGCCGGACGCCTACGTGTTCAGGACGGACAACGAGTGGGTGATCACGTTGAACGAGGATGGGCAGCCGCGCCTCAGGCTTAGTGCGTATTACCGGGATCTGCTCTCCGCCGGGGACAAGCTCGGCAAGGAGGACAAGGAATTCCTGAAGCAGAAAATCAACTCCGCTCTCTGGTTCATCAAGAGCATCCAGCAACGGCAGCGGACCATCTACAAGGTTGTGGAAAGCATCATAAAGCTCCAACGGGATTTCCTCGAGTCCGGACCGAAGAGCCTCAGACCCCTCACGCTCCGGGACGTCGCGGAAGACATTTCCATGCACGAGTCGACGGTGTCCCGGGTGACGAGCAGCAAGTACGTGTACACCCCCCACGGGATCTTCGAGCTGAAGTTTTTCTTCAATTCCGGCCTGCACCGGGACGGAGGAGAGGAGAACATCGCTTCCAAGTCGGTGAAGGAGAAGATCCGGGAGATCATAAAGGCCGAGGGGGAGGAGAATCCGTTGAGTGACCAGGATCTCGTCCGGACCCTCCGCAACCAGGGGATCCGGATCGCCCGCCGCACCGTCACCAAGTACCGCCAGGCGATGGGAGTGCTGCCGTCGTCCAAAAGGAAGAAACTGTTCTAGATGGAAGCAAAGCGCCTAGGCCAAAGGAGGAAACCAAGTGAGCAACATCTCCGTGACGTTCCGTCACATCAACCCGAGCCAGCCGCTCAAGGACTACGTCTCTGAAAAGCTGGGAAAGATCCAGAAGATTCTGGACGATACCTTCGAGGCGAACGTAACGCTTTCCGTGGAGAAATACCGGCACATCGCGGAAGTCTTCCTGACTGCCCGGGGGATCACGATCAAGGCGTTCGAATCAACCGACAATCTGTATTCCGCCATCGATCTTGTCTGCGATAAGGTGGAGCGCCAGACGAAAAAGGTTCGGGAGAAGAAAAAAGAGAAGGGCCCGGGCATCACCGCGGAGCCGATGGTTTCCGGTTCCTCCCTCACGATCAGCGAGAGCGAGACCGGTTCCCGCATCGTCCGCCACGACAACTTCATTCCGAAGCCCATGAGCGTGGAGGACGCGACCCACTACCTCGACATCCTGAAGGTCGACGTGTTCATGTTCGTCAATCAGGAGACCAACCAGCCGAGCGTGGTGTTCCGGCTGCAGGACGGGAACATCGGGTTCACGGAGCCCATGGCCCGATGAGGATCCAGGACATCGTTTCCCCGGAGGCGATCGTGGACGATCTCCGGGCGGGTTCGAAGGAGGGCGTCCTCCGCGAGCTGTCCGAGGTGATCGCGAAAATCGTTCCGAAGCTTTCGGCGGACTCCCTGACTGCCATCCTGATGGAGCGGGAAAGCCTGGGGAGCACAGGTATCGGGGACGGGGTGGCTATCCCGCACGGCAAGGTGGGCGGGATCGAGCACCTGGTCGCCGCGTTCGGCAGGAGTCGCAACGGTGTCCTGTTCGACTCCCTGGATGGCAAGCCGGCACACCTGTTCTTCCTGATCGTGGCGCCGGAGTATTCGGCAGGGATGCATCTGAAGGCGCTTGCACGCATCTCCCGGTTACTCAAGGACGAGCGGTTCCGGCGATCGCTTCTCGATGCGGAGGACGCCGACGAACTGCAAAGGATCCTCCGTGAGGAGGACGCCGGCTCGTAAGAGAGCCCGCTCCGGAAATGGAGGCGTCTGACGTGCCGGTTACGGTAGACCGTTTCCTCAAAATTTGTGCCGATCCCCTCCGGTTGCGTCTGGCTTCGGGGGCGGCTGGTCTTTCCCGCGAGATCACGGAAAGGAAGGTGCAGAAGACCGGGCTCGGGATCACGGGGGAGGTTGACTCCACCCACCCGGGGAGGATCCAGATCCTGGGGGAAACGGAGATCACCTATTTCCGGAACCAGCCCCCCGACCGCCAGGGTCGGATGGCGGACCTCCTTTTTTCCCGTTCGATGCCGTGCGCCATCGCGGGCGCATCCCTCCCCCTCCCTTCCCTGATGGTGGAAACAGCCGAGCGCCGGGGGATTCCCCTGCTCGTCTCGGATCTCACCACTGCGGATCTCATCCATGAGGTTCTGCGGAACCTCGAGCGGATATTCGCAGAAACCACTACGATCCATGGGGTCCTGATGGATATCCTGGGCGTGGGGGTGGCGATCCTGGGGAAAAGCGGAATCGGGAAGAGCGAGTGCGCGCTGGATCTCATCCTTCGCGGGCACCGGTTCGTCTCCGACGACGTCATTCACCTGGAGAAACGAGGGCCGGAGACCATCCTGGGGACCGGGGACGACATGACCCGTTACCACATGGAGATTCGCGGTCTGGGGATCATCAACATCCGGGACCTGTTTGGCCCCACGGCGACCGTGGACCGGAAAAAGGTGGAAGTGATCATCCGGATCGAGGAATGGGATGCGGAAAAGGAGTACGACCGCCTCGGACTGGACGACCGGCGCACCACCCTCCTCGCGGTGAACCTGCCGACGTACCTCCTCCCCGTCTCCCCCGGCCGCAACCTCGCGACGATCGTGGAGGTGGCGGTCCGAAACCATCTGCTGATGAGGCAGGGGGTTTTCTCCGCCGCGGAACTCGTGGAGCGCCAGGCAAAGCGGATGGAGGGGGGGCAGCCGGAATGACGGCGCATCGGAGACCCCGGGCACGCATCGCCGTGGTGACCGGTCTTTCGGGATCGGGAAAGAGCACGGTGACGAAGGTGTTCGAGGATATCGGCTATTTCTGCGTCGACAACCTTCCGCCGGTGCTTCTCCCGAAGATCGTGGACCTGGTCTCCGAAGCCCGGGACGACGCGGTCCGCATCGCGCTCGTGGCCGACGTGCGGGGGCGGGAATTCCTGCCCGATTTCGAGAGGGTCATCGAGGAACTGCGGCGGGGGCAGCACGACGTCCACGTCCTTTTCCTCGACGCGGCGGACGACGTTCTCCTTTTCCGGTTCAGCGAGACGAGGAGAAAACACCCGCTTGCCGCGAAGGGGGGAGCAAAGGAGGCGATCCGCAGGGAGCGGGAGATGCTCTCCCCTCTCCGGGAGATGGCCGACACGGTTCTCAACACCTCCCAGTACACGGTCCACCAGCTTCGGGATGCCATCGTCCGGAGATTCCGCGCGAGCGAGGTGTCGGGGCTCCACGTGGGAATCGTCTCCTTCGGATACAAGTACGGGATTCCCCTCGAGGCGGATATGGTGGTGGACGTCCGGTTCCTTCCCAACCCGAACTTCATCCCCGATCTGAAACACCTGACCGGTCTGAACCCCAAGGTGCGCGATTACGTCATGAAGTACCGGTCCACCAAAGCGTTTTTCGGAAAGCTGACCTCCTTCCTGAAATTCCTCCTTCCCCTTTATACCAAGGAAGGGAAATCCTATTTCACCCTGGGCGTGGGATGCACGGGAGGAAGGCACCGTTCGGTGGTCGTGGCCGAGGCGGTAAAGCACTCCCTTCCCAAGCCGGTGGCCCCCGTGGTGGTCCATCGCGACATCAGCAGGTCATCTCCTCATGTCAGGAGTCCAAAATGATTGGCGTCGTTCTGGTTTCCCATGGTGATCTTGCTTCCGAGCTCCTCCGCGCCGCGGAGATCATCGCCGGAAAGATCGAGAACACCGTGACGGTAGACATTTCCCCGAAGATGGGGATGGAGGAGATACACACTGCGGTGGAGGCCGCAATCCGTACGGTCGATACGGGGAAGGGGGTCCTTCTTCTCATCGACATGTTCGGCGGCACCCCGTCCAATATCGGCCTGTCGTTCCTCGCGACCCACCAGGTGGAGGTGGTGACGGGCGTGAATCTGCCGATGATGGTGAAGCTCCCCGTAGCCCGGCAGACGATGTCTCTGCCCGAGCTGGCGAAGCACCTCCTCGAATACGGCCGGCGCAACATCACGAACCCGGGCGAGATGCTCAAAAAGAAGGCGGAAAAGTAGAAGCGATGTCCCTCGTTCTGGTGCGGGTTGACTGCCGGCTGATCCACGGACAGGTGGTGGAGACCTGGGTTCCCCACACGGGGGCCAACTGTCTCCTCGTGGCCAACGACGACCTCGTGACCAACGAGGTTCTTACGTCGGTCATGGAGATGGCTGTGCCGCCGGGCATCCACGTCGTCTTTTGCCGCGTGGAAGAGGTCCGGGGCGTCCTCTCCGAGATCGAGCGGAAGGGGGAGAAGGCGATTCTCCTTTGTGCGACCTTCGGAGACGCCCTGGAAATATTCCATCGGGGGGTCCGTTTCTCCACCCTGAACATCGGCAATCTGCATTACGCGGCGGGGAAGGTGGAGATCGCCCCCTCGGTGTATTTCACCCGGGAAGACTTCGAGGCCGTTCATTGCCTGTCCCACCTCGGCGTGGCCGTGACCGTCAAGGCGACTCCTTTCGAAGCCGGCACGTCGTTCGGCCCCGACAGGTGACGGCGATGTTGTGGGAATTCCTGCTGGCCGCCGTTTTCGGGGGGATCTGCTATCTCGACAGGACTGCCGCGTTCCAGGTGATGCTGCACCGGCCCCTCGTCGTAGCCTCGGTGGTAGGGGCGATATTCGGGAATCTCGCAGCAGGGGCCCAGGTGGGGGCGGTGCTGGAACTCCTCTACATCGTGCGTCTCCCCGTCGGGGCGTCCATACCGCCCGATGACACGGGCGCCGCGGTGTTCGGCGGAGCGGCAGCGGCGACGGCGTCATCCTCCATCGGGCTCGACCCGGGGAATTTCACGGCAATTCTTCTGCTCTCCGTACTGTGTGCGGAATTCGGGAAGGTTGCAGACCGCTTCGTGCGGCGGATGAACGGAAGGATCGCCCACCTGACCGTCGATATGCTGGAGAAGGGGGATTCCCTTGCGGTGGAGCACGGCCTGATGGCCGGCATCACCCTCTTCGGGGTCTTCGGGATGGTCCTCACACTCTTCTTTTCCGGCCTCGGCGTCTCCATGGCAGGGTTCCTTCTCACCCGGTTCGGCCCGGAGAGCCACATCCAGTTCGCGGCCATGCTCCCCCTGGTCCCCCTTCTCGGGGCGGCGTCGGTTTTTTCCTGCAGCAGGACGGATAGGACCTCGCCCGTGTTCTATCTGACGATGGGGTGCGTTTTCGCCGCGATGTTCTTTTTCCGGTGGCTGGTCTGATGGGCGAAATTCCGTTGCGCGTGCGCAGGAAGGTCTGGTTGCGCCAGTTTCTCCTGCAGGGCTGCTGGAACTACGAGGGCATGCAGAACCTGGGATTTGCCTACAGTATCCTGCCTGCGCTCCGCGACCGCTATGAAGGACGGCCGGAAGAGCTCTCCCGGGCACTGAAGCGTCACCTCGAGTATTTCAACACCCACCCGGCAATGGCGACGGTGATCCTGGGGGCGGCAATCCGGCTTGAAGAGAGCGTTGCGGAGGGGAAGGCGGATCCGCGGGCAATCGGGACGTTCAAGGTGGGGCTGATGGGTTCCCTCGGGGCGATCGGGGACTCGTATTTCTGGGGCGCACTGAAGCCGATGGCCTCCGCGGCGGGAGCGATAATGGCCTTCGTCCACCCCCTCCTGGGAATCGTGACGCTTTTGGCCCTCTACAATATTTCCCACCTCACATTGCGTTTCCAGGGATTCGCAGCCGGCATGGGAGGCGAGGAGAGCGCGGTCCGGTTCCTGAAGGAGGCGGGGATCAACAGGAGGACGGAGGACAGGAAGATGATCGCCGCCATTCTGAGCGGAGCATATGCAGGCGTGGTGAGCAGCCAGGCGGCGCACATGTTCGGCGGGGCATGGCCGGAGCTGGGGGTCTTTCTCATTGCCGCGCTTGCCGTCCACCTGTTCACGGTCTTGTTCCGGAAGGCGGTGTCGCCTTCGGAAGTGCTCTTTCTGCTTCTTATCGTGGGGGTGCTGATCCTTTGGCAATGAAATCGGCGGGAGACGGGAAGGACGAAATGGGTGTGGAATCCCGGAAGGTGGAACGCCAGTTTGAGATCGTGAACAAGCTGGGACTGCACGCCCGCGCCGCCGCGAAGCTCGTTCGCCTCGCCAACCGTTTTTCCTCGGAGATTCAACTGGTAAGGGAGGGGGTGGAGGTGAACGGCAAGAGTATCATGGGCGTTCTGATGCTTGCGGCCCACAAGGAGTCCTTGATATCGGTGTGTGCCGAAGGGCCGGACGCTCACGAGGCCGTTGATGCGATCGGGGGATTGATCGCGGAGAAATTCGAGGAGAAGGAGTAGGGGCCTTGACCGACAACGTGCGATCCCGGATGAAGGTGTTGCAGGGCATTCCGGCCTCTCCCGGAGTCGCCATAGGCAAGGTGTTCTTCGTCAACCGTGCCCTCCCGCGGTCCGTCCTCTCGACGGTATCGAAGGACAAGGCCGAGGAGGAGGTCGCCGGGTTCTTACGCGCCGTGGCACGCTCCAGGGAGCAGATTCAATCGATTCGGGACAGCGTCAAGGATCAGTCCACGGACCATTACCAGATTCTCTCGGTCCACCTGGCCCTCCTCGAGGACTCCATGCTGATCGACCAGACGGTCCGCCTCATCCGCGAGAACCGGTTCAAGGCGGATTGGGCGTTCAACAAGGTGCTCCAGAACCTGCTCCAGACGTTCCACCGGATCGAGGACAAGTATCTGCGGGAGCGGGGCCACGATCTCCGGCAGATCGGCCACCGGGTTCTCGAGAACCTGGCCGGCCGCCCCGTGGAGTCGGTAGCTTCCATCCGGGAGCCGGTGATCGTGATCGCGCATGATCTCTCCCCCGCCGACACTGCGCAGATATTGAACAGCCCCGTCCTGGGATTCGCGACCGACGTGGGAAGCAAAACCTCGCATACCGCGATCACGGCACGCTCCCTCGGCATCCCCGCCGTGGTCGGGCTGGAGCGCATAACGCAGGAATTCACGGAGAACGAGGAAGCCATCGTCGACGGGGAGGAGGGGGTCGTGGTCCTCCGGCCCACCGCCGAGACGGTGCGGGAATATACGGAGAAGAAGAAGGCGTATACCCTTCGCATCCGGGACCTCGCGAAGTTCGCCAAACTCCCCGCCGTCACGCGGGACGGGAAGACGCTCAAACTCCTTGCGAACATAGAGTTTCCCGAGGAGGCGGAGGTGTCCCTCCGAAGCGGCGCGGACGGAGTAGGGCTGTACCGCACCGAATTCCTGTATCTCAACCGGAGGGATCTGCCCTCGGAGGAGGAACACTTTCAGACGTACCGTCGCGTCGCCGAGAAGTTCGCGCGCCAGCCCGTCACCATCCGTACCATCGACCTGGGGGGGGACAAGTTCGCTTCGCAGCTCGAGCTCGCCGAGGAGATGAACCCCGCGATGGGACTGCGGGCGATCCGGTTCTGCCTCCGGGAGAAGGACATATTCAAGCAGCAGATACGGGCCATTCTGCGCGCCTCTTCGTACGGCGATGTCAGTATCATGTTTCCCATGATCTCCGGAGTGGGGGAGTTGCGCGAAGCCCTAGCGGTCGTCGAGGAGGCCAAGGCGGAGCTGAAGAAAAGACGCATTTCGTTCAACCGCAAGATGCGCGCCGGAATCATGGTGGAGATCCCGTCGGCGGCGATCGTCGCAGACCTGCTTGCGAGGGAGGTGGACTTCTTCAGCATCGGGACGAACGACCTCATCCAGTACGCACTGGCGATCGACCGGGTGAACGAACACGTCTCGTACCTCTACGAGCCGTTGCACCCGGCGATCCTGCGGCTGATCCGCCGGATCGTCGATGCGGGGCATGACGCGGGAATCCCGGTGGCCATGTGCGGAGAGATGGCGGGCGAGCCCCTCTATTCGTACGTCCTTCTCGGCCTGGGGATGGACGAGTGGAGCATGAACGCGACGTCCATACCGCGCGTGAAGCGGATCCTCCGGAAATCGGTGGCGTACGAGGCGCGGGAATTCGTGGGGGAGCTGCTTGCCCATGCCACGGCGTCCGATATTGCAGAAATTCTGAAGAAGAAGCTGGAAGTTCTGTTCCCGGAAGAGCGATTCTGACGAATAATTTACCGTTTCACACAATTCCCTCTGGAGGAGTCCTTAAAGCATGAATGAGTTTATCTTTACCTCGGAGTCCGTGACGGGGGGGCACCCCGACAAGGTTGCGGACCAGGTTTCCGACGCAATACTCGACGAGATCATCCGGAAGGATCGCCGGGCAAGGGTTGCCTGCGAGACGATGGTGACGACCGGGCTCGTCATCGTGGCCGGGGAGATCACCACGACCGCCCTGATCGACATCCCCGCGCTGGTGCGCAGGACGATCACCGACATCGGGTACACGGAGAACGCCAAAGGATTCGACGCGAACAACTGCGCCGTCGTGATGGCGGTCGACCGGCAGTCTCCCGACATCGCCCGGGGAGTCGACCGGGGTGCGGCGGAGAGGCAGGGGGCCGGCGACCAGGGGATGATGTTCGGGTACGCCTGCAACGAAACGAAGGAGTTGATGCCGATGCCGATCGCCTTTGCCCACCGGTTGTGCGGCCGGTTGACCGAGGCGCGGGAGAAGAAGGTGCTTCCATGGCTGCGGCCTGACGGGAAGAGCCAGGTGACCGTACGGTACGTCGATGGCGTGCCGCGCGAGGTGACTGCCGTCGTATGCTCGGCGCATCACGCGGAGAACGTGAAGAGGAAAACGCTCGAGGAGGGAATCATCGAGGAGGTCATCCGGAAGGCCATCCCGGCGGACCTGTTTTCCCGCAAGGTGAAGTTCTTCATCAATCCCACCGGGAGATTCGTTGTCGGCGGACCCCATGGCGACACGGGGCTGACGGGACGGAAGATCATCGTCGACACGTACGGCGGGTACAGCCGTCATGGCGGCGGGGCGTTCTCCGGGAAGGATCCTTCCAAGGTCGACAGGAGCGGCGCGTACATGGCCAGGTACGTCGCGAAGAATATTGTCGCTTCGGGGTTGGCGTCGAAATGCGAACTCCAGGTCGCCTACGCCATCGGAGTGGCGGAGCCGGTGTCCGTCATGGTGGACACCTTCGGCACAGCCGTCATTTCCCAGGAGAAGATCGAGCGCCTGGTTCGGAAAACGTTCGATCTGCGGCCTGCCAGGATCATCCGGAATCTCGACCTCCTCAGGCCGATCTACCGGAAAACCGCGGCCCTGGGGCACTTCGGACGGGAGATCCCGGAATTCACGTGGGAGAAAACCGACAAGGCGAGGGCGCTGCGCGATTCCGCGGGCCTCTGAATAGTTTTTCCAGGAAGAAGGAAAGGGGGAACCGGCCATGACCCGCGGAAAAGGATTTGACGTCAAGGAGTTACGCCTCGCGCGGGCGGGGCGCGACCGCATCGAATGGGCGAAGAAGGAGATGCCCGTTCTCCGTTCCATCGGGGAACGGTTCGCAAAGAAAAAGCCCCTCAAGGGATTGCGGATCTCCGCCTGCCTTCACGTGACCACCGAAACGGCGGCCCTCATGCAGGTGCTGGCGGCGGGCGGTGCGAAGGTCACGCTGTGTGCGTCCAACCCTCTCTCCACGCAGGATGATGCCGCCGCCGCGCTTGTGAAGAACGACGGCATATCCGTCTATGCCATCAAGGGAGAGAACCGGAAAACCTATTACGGCCACATTCTCCAGGCATTATCGGTCAAGCCCCACGTAACGATGGATGACGGGGCCGACCTGGTTTCCGTAATCCACACGAAACGGAGAGAGGTTCTGAAGGGCGTGGTGGGGGGCACCGAAGAGACGACCACCGGAGTCATCCGCCTTCGCGCCATGGCGAAAAAGGGGGTGCTGCGCTATCCCATCGTGGCGGTGAACGAGGCGAAGACCAAGCACTTTTTCGACAACCGGTACGGTACGGGCCAGTCAACGCTCGATGGCATCCTTCGGGCGACCAACAGGCTGCTGGCGGGATCCTGCTTTGTGGTGGCGGGATACGGATGGTGCGGGCGCGGGCTTGCGATGCGCGCCCGGGGGATGGGGGCACGCGTCCTCGTCACCGAGGTGGACCCGCTCCCCGCTCTCGAGGCGATCATGGACGGCTTCGAGGTGGCTTCGATGAGCGAAGCGGCGGCGAAGGGGGACATCTTCTGCACTCTCACGGGGAACATCCACGTCCTGCGGGGGGAGCATTTCCGGAAGATGAAGGATGGAGCGATCGTTTGCAATGCCGGACATTTCAACGTCGAGATCGACATCCCCGCCCTTGCGAAACTGGCCAGGTCGGTCCGCACCGTCCGTCCCTTTGTCGAGGAGTACCGGATGCGCAACGGGAGGGCGATTCACCTTCTGGCGGAAGGACGGCTCATCAATCTGTCCTCCGCGGAAGGCCACCCGTCGACCGTAATGGACATGAGCTTTGCGAATCAGGCCCTCGGTGTGGAGTTCCTCATCAAGAAGAAGGAGACCCTCGATAACGTGGTCTACCCCATACCCGATGCGATCGACCGGGAAATCGCGAGGCTCAAGCTCGCGGGGATCGGCGCGAAGATCGACACCCTTACCCCGGAACAGAAAAAGTATCTCGCCTCGTGGGAGATGGGGACGTAGAGGCACACGCCCCCGGGGAGAGCGAAATATTTCCCCCGGGGGTGATTCCCCTGACCCTCCCCGCGCATCTAATAATCGGCCGGAAGAGAGGAGATTCCCCTCCTTGAAGAGAGCAGGGGCTTTTGTTCGCTCCTGTCGTTCTTCCGGCCTTTTTCTTTCCCGGGAAGAATTTAGCCTACCGTATTGTTCTCCGGAACAGAAAGGCTCCCGCGGAGGCGATCGCCAGGCCCGGGAACCAGGCGGCCAGGAGAGGTGGGAAAAGCCCTTTTTTCCCCAGGGAGAGGGACGTCGAAAGCAGGATCCAGCAGACGAAACCGATAAACAGTCCCGCCCCGATGCTTCTCCATACCCCCCCCGACCGGGGGGATCGGAGAGCGAAGGGGATGGCGACCAGGCTTACGATCAGATTCAGCAGCGGGTAGGAAAGCTTGGCGTGCAGATCCACCTCGTAATGACGCACGTCGTACCCGCGGGCGATGGAGTCGCGGATATAGTCCGAAAGACGTGCGTAGGTCATCTCCCCCGGCGGCGCTTCCCCCTCCAGGAACGCCAGGAGAGTCTCCGGGAAGAAGAACTCCCTCTCGGTGAAGGGCGCAGCCGCGATATCTCCGGGAAATCGCCGCTCCGTGCCCTGGCGAAGCACCCATTTCCCGTCCGAAAGGAACGTGGCCGATCGGGCGTCGATGCGCCGTACGAGCCGGAAATCCTCATCCACCTCCAGGTACTGGAACCCGAAGAGTTCCTGCTTCCCGGGATTGATCACCTGGGCGGAGAGAATTCCGTTCTCCCCGCGAATCCAATACCGGTTCAGCGAAAACTGGGCTTCTACTTTTCCGGGCTTCACTGCGACCTGCGCGATTTCCCTTGCCTTGCGGTTCGTCCACGGTGCGAGGGTTTCGGAACAGGCCAGGGAGAGGACGGAAAAGACCGCGCACCCCGCAAGAAGCGGTGCGCAGGCCCTCCAGATGCTGATCCCGCCGGAAAAGAGGGCGGTGAACTCGTTTGCCCTGGCCCGCAGGGAGACGGTAATCAGAACCGCCAGAAGAACCGCCACCGGGGATGTCAGGAGGAAGATGTTCGGCATTTTGTACAGGTAATACCGGAGCACCTCGTCCGCGGAGGTCTTGTATTTCAGGAATTCGTCCGCCCGCTCGAAGAAGTCGATCACCACAAAAAGGAGCAGGAATCCTGTTGTGGCCGCCGCTGCCGTCTTCGAGAACTCCCGGAGAAGGTAGCGGGTGATAATCGTCATCTTTTCCCCGCGAGGCGCCCGAACAGGTCGGGCAGGAAGATCAGTCGGGTCTCGGATCGCCGGAGAAGCCAGATCGCCGCGGCGAGCCCTGCCGCGTTGGGGAACCACAGGATCGCCGTCATGAGCGTTTGGGAGGAATTCTCGAGAGCTCCCGCGGCGGCAATAAAAAGGTAGAAGAAGAGGATGAGGACGAGGGTCAGCGCGAGTGCGGATGATTTCCCGCGGGCACGCTGGGAGTGCCCCAGCGGTATCGCAAGCAGCCCGAACGCCAGGCAGGAGGCGGCTAGCGAGAGCCGTCTGTGAAAGCGGTACCGGTAGGGCCCCGCCGAGGACGATCCCTCCGCCTGGGAGATCTTCCGCGCCAGTTCCGGCAGGGTGAGGTTCCTGGGAGAGTCCTGGTTGCCGGCTGCGACGCTCACCCGGGGGAGGCGGAATTCCATCTCCCGGAACGAGGCCATCCGGTACGCATCCGCTTTCCGGTCATAGTTGTGGATGGTGCCGTCGAAAAGGAGAATCCCGGCGGACTGGGTGCTGTTTTCCGGAAGGAAACGCCCATTTTTCGCAAAGACAAGCAGGGGGTCCTGTCCTTCCACGCGCTGGGAGAGCAAGACCCCGGTCATCCCGGTGCCTTCGGGTGACACCCGATCGGGGAACAAGAGGACGTCGGGGCCTACTTCCCGGAATACGTGTTCGTCGACCCCCGCGCCGGCCCGAATCGAGACGATGCGGGAAATCGACTCCGTGAGCATCCGTTGCCCCCAGGGGATTCCGGACCACCCGATGGTGAGGTTCACCAGGAACGTCCCCAGGCTGACCAGGAGAACCGGGAGAAGGAAGCCGCGCATCCCCACCCCCGCGGTGCGCAGGGCGGTCGTTTCCGAGTCTGCCCCGAGACGTCCGAGGGCGAGCAGAACGGCGAGAAGGAGCGCTGCCGGGAGGGTGATTTCGAGAAAGCGGGGGAGCAGGGAGAGCAAGAGCTTTCCCACGAGCGAGGCGGGAACGCTCTTTGCGACCACGAGATCGGCGAGGCGCGAGAAACGGTGCAGCAATGTCACGAGCGTGAAGGTGAAGAGGGTGATGAGGTAGGGTCCCCAGATTTCGGCCAGGATGTACCGGTGGATGATTTTCATCGCTTGGATTCTACCACTCCCGCGCCCGTTGCCGGTTGGTTCCTTCCATCGTGACCGGCTGTCTGCGGACCCCGGGTGCGGACCGTGGGAGCCATGTCTTGATAAATCGGGAAACTCGGCGGAATCGATGTATAGTATCATAATACTTGGATTTTTATCGGCGGGCGCTGCAAGGAGGGGTAAGGTGCGCACGAGCAAGGGGCCGCAAAGATGATCCTGGTCAGCGGTTCCTCCGAATTCACATCCGAAACAGACGTCTCCCTCACGGTGGGGAACTTCGACGGTGTGCATCTGGGACATCGGGAACTGCTGCGCAGGACGGTTTCCCGCGCCAGGGACGCAGGAACGATCGCCGTCGCTCTCACGTTCTTTCCGCACCCCGTACGTTTTTTTTCCCCCGGCGCAAGGTTCTACGAAATTACGACGAGGGAGGAGAAGGACGGTCTCATCGCCCGGATGGGGATCGACGTTCTGGTGGTCGAATCTTTCGACGGTGCCATCGGGCGTATGTGGCCGAACGAGTTTGTCCGGGAGATTCTTTGGCGCCGCCTCAGGGCCCGTTGGGTGACGGTAGGGTACGACTTCACCTTCGGACGGAACCGGACCGGCTCCCCCTCGATGCTGGTCGAGGTCGGGCAGGAGCTCGGGTTCGAGGTGGACGTGGTCCCGCCACTTCTCCGGGGCGGCCTGATCGTCAGCTCGACCCGTATCCGGGAACTCCTGCTGGGAGGAAGGGTTCGCGAGGCGGAGGAGCTTCTGTGGCGCCCCTACCGGATGTCGGGGCCGGTGGTGACGGGCGCAGGAAGGGGAAAGGATCTGGGATTTCCGACCGCGAACATCCAGTTTACCCAGGAGCTTGTACCCCTCCCCGGAGTGTATGTCGTGGATGTGGAGATCGGCGGGGTCCTCCGCCGGGCGGTTGCAAACGTCGGATTCAACCCGACGTTCGGCGAGAATTCCCTGGGCCTCGAGGTCCACGTGATGGATTTCCATCGGGACATCTACGGGGAGGAAATCGCCGTGTTTTTCCGCGATCGGATCCGGGACGAGAGGAAGTTCAAGAACGTCCAGGAGTTGGTGCGGCAGATCGAAAAGGATGCCCAGTTCTCCCGGGAGGCGAAGCTTCCCGTGAGGAGGGAGGCGGCTTCCACCGGGCAGGACCCCGCGGCAGCCGGGGGTTCCACGGGATGAAGGCGGGGCGCGGATCGGTGGCTTTGGCCTTGGCTCTCCTCCTGGCGGCCTGCGCCGGGGACGGGGGAAAGTCGCCCCCGGATTCGTCGGACGTTGCCAGCCTGCAACAGGGATTCGTAACTGCTGTGGAGCGGGCGTATCCTGCCGTGGTGAACATCCGTACGGTTACCCGCTTTACGCGGGGAGGCCCCGCGAGTACCCCGGAAGGCGGCATGAGCATGGAGGATTATCTTGCGGAACTGCTGGAGGAGAACGGCGGGTCTCCGGAGAGTTCCCTCGGGTCCGGCGTCATCGTCGGCGAGGACGGTCTCATCGTCACGAACGAACACGTCATCCGGGATGCCGACGAGATCGTCATCCGGCTCTCCGATCGCACCGAGTACCGGGCGAAGGTCGTGGGGGCGGATCCGCGTACCGACGTCGCCCTCCTGAGGATCAAACCGTCGCGGAAGCTTCCCGTGGCTGTTCTCGGGGATTCCTCGCGGATCAAGGTCGGGGAGTGGGCGATCGCGGTGGGAAACCCCTTCGGCCTCGAGAGCACCGTGACCCTGGGAGTGATCAGCGCAACGGGACGTGTGGACCTGCCGGGGGTCGACCCGACGGGTGACCTGATCCAGACAGACGCGTCCATCAACCCCGGCAACTCGGGGGGGCCTCTCCTGAATACCCGGGGGGAAGTGGTGGGGATCAACACGGCGATGGTGAGCGGGGGGCAGGGGATCGGCTTCGCGATCCCCATCAATACCGTCCTCGAGATCGAGAGGGAGCTGGCCAGTACCGGGATGATCCGGCGCGGGTGGCTCGGCGTCGGCATCCAGTTCCTGACCCCCGATCTGGCGGAGTCGTTCGGCGTCAAGGGCGAAAAGGGGGTATTGGTCAATCGCGTGGTCCCCGACAGTCCCGCTGCTGCAAGGGGTCTCCGTAGAGGGGACATCGTGATCTCGTTCGACGGGACGCCGGTGACCGGGGTCAAGGAGTTCCAGAAGATGGTGGCAGGCGTCTCCCCTGGCAGCGATGCGATCCTGGAGATCCTTCGCGGCGGGAAACGGCTGACGGTCACCGTGAAGCTGGCCGAATTGGAAAGTCCGATGCCTCACGCTTCTCCCCGCGAACCCCCGTTGGACGCCTGGGGGCTCCACGTCCTGGCTCTTCCGGAAGGGGCGGAACGCGCCCTGGGCGTCGCGGGCGGTGTGGTGGTACAGAACGTGGACCCGGCGGGACCGGCCGGCGGCGGGGGGATCCGGGCGGGAGATATCATTCTCCGGATCAACAGGGAGCCGGTGCACAGTCCGGAGTCGTTCGGGAAGTTGCTTGCGAGGCTGCCGCGTGGTCAGATGGTGTCAGTCCTGGTCGACAGGGAAGGGGGACGGATGTACCTGGCGTTCCGCAACCGGTAGGCAGGAGGAAAGAACTAAGGCCAAGGAGGCTTAAGATGGGGGTCGTGAAGGATCCTGACGTGGCCCGGCGCATCGCCCGGGCGGTCGTGTCGGACATCGCCCTGTATAACGCCAAGAAGGTGGAGGAGGGGATCGCGGGGGACAACCTGTTCGACCTGCTGAAAAGCGAGATCGAGGAGGGGAGAAACTATTACCTGAGCCGCGTCGACCCCGAGGTCGTGAAGAGCACCAATTTCTATAACCTGGCCCTGGTCGATCTCCTGGTGAAGCCCTGGGGCCGCATACCCTCCAAGGCCTGGTAGCTTGGGCCCTTGACGGTCACCCACCGTCTCACGGTTCCCCCGGAGAGGGCGGGGGAGCGGCTGGATCGCTATCTTTCCGGGGCCTTGCCCGGAATGTCCCGTGCCCGGATTCAGCAGTTGATCGGCGAGGGTTTCGTTTCCCTGGGGGACGCGGAGGCGCGGCCGTCGGCACGGCTGAAAGGAAATGAGGAGATCACGGTCTTAATCCCTCCGCCCCGCCCGGTGGATCTCGTTCCCGAGAACCTTCCCGTCGCCGTCCTGTTCGAGGACGATCATCTGATGGTGGTGGAAAAGCAGGCGGGGATGGTGGTGCATCCGTCCCCCGGGCATGGTGCCGGGACACTCGTCCACGCTCTTCTGTCCCGCGCCGGCAGCCTTTCGGGGATCGGTGGCGTCGAGAGACCGGGGATCGTCCACCGGCTGGACAGGGACACCTCCGGCATCATCGTGGTGGCGAAAGACGACCTCTCCCACGCGGGCCTCTCCGGACAGCTGGCCGCTCACAGGATGGACCGCCGTTACCATGGAATCGTCTGGGGAAGACCCCCGGGGGCGGAGGGGGAGATAAGGACGCGGGTGGGCAGGCATCCCGTTCACCGGAAAAAGATGGCGGTCTTCCCCGTAGACGCTTCGCACGGCGGCAAGGGGGGGAGGAGGATCGCGATCACCCGGTACCGGGTTCTCGAGTCGTTCGGGGGTTTCTCCCTTCTCGAGTTCCGGCTGGAAACGGGCCGTACGCACCAGGTTCGGCTCCACTGTGCGCACCTTTCCTGTCCGATCGTGGGGGACGACGTGTACGGGAGGCCGCGAAAGATTGTTCTGGGGCGGGGAAAGGGAGCGGGTTCCGTTACCGTTCCCCGTTTTCTGCTGCACGCCTTCCATCTGGGGTTTGTCCACCCCCACACGGGGCAAGAGAGGGCATTCACCGTGCCGGACCCGCCGGAATTCGGGGAATTCCGGGCGGCGGTCCTCTCCGCGGTACCCTAGATGCCAAGAACAGGGACGTTCCTAAGAACTCCTCATCCTCGCCTTGTACGGTTCGCTTGCGATGGCTTCGCTTCGCAGCCTCCCCCATCCGCAGCGGTATACCGCTGCTCCGGGGGACTTCGTCGGAGGGGGACTCCGTTCGTGGCTCGCCGTGCGATGAACCCGCGCACGGCTGCGCACCGGCCTCCAGGGACCCATTCCCTCAGATCCCGGCATTCGAGGGCCGCTGCATCCGCCCCGGCGTCGTTGCCCTCCCTCACCGTACCGCTGCGGGTACGCCTCGGTCGGGCGCCTTGCCGGATGCGGCGCATCGACCCTCTCGGTGCTCGGCCTCTTCCGGAACGGCCCCCTGGACGCCGGCCTCACTCTGCGCCCCCCTCCTGCGGCTGCTACGCTCCGTACCGGGGACCCAAGG
>DAOUUI010000020.1 GCA_030668225.1 Deltaproteobacteria bacterium
GCGACGTCCTCCTCGTCTCCCCCACGTGTGCGGACGGGTACAGCGGCGTGGGAGAGCACTCCGACGAACTTCTTCGCACCGCCTGGCGGGCCATGGTGGGCGGAGACCTCCTCGAGAAGCTCCTTCTCCGGGTCCGTCCGTATGAGACGGAGAAGGGCGGGGCCGACCGGGCGTTCGACGAAGCGCTCGGGATCCTGTGCCGGGCCGTGGAGGTCCCCGGAGAGAAAGTGGGGAGGAAACTCGCGCGGATCGTTGCGGCCCTGCGGGAAGGCCGGGATCTGTTCCGCAACGTGCCGACGGACT
The DNA here is from genome assembly GCA_030668225.1 of Deltaproteobacteria bacterium. Taxonomy (GTDB): domain Bacteria; phylum Desulfobacterota; class Deferrimicrobia; order Deferrimicrobiales; family Deferrimicrobiaceae; genus CSP1-8. The sequence continues at coordinate 304 of DAOUUI010000020.1, forward strand.
TCTCCTCTCCCCGCCCGCTGATCGGGGTCGTCGGGGAGATCTTCTGCCGGCTCAACGCCTTCAGCAACGACGACGTGTTGCGGAAGGTGGAGGAGGCCGGGGGAGAATGCTGGATCTCCGACGTGACGGAGTGGGTGTGGTACACAAACGCCGACCACCACCGGGAACTCAGGCGGTACGGCAAGACCCTGAGCTTCGAGATGCTCGGTGCGAAACTGAAGTGGCACTTCCAGCGGAAGGACGAGCACGCCCTTATCGAGGTGTTCAAGGGGGATTTCCTCGGGTATGAGGAACCGCACGACATCCGGGAGGTGATGGAACTTGCCCGTCCCTATCTGGTTCCCGAGGGAACCCTGGGGGAGATGCTTTTGTCGGTGGGGAAGTCGGTATACCTGCACCGGAAGGGTGCGGACGGGGTCCTCGACATCAACCCCTTCTCGTGCATGAACGGTATCGTCTCCGAGGCTGTTTACCCCCGCGTGTCCCGCGACTGCGATGGTCTCCCGGTCCGCGTGCTATACTTTGACGGAACGCAAGTGGACCGCCGGTACGAGCTGGAGATCTTCATGGAGCTCGTCCGGGAATATTCCTCCCGGAAAAGGATGCGGCGCATTCTGCCGGAGGATTTCGGTGCGGCTGCGGCGGCCGGCGCCTGACGCGTTTCCCGACGCGACATCGCACGGAACCGGTCCGCGGCGAGGGGGCGGGAAACGGCGTGAGGTTCGCGGTCGTGTCGGATATCCATTCCAACGGGGATGCGCTCGACGCCGTCGCCCGGGAGATCGAACGGCAGCGGGCTGACCGGGTAGTTCACCTGGGCGATCTCGTGGGGTACAACGCCGATCCCGAGAAATGCGTCCGATGGGCCAGGGAACACGCGGCAGCGGGAGTGGTGGGAAACCACGATGCCGTCGTGAGCGGGAGGGCAAGCGGCGAGTTCTTCCATGCGCCGGCGCTGCATGCCGCCCTGTGGTCCGCGGAGCACCTCTCCCCCGACTCGATGGAGTACCTCGCCGCGCTTCCGGAGACCCTCCGGCTTCCCGAGGGGATCCTTCTTGTCCATGGCGCTCCTTCCGACCCGGACCGCTACCTGTTTCTTCTCGAGGATGCGGAAGAGGAGATCGAACCCCTGGCCGGGGTTTCCTCGCCCGGTGTGGTGTTCTTCGGGCACACGCATGTGCCCGCGGCCTTCGTCCGAAGAAAGGACGGGAGCACCGTCTCCGCTCCCCTTGCGGAATTGCGGGTCGGGGAGGACGAGACGGCGATGCTGAACCCCGGGAGCGTAGGCCAGCCGCGAGACCGGAACCCTTTCTCCTCGTTCCTGATGTTCGACACGCATACCGGCAGCGCTTCCTGGATCCGTGTTCCCTACGACGTGGGGTCCTGCCAGCGGAAGGTTCTCGCCGCCGGCCTTCCGGGGTTCTTCGCGACTCGCCTGGCGGACGGGACGTGAAAAGGCGTTCGTTCCGCTTTCTCCCGCATACGGCGGATCTCATGGTGGAGGTTCGCGGCGTGGATCTCCCCGATCTGTTCTCCTCCTGCGTTCTCGCCCTCTTTTCGCTCCTCGTGGACAGGCGGACCGTGCGGGAAGCGGAGGTCCGCAGCGCGGAGATTGCCGGTGACACCGAAGAGGAGCAGCTCTTTTTTCTGCTCCGCGAGGCGTTCCTGCTGTTTGCCGCCCACAGGTTTCTCGTTCGCAACGCGCATGTTACGATATTGGGGAAGCAGGTGACGCTGACGGTGCGGGGAGAGCCTCTCGACACCTCCCGGCATCCCGTCCACCGGGAGATCAAGGCGGTGACGGCGCACGCCATGGCCGTGGAGAGGGCGCCGGAGGGCTTCCTCGCCCGCTTCCTGGTGGACGTGTAAGCCCGCTTCCGATCGAACGCGCAGCCGGACCGGCGCGAAAGGAGTGCCGGACATGCAGTTCAAGGGTGTCGAAATCCGAAAATTGTCGGAAACGATGTGGGAGATTCCCCGCGAGGGCGGGATGCGTGTCCCGGGGCTCATCTTCGCCTCGGAGGCGATGATGGGCGACATCCTGCGTGACGAAGCGGTCCGCCAGGTCATGAACGTGGCGCACCTCCCGGGGATCCTGAAGTACAGCATCGGGATGCCGGACATCCACTGGGGATACGGTTTCCCGATCGGGGGAGTGGCCGCGATGGACGCCCGGGAGGGCGTGGTTTCCCCCGGCGGGGTGGGGTATGACATCAACTGCGGGGTAAGGCTTCTCCGGTCCGACCTGACCGTCGATGCGCTGCGACCGAAGCTGCGGGAACTGGTGGCCGCTTTGCACCGCGAAGTCCCCTCGGGGGTCGGCTCGACGGGATTCGTCCGGCTCACGGCGAGGGAGGAGGAGAAGGTTCTTACCGAAGGCTCCCGTTGGGCGGCCTCCCGGGGCTTTGCCTCCGCGGAGGACGTCGCCTTCACCGAGAGCGGGGGTCGGCTCCCGGGCGCGGACCCCGACGCGGTCTCCGCCGTCGCGAAAAAGAGGGGGAGCAACCAGCTGGGAACGCTCGGGTCGGGGAACCACTTTCTCGAGATCGACGAGGTTGCGGAGGTGTTCGATGACGCCGCCGCCCGGGCGTTCGGTCTTTTTCCGGGGCAGGCAACCGTCCTCATCCACTCGGGTTCCCGGGGGCTGGGGTACCAGGTGTGCGACGACTACCTCGTGACGATGGCCGACTACATGCGCAAAAACCGGATCGATCTTCCCGACCGGCAGCTCGCCTGCGCCCACATTCGCTCCCCCGAGGGGAAACAGTACCTGTCCGCACTGGCTGCGGCGGGCAACTACGCTTTCACCAACCGGCAGTTGCTTGCGCACCAGGCCCGGGAGACGTTCATGCGGTTCCTGGGGATGGGGCCGAACGATCTGGGGATGCGACTGGTGTACGACTGCGGGCACAACAATGCCAAGTTCGAGGAGCATGAGGTAGACGGGGAGAAACGGAGAGTCCTCGTCCACCGGAAGGGCGCGACACGCTGTTTCCCCGCGGGAAGCGAGGATATCCCGGGGGCGTACCGGCACGTCGGACAGCCGGTGCTCATCCCGGGCGATATGGGGAACGCCTCGTACGTCCTCGCGGGGTCCCCGGAGGCGATGCGCCTGTCGTTCGGCTCGACCTGCCACGGAGCGGGCCGCAGGATGAGCCGGACCCAGGCGAGGAACAGCGTGCGGGGCAAGTCGATCGTCCAGGAGATGGAAAGACGCGGGGTGATCGTCGTCTCCGCATCCCACAAGACCCTCGCCGAGGAGATTCCGGAGGCGTACAAGGACGTGTCCGAAGTCGTCGGCGTCGTGCATGACGCGGGGATCGCGAGCCGGGTGGCCAAGCTGAGGCCTGTGGCGGTTGTGAAGGGGTAGGGGATCATAAGGGATGCAGGGCGAATGGTTCGAGACGATCTTCGACGAGAGGTACCCGGAGCTGTTCGGGCCGCTCGAGGGGAACGCGGAAAAGGAGGTGGAGGAGATTCTTGCCCTCCTCGCGGTACGCTCCGGGTCGGTTGTGGTGGATCTGGGGTGCGGCCGGGGAAGGCACGCCATCCCGCTCGCCCGGAAAGGGTGCCGTGTGACCGGCGTGGACCTTTCCGAGAAGATGCTGGGCATCGCCCGCACGCGTGCGCACATGGAAGGGGTCTCCGTGGAGTGGGTACGGGAGGATATGCGCGTCTTTCGCCGTCCCGGCGAGTTCGATCTGTGCCTCTCCCTGTTCACCTCCTTCGGGTACTTCCGGGATGAAGAGAACCAGTCGGTTCTGGACAACGTGGGCGCGAGTTTGAAGGAGGGAGGCACCCTGCTCCTCGACCTGAGGAACGCCGGGAAGGGGCTGTCGCGGCTCGAGAACTGGGACCAGACGATCGAGGTCCCTTCCGGGAAGCTCCGGATGTCGATGCGGTTCAACCGCCGCACGATGCGCGCGATGGCGGAGCACGTGCTGATCCGTCAGGACGGGATCCGGATTTCCTCCACCTTCGACGTGCGGGTCTACTCGGTTGACGAGCTCGAGACGATGCTCGCACATGCCGGGATGCGGGTGAAGAATATCTTCGGTTCTCTTTCGGAAGATCCCTTTACGGACGAATCCGGACGGATGGTCGTCGTATCCGTGAGGGAACAGGAAGCCTCTTCCCGCCGATAGCGTCCGTCTACAGGAGATCGTCCTGGAGGGAGTGGGACGGCCCGAGCCTTCTCCCGGGGGAGGCCCTCTCGGGTACTGTTCCGACCCGGAAGGGAAGAAGAATCCCCCTGGAGGAATCGGGAGGGAGCGCCTTTCCGGTTTCGGGGTCGACACGGGCGAAGGTGATCCCCGGGGGAACGGGGAAGTCCCGGTTGCGGAAGAGAGGCAGGGCCTGCTTCATGAAACGGATCCAGATGGGCAATGCCACGGCTGCAGCCGACTGCCGGTCGCCCAGCGGGCGCGGCGTGTCGAACCCGACCCACACCCCCGCCACGAGGTCGGGCGAGTAACCGATAAACCACGCATCCGTATTTTCGTTCGTGGTCCCGGTCTTCCCTGCGAGATGGTGTCCAAGTCCCCGCGCTGCCCTGCCCGTGCCGTTCAGGATGACTTCCTGCATCATCCGGACCATGAGGTAGGCCGTGTCGGGCGGAATCGCCCTTACGGCTGTCGGCGTCGTCTTCTCCAGAATGTTCGCTCGTGCGTCCCGTACCTCCCGCAGAAAAAACGGCGTCGGCCGCAGGCCTCCGTTGGCGTATGTCGCGTATGCGGTGCACATTTCCAGCGGGACTACTCCCGAGGAGCCAAGGGCGATCGAAAGGTTCCTCGCGATCGGAGATTCGATGCCGAGCGCTTTCGCTGTCCTCAAGGCGGATTCGACGCCCACCTCGTTCAGAAGACGGATGGTGGCCAGATTGCGGGATTTGGCCAGCGCCTTGATAAGCGGGCTGGGCCCCATGAACTTCCCGTCATAGTTTCGCGGTTTCCAGAGTTCCTCCTCGTTTCTTTCGAACTCGATGGGAGAATCGTCTGTCATCGACACGAGTGTTTTCCCGGAGGAAAGCGCTGCCGTATAGACGATGGGTTTGAACGCCGACCCGGGCTGTCTTCTCGCCTGCAACGCGCGGTTGAACTGCGACTGGGCGAAATCGGTCCCTCCCACCATGGCGAGGACTGCTCCGGAGTGCGGATCCATGGCGAGGACGGCCCCCTGGAGCCCCTCGTACTCGTTCTTCTCCTCCGTTGCCTTGATCCCCTCGATCAGCGCGGTGTGGGCCGCTTCCTGCAGGCGCGTGTCGATCGTCGTGTAAATGCGAAGCCCGTCCCCGTACAGGGACTCCTTACCGTATTTTTCCAACAGGGCAATCCGGATCTCTTCGAGGAAGTAGGCTGCCTTGGACCGGAAGGTGGGAGGAGGCGCGAGGACGATCTTGGCGGCGTAGGCCTGGTCGGCCTCGTCCTGGGAGAGGAACTCCGCTTCCACCATCCTCCGGAGGACATACCGCTGCCTGTTCTTCGCGAGGTCGGGATGGGTTCTCGGTGAATAGCGGTTGGGCGCCTTGGGAAGGCCGGCGAGGAGGGAGCTCTCCGCAAGACCGAGTTCGTCCACCCCCTTCCCGAAATACGTCCGCGAGGCTGTTTCCACCCCGTAGGCGCCCTCTCCGAGATAGATCTGGTTCAGGTAAAGGTAAAGGATCTCCTCCTTGCTCAAATATTTTTCCATGCGGTAGGCAAGAATCAGTTCCTTGAGCTTGCGGCTGATGCTCTTTTCGCGGGTGAGGAAGAGATTTTTCACCGTCTGCTGGGTGATGGTGCTCCCTCCCTGGGCGAAACTTCCTCCCAGGAGATCCTTTACGGCGGCGCGGGCGATTGCGGTGAAATCAACCCCGCGGTGCTGGAAGAATCGGGCGTCCTCGGCTGCGACGAAGGCGCTCACGAGGTGGCGGGGTATCTTGTCATAGGGGATGAGGGTTCGCTTCTCGAGGTAGATTTCCCCGATCACCTGGTTGTAGCGGTCGAAGATCTTGGAGGATACGCTTGGCTGATACTCCTTAACGGACTCGAAGGAAGGGAAGGTCCCGAACCTCGCCAGGAAGACGAGTCCGACACCCATTCCCAGGATAAAGCAAAGGAGGAGGGTTCCTGCCAGGAGAAACGGTTTCTTCCGGGGACGTCCGCCCGGGCCGTCGTCAAGCGAGAGTACCTGGGATGTCATTCCTTTTCCGGGAAATCGGTCATAATAGATGATTATGAACCAAGCACCTGTCCCAAGGGAAGAGCGGGAGACGCAACCGATCGCGGCCGCCCCGGATCTTTGGCTTGCCTCCTGGGCTTTCCGCGCGGTTCCTGCCGTGAAAGCGACGGGAAGACGCAAAGCAGCGGCGGTCGCCCGGGGAAGAGACGATTTTCAAGGAATGAATATCTAATGAATACAAGCGTCCTATGGAAAACCAGGGGGAGGGGCCCATGAAAAGGATATTTTATCTGGGGGTTACGGCGATCCTGGTGTTTTCCCTTTCCGGGTGCGGGGGGGGTGACGACCGGAATGTCACCGGCCCGGGCTTCGTCGGCATCGATGACAGCGCCGCCGACACGGCCCCCCTTCTCACCGTGGAATTCGTGGACGTCCTGGGACAAGGAACGGCCGTTATCCTTAGCGATCCCGAATTCGACGGGGACATCGCCTTGGTGGATCCAGTCCAGAACGTGTTCACCATCACGACGGGCGCGACGCCCCTGTTCTTCGGCGTGGATTCGTCCGATAGCAACCTGCCAGAGTACAAAGCATTTCTGACCTTTCCTCTTGATGGTGTGACGGGGCAGGACATTCTCCCGTTGGGTGCGACGATCATCAGCGCTACTGTGGAACTCTTCATCACGGAGGTCAGCTTCGCCGACACCGTCCCGACGTTCCTGGACCTCGTTCCGTTCGGTGTCCTGGGCCCCGAGGATTTTGATGCCGCCTTTCTCGACTTCAGGACGCTCGACTTCTTTTCGACCGATGCGGGGAACTTCGTCCTCATCGAGATCACCCCGCTCGTGCAGACGGCGCAAGACCTGGCTCTCCTTGATTTCCAGATCCGGCTCTCCCTGGATGGCGTCGTGTCGCCGGCAGGGACCCAGGTGGCGAGGCCCCAGGCGGTGTCGAACAAGGCGGGCCGGACCGTAAGCTCCTCCTCGGCCGCGGGGAAACGGCCCGTGAGGACGCCTCAGGCGGGTGGATCGCGCGCCGGGGCGGGAGCGGAGCGTCCGACCAGGAGCCGTTGATCGCTCAGCAGGTAATTTTCTGTCGCAGATATGGGGGCGAGCAGGTTCTTTCCGGCGGAGCAGCCGCAGGAGGGGGGCGCAGTGAGGTAAAGCGCAGCCGTGCAGGTTCGCCGCACGGCGAGCCACGAACGAAGCCGCCCTCCGACGAAGTCCCCCGGAGCAGCGGTATACCGCTGCGGATGGGGGAGGATGCGGAGCCGAAGCAACGTGCCCTCACGACAGGGCGCACGCCGGAGGGAGCAGTCGCAGCGGGATGCGGAACGCGATGCGTGTCGCGGAATCGACGGAAATTGTTGTAGAATCTTCTCGTGTCTTCCACGGGAACGAGGAAACGGTTAGCCGACCTCGGTGCGGTCGCGTCGGGCCTGGCCCACGAGATCCGCAATCCGCTGAATTCCCTGTACATCAACAGCCAGATTCTTGAGGAGATGCTCGCCGCGCTGCCGATCGCCACGGACCGGAAGGAGGAGCTCCTCTCTCTTGCCCGCGCCAACATGAAGGTCACCCAGCGCCTGAACGACATCCTCTCCGAGTTCCTCCGGTTTGCCCGTCCGACGGCGATGGAGTCCGTGGTGGCGGACCTGAACCGGGTCGTTTCCGACACCCTCCGGTTCCTCGAGGTCGATTTTGCGCGGCGGGGGATCGAGCTCGAAAGCGTCTTCCACCCGGACCCGCTCCCGCTCTTCGCAGACGAGAAGCAGCTGCGCCAGGTGCTCCTCAACATCCTCCTGAACGCCGAAGAGGCGATGGACAAGGAGCCGAAGGTCATCAAGGTGACGACGGGATCGGAGCGGGGACAGCCGTTCGTGCGAATCGCCGACAACGGCAGGGGGATCCCCCGGCAGGACAGGAAGCAGATCTTTCGTCTTTTCTTCTCCACGAAGAAAAGCGGTACCGGCCTGGGTCTTCCCATCGTCCGGAAGATCGTGCGCGAGCACGGCGGAAAGATCGGCATTCGCAGCCGGGAGGGGCGCGGGACGACAGTGACCATCTCGCTCCCGTCGGAAAAGCGGTCGAAGGAGAGGCTTTCGGCACAGGCGGCCGAAAGACCGCTTCCGGAGAAGGTTCGATGAAAGAGAAGGCGAAGGTCCTCGTAATCGACGACGACACGGACAGCCTTGCGAGCTTTGCCACGGCTCTTCGGCGGGACGGGTTCGAAGTCCATCCCTTTGCGGACCCGAAGGAGGGACTTGCACACCTTGCCTCCGAAGGGGGGGATGTGGTGCTGACCGATCTCAAGATGCCGGGAATCACGGGGATGGAGGTGGTTCGCCGCGTGGTCCGGGAAAACCCGGCCGTTCCGGTCGTGGTCGTGACCGCCTTCGGCACCGTGGAAAGCGCGGTGGAGGCGATCCGGGCGGGGGCGTCCGACTACCTTCTCAAACCGGTGGGAATTCCGCAGCTCAGGGCGGCCGTCTTCAAGGCGATCAAGGAGCGGAGCAAGAACGTGGAACTCGAGAAAAAGGACAGGGAGATCCGGCGCCTGCGGGAGGAGAAGAAACGGAAACACGGCGTGGGAAGGCTCATCGGCGATTCAAGGAAGATGGAGGAGATGATCCGGAAAATCCACATCGTCGCCCAGACCCGGATGAACGTGCTCATCATGGGGGAAAGCGGCACGGGGAAGGAACTGGTGGCCCGGGCGATCCATGATCAAAGCCCGAGATGGGACATGTCGTTTCTGCCGGTCAACTGCGCCGCGATTCCCGAAGGTCTCCTCGAAACGGAGCTGTTTGGCCACGAAAAGGGGGCGTTTACGGGCGCAGTCGCCGCCCGTCAGGGGCTGATGGAGATTGCGGACGGGGGCACCCTGTTTCTCGACGAGGTCGGCGAAATGTCCCTCGCGCTGCAGGTGAAACTGTTGCGGGCGATCGAGCAGAAGGAGGTTATCCGTGTGGGCGGGTCGGACGTGATCCGGGTGGACATCCGGATCATCGCGGCAACCAACCAGGATCTCAAGGCGAAAGTGGTGGGCAAGACATTCCGGGAAGACCTTTTCTACCGGTTGAACGTGTTCAGCATCACGGTGCCCTCTTTGCGGGAACGCCGCGAGGATATCCCGAAGCTTGCCGGCCACCTCCTGGGCGAGATCGCCGTGGAGAACAACGTCACGCCCAAACCGTTGTCGTCAGGCGCACGCATCGCCCTTCTCGCGTACCAGTGGCCCGGGAATGTCCGGGAGTTGCGCAACGCCATGGAAACCGCCTCGCTTATCGCCGGGGGCGAGTCGATCGAGTGGGGGGATCTCCCCCCGGAAATCCTGGAGAACATCCTTCCTCCCTCCCCCTCCGGCCCGATTCCGCTTCCCTCGCCCCGAACGCTCGAGGAGATCGAGCGGGAGGCCATCGTGTCCGCCCTGCTGGAAACGGACGGGAACAAGACGCAGGCGGCGAAAATGCTCGGGATCGGGTTGCGCACCCTTCACCGAAAGGTGAAGGAGTACGGGATCTCCTGAGCGGCAGGAAGCCCGGTCTGCCTCTCCCCAGTCGTGTCGGGAAAAGAGTATGTCAGAATGGCGCTGTGGTTGAGGGGGGGGCGTATGTCATTATGGCACACACCCTTCCCCCGGGTGTTCCATCCCACCTTTATTTAATAAAATAGACTAACTAAAACATATATCTACATTAAATCCGCGGAAATCCTTCCCTTGGCACGGTTGTTGTTTTATTAAGCAATACGGAGGAGGAGAAGGTGGCCCAAAGGGTGGTTCTCATTGCGGATGCGCAGGGGGATGACTGGGGTCTTATGACCCCCCTGCTGGGGGCTCTGTCCGATGTGGGGGCGATGACGGAACTCTTCACGGACTGCACTGCGGGCCTTTTGAGTGCGGTCCGCGGCGGGACGGACCTCCTCGTCATCGACATGGACACCCCATCGTTCGGCGGCCTGGACTCGTTGGTCAAGATCGGGCGGATCGCTTCCCGGGTCCCGGTTCTTCTCCTGTCCACCGAGGACAGCAATGCGCGGCGGATGTGGGCGGTCGAGGTGGGCGTGGTGGGATACGTCACCAAGCCGGTGGACGGGCAGGCACTCGCCCGCTTTGTCGCGAAGGTGTTGCGAGGGTACTAGACCATAACGTACTGGACCATAACAAGGCAGAGAGGAGAAAGGCACGATGGCAAAGATCATCGGGATTGATCTCGGAACCACGAACTCTGTGGTGTCCGTAATGGAGGGCGGGGAGCCCAAGATCATCATCAACGAGGAAGGCAACCGGCTGACGCCGTCTGTGGTCGGGTTCGGCAAGGGGGGCGAGATCCTCGTCGGCCAGGTGGCCAAGCGCCAGGCGGTGCTGAACCCCGAGAACACCGTCTTTTCGATCAAGCGGTTCATGGGGCGCCGGTTCGAAGAGGTCTCCGAGGAGATGAAGCTGGTTCCCTATAAGGTGACGAAGGACGATAACCAGAAGGCCACGGTGACGGCCGTCGGGAAGGAGTACACCCCGGAGCAGATCTCCGCCATGGTGCTCGGGAAGCTGAAAAAAGCCGCGGAGGCGTACCTGGGCGAGGAGGTGAAGAAGGCGGTCATCACGGTCCCTGCGTACTTCAATGACTCCCAGCGCCAGGCGACCAAGGACGCGGGTGCGATCGCGGGGCTGGAAGTCCTGCGGATCATCAACGAGCCGACGGCTGCGGCGCTTGCGTACGGCCTCGACAAGAAGAAGAACGAGATGATCGCGGTCTTCGACTTCGGGGGGGGCACGTTCGACATTTCGATCCTCGAGGTGGGCGACAACGTCGTCGAGGTGAAGTCGACCAACGGGGACACGCACCTGGGCGGCGACAACATCGACCAGCGGATCATCGAGTGGATCGTGACGGAATTCAAGAAGGACCAGGGGATCGACCTGTCCCAGGACCGTACGGCCCTGCAGAGGCTGAAGGAAGGAGCGGAGAAGGCCAAGATCGAGCTCTCCTCGGTCATGGAGACCGAGATCAGTCTCCCGTTTGTCACCGCGGATGCGACGGGACCGAAGCATCTCCAGCTGAAGCTCACGCGGAGCAGGCTGGAGCAGATGATCCAGGAAATTCTCGACCGGACGCTCAAGCCGTGCGAGCTGGCGATCCGGGACGCCGGGATCGGCGTGGAAAAGATCGACGAGGTCGTCCTGGTCGGCGGGTCCACCCGGATTCCGAAAGTCATCGAGATGGTGAAGAAATTCTTCGGGCGCGACCCGCACCAGGGAGTAAACCCGGACGAGGTGGTGGCGGCGGGCGCCGCAGTCCAGGCGGGCGTGCTGGGCGGCGAGGTCAAGGACCTGCTGCTCCTGGACGTGACCCCGCTGTCGCTCGGGATCGAGACGCTCGGGGGCGTGATGACGAGGCTCATCGAGAAGAACACGACGATCCCCGTCCGCAAGAGCGAGATCTTCACAACGGCGGCCGACGGCCAGACAAGCGTGGAGGTCCACGTCCTGCAGGGGGAGCGGGAGATGGCGGGAGCCAACCGTACCCTGGGGAGGTTCCACCTCGAGGGGATCCCGGCGGCGCCGCGCGGCGTCCCCAAGGTCGAGGTGACCTTCGACATCGACGCGAACGGCATCCTCCACGTCAACGCGAAGGACACGGCGACCGCCAAGGAGCAGAAGATCACGATCACGGCGTCCACCGGGCTCAGCAAGGAGGAAATCGACGGGATGGTAAGGGAAGCCGAAACGCACGCCTCCGAGGATAAGAAGCGCAAGACCGTCATCGAGGCACGCAATCACCTCGATTCCCTCGTCTACAACACGGAGAAGACGCTTCGGGAGAACCGGGAAAAGGTGCCCGAGGAGATCGCGACCGAGGTGGAGGCCGCCGTAAACGAGGCGAAAGAGGCGATGAAGTCCGAGGAGGAGACGGAACTCAAACAGGCCGCGGAGAAACTCATGCAGTGCTCCCACCGCCTGGCCGAGCACATGTACAAGGAGGCCTCTGCATCCGCCCCCCCGCCAACGCCTGGCGCGGAAGGGGAAAGCGCGGAGGCGGAGAACAAGGAGTCGGGAGAGGAAGTGGTGGACGCCGAGTACGAGGATTCCGCGAAGAAGTAGCACGAGGCGAAAAGCCCGATCGGTTCCTGTTAACGAAACCGACGAGACCATACAAGCACATTCCGGCTTCGTGCCGGAGCCGGGAGTAAGGAGGACACACCATGGCATTCAACCATTGGACGGATCCTTTCCGGGATGTTGCGACCCTTCAGGATCGGATGGAACAGATCTTCGGCAATTTTCTCGATCGCGGCAGCAGCGGCGAGGAACGGTTGGGGACGGGCGTCTGGACGCCCGCAGTGGACATCTATGAGACGAAGGACGCCGTCTGCGTTCGGGCGGAGTTGCCCGGCGTGGACAAGGATGCCGTAAGCGTCGAAGTCAAGGACGGTGTCCTCGCGCTGCATGGGGAGCGCAAGTTCGAGAAGGAGGTGAAGGAGGAGAACTACCACCGGGTCGAACGGTCCTACGGGACGTTCCACCGCTCCTTCTCGCTGCCTTCCTCTGTCGACGGGGAGAGAGTCACCGCCAGGATGAAAGACGGGGTGCTCGAGGTAACCCTGCCGAAGAGGGAAGAGGCGAAACCGAAACAGATAAAGATATCAGCATAACGGTTTAATATTTATTTGTAGTTTCTCCCCGACCCCATGTGCGGGGCCGGGGAGGGAAAGGAAGGAGACACATGGCGATCGTACGCTGGCTGGACCCGTTCCGCGACCTGTCGGCTATCCAGGAAAGGATGAACCAGATTTTCGAGGATGCCCTTGCCCGCTCCCGCGGGCGGGAAGAGGGGCTCAGGACGGGCATGTGGACCCCCGCCGTCGACATCTACGAGAACAGCGATTTTGTCGTGGTAAAAGCGGAACTCCCCGGCGTGGAGAAGAACCAGATCTCCGTGGAGGTCAAGGACGGCATCCTCTCGCTGCGCGGGGAGCGCAAGTTCGAGAAGGAGGTCAAGGAGGAAAGCTTCCACCGGATCGAGCGATCCTACGGGAGTTTCCAGCGTTCCTTTTCGCTGCCGGTTTCCGTCGACCAGGACCAGGTAACCGCCCGGTTCGAGGATGGTGTCCTCGAAGTGAAGCTCCCCAAGAAAGAGAAGGCGAAGCCGAAGCAGATCCAGGTGGATGTGAAATAATGGTTTCCGGGTGCCGGAGAGAGTGACCGTATAGGGGATGGCTCCCAGGAAGAACTATTACGAGTTGTTGGATGTGTCGGAAAACGCAACCTCGGACGAGATCCGGAAGGCGTTCCGGCGGCTGGCGAAGAAGTACCATCCCGATGTGAACCCCGGGGACAAGGAGGCGGAAAGCCGGTTCAAGGATATCAACGAGGCGCACGAGGTCCTGGACGACAAGAAGAAACGGGCGGAATACGACGCGGTACGGAAAGGAGCTTTTGCCGGGGGATTCGGAGGAGGCCCGTTCCGGGGGCAGAGCGATTTCGATCCCGGGGCCTATTCCCGAGGGGAGCATATCGATCTCGGTGACATTTTCGGGGACCTGCTGGGCGGAGGCGGTTTTGCGCACGCTGCCGCCCGGGGAGGCGACCTCACGACGGACCTCTCGGTCGATTTTCTCGACATGGCAAAGGGGTCGGTACAGGAACTTCGATACCGGCGGCCCAAGGCGTGTCCAACGTGCCGGGGAACCGGTCGTTCGGGGCGTCAGGGGTGCCCGAAGTGCGGCGGAGCCGGCATGACGGAAGGGGACGAGCGGATCAAGGTCAAGATCCCCGCAGGGGCGCGGAACGGATCCACGATCCGCGTGCCGCGCAAGGGGGCGGCAGGGGTCGGCCCGGGAAGGAGCGGGGACCTCCTCATTCGCCTCCGGATGATCCCCCATCCGTACTTTCGTCGGGAGGGAGGCGATATCCATATCGACGTCCCGGTTACCTATTCCGAGGCGGTAAAAGGGGCTAAGATATCGGTGCCTACGATCGACGGGCAGGTGACGGTGTCGGTTCCGGCAGGTTCGTCGAGCGGAAGAAAGCTGAGGTTGCGTGGTCGGGGCGTCCCGGTACCGGGGACTTTGTCCCGGGGCGACCAGTATGTGGTGGTGCAAGTGGTTGTCCCAAAAGAACAATCCGGGGAGTTCCTGTCGCTTGTCGAGCGGCTTGCGGAGTTCGAGGACCCGAATTTGCGGGGTGGGTGGAACTGATTTGGATATAATGGAATCAATACGCATAAGAGGAGGAAGAGCAAGCGTATGGCAAACACCATGAAGACGGGTTTCCTGCTGGTTCTTCTTACCGTCCTGTTCGTCGCGGTCGGGAGCTATGTGGGCGGTCAGAGCGGCATGGTCATGGCGTTCGCCTTTGCCGTGCTCATGAACGCGGGAGCCTACTGGTTCTCCGACAAGATCGTTCTCCGGATGTACCGCGCCCGGGAGGTTTCGGAGGCGGAGGCCCCGGATCTGCACTCCATGGTCCACAGGCTCGGAACGGCAGCAGGCGTCCCGATGCCCAAGGTGTACATCCTTCCCTCGGAATCCCCCAATGCCTTCGCCACGGGGAGAAACCCGCAGCACGCCGCAGTTGCCGTGACGCAGGGGATCGTGCGGATCCTTACCCCGGACGAACTGGAAGGGGTTCTTGCCCACGAGATGGCCCACGTGAAAAACCGCGATATCCTGATCGGGACGGTCGCCGCGACGCTTGCGGGAGCCATCATGTTGCTGGCGCGGTTTGCCACGTTCGCCGCGATCTTCGGGGGAAGAGGAAGCGACCGGGATGAGGGCGGCGGCGGCCTCGGTCTCATCGCGATGGCGATTCTCGCCCCGATCGGCGCCATGCTCGTCCAGATGGCGGTGTCCCGATCGCGGGAGTACCTGGCCGACGCGAGCGGAGCAAGGTACTGTGGACGGCCCGAGTCGCTCGCCCGCGCGCTGGAGAAGATAGCAGGCGCCTCGCGCCGCGTTCCTCTAAAAGCCTCGCCGGCGACCGCCCACATGTTCATCCTGAGCCCTCTATCCGGCAAGGGGATGATGTCGCTTTTCAGCACGCACCCGCCCGTGGAGAAGAGGGTGGAGAGACTGCGTGCGATGCGGGGGGTCGCCTGATGGCTAGTGCACCGTCTCGCAAATACCTTGGCATTCGAGCGCCGCTGCAGGGCGCCGACCCTTCCGGGGACAGGCCCCTCGCTCCGGCTTCGTTGCGCTTCTTCACCATACTCAACGGTATGCCTCAGTCGCGCGCCTTGCCGGCGCGGCGCATCGACGCTCTCGGTGCTTCAAGCTATTTACGAGACGGCACACTAGGTCGCCGAAAGGCGGGAGAGGAGAGCCGATAACCCCATGATGGAGATCTCGTTCTATCGGGAAAAGCTTTCCGAGTCCGGGCACCGGATGCTGAACACCTCGATCGAGGAGTCGCAGCGCCGACACCACTATTACCTCGGACTCGAGCACCTGTTCATCGCGTTCGCCGAGCAGGAGAAAACCCTTTTCCGGGACCTCATGGCGTCCGTGGGGCTTTCCGTCGAGGCGGTGCTCTACTCGGTGAACGAACACTTGAACATCTCCCGCCAGTACCTCGGCGTGGGTCTCAAGGTCCCCCCGGCCACGAAGCAGGTCTTTCGGGTGGCCTGGGAGACGGCACAGAGGAACCGCAGGCCCCAGATCGACGCCTCGGATCTCTTCCTCGGGATCTTCCACGAGGTTCACTCGATCCCCGCCCGGATTCTCAAGAACTACGGAGTGGATCCCGCCGTCGCCCTTTCCCGTTTTTCGACCCAGATGCGCAGCCGGGAGGAGAAGGTAGAGGAATTCCGCAAGAAGTACGAGCTTCCCGCCAACCTGCGGACGTTCGGCGTGAACCTGAACCTTCTCGCGCGGGAGGGGAAGATCCCGCCGATCGTGGGGCGGGACCAGGAGATCGACCGCACCATCGAGTACCTCTGCCACAAGGACCGCAGCAACTCGGTGATGATCATCGGGGACCCGGGCGTCGGGAAGACCGCCCTGGTAGAGGGGCTCGCGATGAGACTGGAGTACGAACCGCACAGGGTCCCGGAGCGCCTGCGGTCGCACCAGATCGTCAATCTCCAGATGAACACGGTGGTGGCGGGAACGGTCTTCCGCGGGATGTTCGAAGACCGCATCGAGAAGGTCATCTCCGAGGTCAAGGACCGCAGGAACCTGATCCTGTTCATCGACGAGGCGCACACCCTGATCGGGGCCGGCTCCGCGATGGGAGTCCCCTCCGACGCCGGAAACATTTTCAAGTCCTCGCTTGCCCGGGGGGAGGTCCAGATCATCGGGGCCACCACGGTGACCGAGTTCAAGGAGATCATCCAGGAGGACGAGGCGCTTGCGCGCCGGTTCCGCGTCGTCAAGATCGAGGAGCCTACGATAGAGGAGACGCGGGACATCCTGTTCGGGCTGAAAGCCAGGCTGGAGACCAATTACGCCGTGGAGATTTCGGACGAGGCGATCGATTTCGCTCTCTCCATGTCCGACCGGTATGCGAGGTCGCTGCGGCTTCCCGACAAGATCATCAACTGGATCGACACGGCGTGCGTCCGGGTCGAGATCCACGGGGACGGGGAGAAGACCGTGCGGAGCGAGGATGTCCTCGGGGTGATCTCCGAGGAGACGAAGACCCCCGCGGACATCGTGCAGCGGGACGTTCTCGACCGTTTCCAGGACCTGGAGGAGAAGATCGGCCGGCGTCTGGTCGGGCAGCACGAGGCGATCCGGGCCGTGGGGAAGGCGCTGCGACTGAACAAGGGTCCCCTCAAGGAGAACGTCTACCGGCCGGACGGCGTGCTGCTGTTCCTCGGCCCTACGGGCGTGGGGAAAACAGAGATGGCGAAGGCGCTCGCGGAGTACCTGTTCGTCGACGAACGCCACATGGTCCGCGTGGACATGTCCGAGTACCGGGACGGAGCCCTGGCCGTGGACAAGCTCATCGGAATGCCTCGCGGCATCGTCGGCTCCGAAAGGGGGGGAATCCTCACCAACCAGGTGCGGGACAATCCCTACACGGTCGTTCTGCTCGACGAGATCGAGAAGGCGGACTCCTACGTGCATAACCTTTTCCTGCAGGTCTTCGACGAGGGGTGGCTCACCGACGGCCGCGGCAAGAAGGTGTATTTTTCGGATGCGATCATCATCATGACGAGCAACCTGGGTGCGGAGGAACTATCGAAACTGACACGCCCCCTGGGGTTTGCGTCCGGAGCGGAAGATTTCGAGCCGGTGAAGAAAAGTGTCCTCAAGGCGGTCGAGAACCGGTTCAGCCCCGAGTTCATCAACCGCATCGACGACGTGATTGTCTTTTCGCCTTTGAGCTTCGACGAGGTGAAACAGATCGCGGTGATCTACCTCGAGTCGATCCGGGCGGCGATGGCGGCCTCGGGCAAGACACTTGCCTTCTCCGATGCCTCTCTCAACGCGCTGGCCGGGACGGGCTTCAGCGTGAAGTACGGGGCCCGTTTCCTCAAGAGGTTCATCGACGAGAAAGTGAAGATGCCGATTACCCTCAGATGGAGGGAGTCCGATCGCTTTCTGGTCGATGAGGAAGGCGGAGATGTGGTCGTAATCGCAGAGGGGGTGCTCATTTAATGTCCGAACAGGAGAATAAAGGGTTCAAGGTCGTCGACAAGCGCGGCATGGCGGACGAGGAGAAGGGAAAAATAGAGGAGATCTCCCCTCCGAAGCCGCAGGACGATGCAGGGAACCGCGAGTCCCCGGGAAGTGTCCATAGGGAAAAAAGCCCTGAGGGCGGGAAATCGCCCGTGGGAGGACCGTCGTTTCTCGATCTCGTGATGTCGCTGCAGATGGGGGCGATGGTCAACCTGGGGATGGTCCAGGCCGGGGACGGCCGACGATCCCCGGTGAACCTCCCGGACGCCAAGGATTCGATCGACCTCCTCGACGTTCTCAAGGAAAAGACGAAGGGGAATCTGACCGAGGAGGAATCGGGCGTTATCACGGAGGGGCTCTATCACCTCCGGATGGCGTACATGGCGGCTTTCAAGGCGGGGGCTTCCGCACCGAATGCGGGACAGGGCCCGGGAGGAGAAGAGAAGTGATCGGAAAAGGCAAGGTTGTCGTTCTTGTGCTCGCGGCGGTGGCCGCGGGAGTGATCCTGTCGGCGGCGTTGAACCTGTCTCCCCAAACCAGCGCGTTCCTGAAGGACAGCGGGAAGGCGACCGGCGAGGAGGGGATCGTGAATCCTTCGGGCAAGGTCCTCACGGTCGAGAACATTCCCACCCTCGCGAAGGAGGTGTCTCCTTCGGTCGTGAACATCAGCACGACGCAGGTGGTCAAGCTCCGCAGGCCCCGCACGCGCGCTCCCTTCGGGCGGCAGGATCCGTTCGAGGAGTTCTTCGATAACTTTTTCGGAAACGTCCCCCGGGAACAGAAGCGGAAAAGCCTTGGGTCCGGGTTCATCGTCTCCGATGACGGGTACATCCTGACCAACAACCACGTCGTCCAGAAAGCCGACGAAATCACGGTGACCCTCCTGGACAAGGAGGAGATGGCGGCGGAAGTGGTCGGTACCGATCCCAAGACCGATATCGCCCTCATCAAGATCAAGGCGGGGAAGAAGCTCCCGTTTGTGGAACTCGGGGACTCGGAGGGACTGGAGATCGGGGAATGGGTCGTGGCCATCGGGAACCCCTTCGGCCTCGGGCACACCGTCACGGCGGGAATCGTGAGCGCCAAGGGGCGGGTGATCGGCTCCGGTCCGTACGACGATTTCATCCAGACCGACGCGTCGATCAACCCCGGGAACTCGGGAGGGCCCCTGTTCAACATGAAGGGCGAGGTTGTGGGGATCAACACGGCGATCATCCAGGGGGGGCAGGGGATCGGCTTCGCGACCCCGATCCATCTGGCCAAGTCGGTCCTCGGCCAGCTGAAGGAAAAGGGCAAGGTCACCCGCGGATGGCTCGGTGTCTACATCCAGCGGCTCACCCCGGACATGGCGGACACGCTGAACGTGCCGGGGAAGAAGGGCGCCCTGGTGGCCGACGTCACGAAGGATGGACCGGCGCAGAAGGCGGGTATCCGTTCCGGGGACGTGATCGTCTCCTTCGACGGGAAAGATGTGAAGGACGAGCACGATCTTCCCCAAGTCGTTGCTTCGACGAAACCCGGGAAGGACGTGACGGTGGTCGTGATCCGCGACGGCAAGGAGGTAAAGATTCCCGTGTCCGTTGCGGAGATGGAACCGGATGCCGGGGCAAGACGCGCCGGCGAGCCGGATCTCTCGAAGGGGCTGGGGCTTACGGTCCAGAACATCACGCCGGAAATTGCCAAGCACATGGACGTCGAGAACCGGAACGGCGTGGTGGTCTCCGCGGTCGAATCCGGAAGCCCGGCGGACGGTGCAGGCTTCCGCGAAGGGGACATCATCCGGGCGATCAACCGGGTGCCCGTCAAGGATGCCGAGGAGTTCGATACACAGATCGGGAAGGTCAAGGAGGAAAAGACCATCCTGTTCCTGGTGGAGCGGGGCGAGGGGCGGGTCTTCCTTGCGGTGAAGAACCGGTAACTCTGTGGGGGGGGGACACTCCCTGGGGGGACATTCCTATCTCAAGTTCCATGTTGAGGAGTGTCTCCCCCATTGCTGGAATGTCCCCCTTGCCGAGCTGTAAGAATATCCGATGATCTCTCTGGACAAACTGACA
>DAOUUI010000262.1 GCA_030668225.1 Deltaproteobacteria bacterium
ATCCCGCTCTTTTACGAGATGAAATGGATGATCGCAGATATCGCCAACGCGAGGATCCCTTTCCGGAACTGGCTCGGGCAGGGTGAGCGGGGGATGAGCCCTTACCACGACTGGATCGATTGGCTCGGCGGCTATCCCTTCGAGGTGGCCAAACCCGAGGAGGTGTTCTCCTTCTTCCAGCGGGCTGGGTTTGTCCTGGAGAAGCTGGTCACCAACCTCGGAGGATGGGCGAACAACGAATATGTCTTCCGGAAGCCCTAGCCGTTGAGGAAGATCGCCTTTCTCCTCCCCAACCTCGAGTCCGGGGGGACGGAGAAGCACGTCCTCACGCTGGCCCGCTCCCTCGACCGGTCCCGGTATTCCCTTTCGCTCGTGACGACGGCCGGAGGGGGAAGCCTGTTCCGGGAGTTCTCCTCGATCATGCCGGTCACCGTGATGGGGGAACCGGACGTTCACCGGCGGATCCGGGTGGGACCGCTCGTCCATATCGGGGCGATCCGGACGCTCGCAGGCATGTACCGGAGAGAGCAGCCTGACATCGTCCACGCCTATCTGCCCGCAGCGTGCGTCATCGGGCCGATCGCGGCGCGGATCGCCGGCTTCGGGAAGGTGATCGTCAGCCGGAGGTCGCTTTCGAACTACAAGGCGAAGTTTCCCCTGCTGCGCCGGGTCGAGCCGCTGGGGTACCTGCTGGCGGACGCCGTGTTGGTGAACTCCGACGCGGTCCGGCGGGACGTGGAGAAGACGGAGCGGTTCTGGGAAGGGAAGATCCGTCGGATCTACAACGGAATCGAAGCGGCCCCGCCGGAAACCCTTCCGATCGGGCAGCTGGTCCCGGAGCTTTCGGGGGGGAGAGAAGGCCCGGTGATTACGTACGTCGCCAACCTGTTTCCCTACAAGGGGCACATGGACCTCGTCCGCGCCGCCAGGACCGTCGTCGACGCCTTCCCGGCCGCGCGGTTCGTTCTCGTCGGCAGGGACGCGGGGGCGATGGACCGGGTGAGGGAGGAGATCGCCAGGCTGTCGCTTGCCGGCAACGTCTTCCTCACGGGGCCGCGCAGCGACG
>DAOUUI010000189.1 GCA_030668225.1 Deltaproteobacteria bacterium
GATCCGCCGTCGGGGCAGACGCCTTGTCGCGTCTACCCCTCTTTTTTCCTTATGATAGGTTCCTGTCCCGGAGATGGCAAGATGGTCCGGACCCGGCTAAAGAACCCTTGCCAGCCTGCCGACATATCATTAAAATTGTTCTGTCAAGGTGAGACAACCTTGGTCGTTCATCATACAAACATCGGTCGCCCGCCCGCGCGCATCATTCTCCATCCGAACACGCTTTGGGGTTGGCAGTTCCGTGTCCCGGCAGGCAGATTGAAAAGGCATCGATAAGGGAGGCCCGGAAGGTTGAAAATCAGGATCCTGGGGTCATCGGGGTCGGAAGTCGCGGGACACCGTGCCCCCGCCTTCCTGGTGGATGGGGAATCCCTTCTGGACGCGGGAACGATCGGCCTGTCCCTGAAGATCCGGGAAGAACGGAAAATCCGTCGGATCATCCTCACCCACGCGCACTTCGACCACATCAAGGGAATCCCGTTCATGCTCGACAACCTCGTCACCCGCGGAAGGGTCCATACCGTCACCGTCATCAGCGGCAGGGACGTGATCCGGGACCTGAAAACGAACATCTTCAACGACAAGATCTGGCCCGATTTCACCAAGATTCCCACCCCTGACAGGCCAATCCTGCGGTACCGGACCGTTTCCGCTTCGCGCGAGGAGAAGGTCGACGGGTACCGTCTGATCATGATCAGGGTCAACCACACCGTCCCCGCCTACGGCATCATCCTGACCAACTCGAAGGGGAAAAGGATCGCCTACACGGGTGACACCGGCCCGACCGACAGGTTCTGGAAAAAGGTGGACGAGTACAGGGTGAAGCACCTGATCGTGGAGTCCTCCTTCCCGAACCGCCTGGAGGAACTGGCCTTGAAAACCGGGCACCTGACTCCCGCACTCCTGCAAAAGGAGATCGCGAAGATGAAAAACCCGCCGCCGAAGATCTACCTGATGCACGCCAAGCCGCAATATTTTCCGGAAATCGAACAGGAGATCCAGGGCATTGCCGGGAATAACACCCGGTACCTGCGGCAGGAAGAGGTGTTGACGATCTGACCGGGGCGCCGCAGGCCCTAATCCGGCCCGCTCCTTGCTTTCAAAATCCTTTATTCCTCCAAATCCATTCGTTCGCTTGTCAGCCGCGTGAGTTCCGCGTTCAATTCCCGCAAGCGCTTGGACATCCTTTGCATGATCATGAAGGCGAGGGAGGGGTCGTCGTGGATTTTCCGGAGGAACATCTTCCGGTCCACGGTGAGCGCCCGAACATCCCCCAGCGGACGAACCGTCGCGGAGCGGACGTCCTTCTCGAACAGCGCCATCTCCCCGAAGAAATCCCCCTCCCCCAGCTCCGCCAGCCGGATCTCCTTCCCCTCGTGCTCCCTGACCACCTCGACCTTTCCCGACTGGATGACGTACATGCAGTCGCCCACCTCCCCCTGGCGGACGATGACCTCGCCGGGCCGGTAGACCTTTCCCAAACCTCCAAGCGCCATTTTGTCCTCCCTGAACCATCGTCGCCTATCGACCGGGAACATCCCGGCGATCATCTGGTACAGAAAACCGCCCAGGAACGCGGGGTGAAGCGTCCGCATGAAGACATCCCGGTACGGTGCGCTGCCGGTGAACGTATCCCACAACACAGTGCTCATGCGCCTGCGGGCGCCCGCTCCCTGCTGCTCCCGAGTCGTCATGCGCAAAACGCCGCGTCGGGCAAACCGCAGGCTTTGGATCACCCGCGTGACCATGAAAACCACTTTCCCGATCGCGTTGTCGTTGGAAAGAGCCCGGCATGCGGGAAGATAGTGCTTCTGAAAATCCTCCGCGGAGATGCCGTGGAAGATGGCCGTCTTGGCGGCCACCTTGGCCGTGCGGTAGGAGCCCCCGATCCCGTCCTTGTACAAGCGGCTCACGCCGCTGTCGCCGATGAACACCATCCCGTCGCCATACGGCTTCTGCGCCCCGAGGACGTTGATCGCGGGATAGCACCGGCAATACTCCTTGGGCATGCGCCACCCGGGGGGGAAGCATTTCTTCACCTCGGGAGCATTGAGAAAGGACTCCACGAGCTTGGCGTCGATCCCCCTCCCCAGGAGGACCACCGTCACGTAATCCCCCTTGGGGATCAGGGCGGCAAACTCCAGGCGTGGGAGATTGAGGAGAAAGACGTGCATCGAGGTCCCGAGGTAGGCCCGGATGATTTCCTGCCCCAGGTAAAATTCGCAGATGAACGTTTTGGCGGTTTTCGGCTTCCGGTAGCCCACTCCCAGCGATTCGAAAATCTTGACCGTCGCGCTGTTGACGCCGACTGCTCCCACGACCAGGTCGTACTCCTTGGACAATCCCCCCTTCGTCCGGATCAGGGGCCTGCCGTTCGTCCGCTCGATCCCTTCCACCCGGTCCCGGACCACCGTGGCCCCCTTGGCGGTCGAGAGCTTGAGGAGATAGTCGTCGAAGCTTTCGTATTTTTGCTTCGTGATCCCCCGGGGGCCGCCGCCGCGGTAAACCGCGGCGATCCTCTTCTCGCCCCGGGGGGTATCGATCCGTACGCTGCCCACGTCCATGTGCAGCACGTACGAGTCGATCCCCCGCTGGACGACGGCGGGGGGAAGGTTGATCCCCTCCGTGGA
>DAOUUI010000168.1 GCA_030668225.1 Deltaproteobacteria bacterium
CCGCAAACCCCGTGCAAACAACCGGTTTTTTCGGGGTGAAAAAGGGGTTCTTCGGATACGCTGTTGACGCCGGAAACCCCTTGCATTATGATGACTTTCCTTCGGACGCGCCCTTAGCGGAAGCTGTATAGAGCACTTGACTACGAATCAAATTCCCGGGATGCAGATTTCGGCCGTACATGCGTTACGACAATCCCGATCCGTCACCCAAGCATCAGCAGGATTCGAGGGGATTCGAAAGGGAAACGCCTTCCAGGCAAGGGAGAGGAGCAGTGGCTGACCGTGGGGGTCAGCCACTTAGGGCATGGCGAGAAGATGGCAAAGGGGTGCGTACCTTGCGACAGGAGGACCCGCGTATCGCCTCGTCCTCAATATTTTGCGTCGGGTTCCTCGACTCTTACCGCGAAGTAGGTCCCCCGGATGCCGATGGAGGCCGTCGGGGTCTCGAAACGGGCCGACTCGGGGGCCAGCTTGCCGATGAGGCCTGAGAGGTAGGCCATCGTCCCCCTGGAGATGTGAGCCAGCAGCCCGAGCTTCCCCTCGGCCGGGGAGAAAAGGAATTCATCGATGACGAGCCTGCTTTCCGGCCCGAGAGAGAGGGTGGAGTTGTCCCGGAAGATGATGCCCAGCGTTGCGTCGGGGCCGGTGCCCAGGATATCGCCTGCCAGGAGCTTCGTCCCCTGAGTGGCAGGGAGAACTTCCTCCCCGCGGGTGACGGTGACTACGCCTTCGGCGTTTCGCACCACGCCGATGGTCTCCTCGGCGAAAACAGGATTGCCCTGTGCCATAACTAAGAATGTCGCCAGAAAGATCGCGACGAACAATGTGGGTCTCATCGGTTTCCTCCTCCGGGGAGCAAGGGCTTTCGATTCTCCTGAATCGTCTGCCTCTCCCTTCAGGGGCATTGTTATGAAAAATACATGCCAAAGCGGTAAAAAAAGTGAATTATTCATTAATATTAATAGATTATGGGTTGCGTGGATGAGGTGTGGGGAGACAAAATTGGGGCGGTGTCCGGGGATGCCCCATGGAATGTGCCAAAAAACGTCACAACACCCTCGTTCTGACGCCCGAAGGCCACCGGATGTGCGGGCTGGACCGTTCCAAGGGGGTAGGTCATACTCGGAGACGAGGGGTTACGGGAAACGGATCCAAGAGAAACGAGCGGTCAGGGGAACGGGATGGATTCCGCCGAGGTTTACCGAAACGCGGCCGATGCGATCGGGAGGGCAGGGGCCCTGATCATCGCCTCCGGAGCCGGCATGGGCGTAGATTCCGGGTTGCCGGACTTTCGGGGGGAGCGGGGCTTCTGGAAGGCGTATCCGATGTACGAGCGGCTGGGAATGACCTTCGTGGGGGCAGCCAACCCGTCCAATTTTCTGCATGACCCGGCGTTCGGCTGGGGATTTTACGGTCACCGGACCGGCCTCTACCGCGCGACCGAGCCCCACGACGGATTTCATATCCTCGGGCAATGGATCAGGCAATTCGGCATGGAGCATTTCATCGTTACCTCCAACGTGGACGGCCAGTTCCAGAAGGCGGGATACGAAGAAGACAAGGTGCTGGAAGTCCACGGTTCCATACACCACCTGCAGTGCCTTTCGCCCTGCTCCGATGCGATCTGGCCGAACCGGGAGGAGATTCCGGTCGATCATGACACCATGCGGGCCCTGCACATTCCCCGCTGCAACCGGTGCGGCGGTGTGGCGAGGCCCAATGTCCTCATGTTCGGGGATTTTTCCTGGGTGAGCTTACGCACCGACCGGCAGGAACATCTGTTCGAGATGTTCCTGGAGGAGAACAAGGGGCGCGAGATGGTGGTCGTCGAAATGGGCGCCGGTACGGCCGTTCCGACCATCCGGAGCCTGAGTGAACGTCTCGGACGCAGGCGGGGGGTGACCGTCGTCCGGATCAATCCCCGGGAACCGTGGATCGACGATCCGCACCTGTCGATTCCCGACGGTTCCCTGGCTTCGCTTCAGGCGATCGGGGCAATGCTGCCCGGAGCCGGAACATGACTCGAAAGCGCGGAGCGGGTCCACCCCTTCTGGTTCATAAGCATTACGACAAGGGTTCGGTTTTCGCCCCCGAGAACCTGATGCGGGAGGCGAGGAGGCAAAAGAATATCCCCGAGGGGCAGGTGCCACAGATTTGCGTGCTCGACCCCGACGGGGACATCGTGCGAAATCTATTGTCGGCAAACAGGGCCCGTCCGAACCCGCACTGGGCCTGCTACCATACGCGATTGTATGACTTCGAATGCGAAGGGATCGGGCTGGGAGTCATCGGCTGCGCGGTGGGAGCACCGTTTGCGGTGTTGGTTGCGGAAGAGCTTTTTGCCTCCGGTTGCCGGTTGCTCATAAGCATTACCTCCTCGGGCCAGATTCTTCCGAAAGGGAGTCCGCCGTACTTTGTGCTGATCGAGAAGGCCCTGAGGGATGAAGGAGCCAGCTATCACTACCTTCCTCCGTCGGATTACTCCTTCGCGGAGGCGGATCTGATCGACATGTTCGATGGTGTCTTCGACGGGTTGCCCGTTCCGGTGTATCGAGGCGCGTCCTGGACGACCGATGCCCCGTTTCGCGAAACCGCTCCCGCCATCGCGCACGCCCGGAAGAGAGGCCTTCTCGCCGTCGAGATGGAGGCGGCTGCGCTATACGCCTTTGCTGCCGCGCGTCGGAAGCCGGTTGTTTGTTTTGCCCATGTCACGAACCGGATGGGGAGGGTCGAAGGGGATTTCGAGAAGGGGATAGGGGAAGGGAGCGCGGGCGCATTGCGGATCATCGGGGCGACGGCTACAACCTGGTTATCTCGTAATCAGGGATAGATTATTCGGATTTTCTTCGTTCCGTATTCCCCGACAGGAAGTCTTTCAGGTTCTTCTCCGTCACGTGCCATCGTTTCCCGATCTTTACTCCCCGGATCCTGCCCGCTCGCAGGTATGCCTGCACGGTGATCCGGGAAAGGTTGAGCATCTTTACAAGGTCTTCCACCTCGTAAAGTTTTGTCCCGTTGATTATTTTCAAAGAGTTCGCTCCCTGCCGCGTTCCGTTACGTTGTCTTCGGCGACGTGTTTTTTCGTAAATATCTCCTGAGAAAGTGTATGACCTTCCCCTTGGGGGGGCTTTTCTCCAATTCGCTTGCCCTCCGGTCCAACCTCTCGGCATTATCCCGGAGAATTCTTGCCTGATCCCTTAATTTCCGGGCTCTGTCCGGAACATCCTTCGGGAAGGAGTATCCCAGGACGGGTTTCCCATCTTCTCCGGTGAGAGCGAGGGTGACGTACTTCCCGTTCTCTTCCTGCCGTACCTTCAGCCCTCTCCTCCGAAATCCCATATCTCCCCCCGTTATGTTTGCTCCCGGTAACGAAGA
>DAOUUI010000003.1 GCA_030668225.1 Deltaproteobacteria bacterium
GTGGAGCGAGGAATGGGAATCGCCGCGAAGCGGCGTCCGGTACGCGAGCGGAACCGGCAGCGAGCGGGCGAAGGTCGCGAGCGTAGCGGAGGGGAATCCCCCGCGAGCCAGGGCCCTCCCACTGGAAGCAGCCTCCCCCGGAGGAGTTCCGGTGGGGGTGCGCCCCTTCCGCTTCGGGGTTCCGCTTCCGGTTCCGGTGGCGTTTACGCACGGAAAATCCGTTCGCGGGGTGGGACAACCGTGATCCTTCCCCATTTCGTCCAGTCCTCCCTGCTCCGTTCCGTGCCCGGGATCTACCACGCTTTTCTTGGCGTCGACCCCAAGCCGGGGAGGAAAGACGCAGAGAGGCTTCAGGCAGGTTTCTCCGTCCCACCGTCCCGGATCGGCACGCTTAAGCAGGAACACTCCCCGACTGTCCTGGAGTGGGAAGAAGCGGATGCGGTTCCGGGGGACCTGGAGAAGCGGAAGGGGGATGCCTTGTGGACCATGATTTCCGGAACGGGGGTCGGAATCCGCACCGCAGACTGCGTCCCGGTGCTGATCGCCGTTCCGGGGGTGCCGGCCTGCGCCGCCGTCCACGCCGGCTGGCGGGGGCTTGTCTCCGGGATCGTCGGGGAGACCGTTCGCTGTCTGGACGGGCGTTTCGGCCACGCCGCGGTCCGGGGACTCGTTGCAGCGGCAGGCCCGTCGGCCCGCGGCTGCTGCTACGAGATCGGGGAGGAGGTGGCCGATCAACTTCGGCCGCTTCCCGGGGGAGAGCGTTTTCTCGCCCGGGGAAGGTCCGCGGGGAAATGGACGGCGGACCTTACGTCTCTCGCCCTGGAGGGACTCGCCGCGGAAGGGGTGCCAAGGGAGAACCTCGAGGCAGCGGGCCCATGCACGGTCTGCTCCCCCTTGTTTCACTCCTACCGCCGTGAAAAAACCTCAACCGGCAGACAGCTGAGTTTTATCTATATCGTTGGCTTACCCCCGCAGGCGATTTTCCTTGACATCCGGAAACCGCAAGACGGAAAATGAATCTTACAGTTAGCCGGGGAACCTGCCGGAGTCTTTCTACCAATCATAAAGAACAAGGCGCATCAGGAAAACCAACCAATCCACAAATTCGAGGGAACGTGCATGAATCTGAAAGAACTGAAAGCAATGCGTATCGGGGATCTTACCGAGATCGCGAAAAATCTCCAGGTCGACGGTGCGGCAGGGCTCAAGAAACAGGAGCTTATCTTC
This sequence comes from Deltaproteobacteria bacterium, assembly GCA_030668225.1. Lineage (GTDB taxonomy): Bacteria > Desulfobacterota > Deferrimicrobia > Deferrimicrobiales > Deferrimicrobiaceae > CSP1-8. Next base: position 1,228 of record DAOUUI010000003.1, read on the forward strand.
GCCATCCTGCAGGCGCAGACCGATCAGGAAGTCATCGTCTCCGGCGAGGGCGTTCTCGAGGTTCTCCCTGACGGGTACGGATTTTTACGATCCCCGGACTCCAACTACCTGCCGGGGCCGGACGACATCTACGTTTCTCCCTCGCAGATCCGCCGTTTCGGGCTGCGGACCGGCGATACGGTAACGGGTCAGATCCGGGCGCCCAAGGGGGACGAGCGGTATTTCGCCCTCCTCAAGGTGGAGAAGGTCAACACCGAGGACCCGGAGATCTCCAAGGACAAGATCATCTTCGACAACCTGACGCCGCTCTATCCGCAGGAAAAGTTCACGATGGAGCATGTGCCCGACAACTTCTCGACGCGCATCATCGACCTCATCGCCCCCATCGGGAAAGGGCAGCGGGCGCTGATCACCTCTCCGCCCCGGGCCGGCAAGACGATCATCCTCCAGAACATCGCAAACGGCCTCACGAAGAATCACTCCGATGTCGTCCTCATCGTCCTTCTCATCGACGAGCGGCCCGAAGAGGTCACCGACATGCAGCGCAGCGTCAACGGTGAAGTCATCTCCTCCACCTTCGACGAACCGGCGCAGCGGCACGTGCAGGTGGCCGAGATGGTTTTAGAAAAAGCCAAACGTCTCGTCGAGCACAAGAAGGACGTGGTGATCCTCTTGGACAGCGTCACCCGCCTTGCGCGGGCCTACAACGCGGTGGTACCGCCCTCGGGGAAGGTGCTTTCCGGCGGCGTGGACGCGAACGCGCTCCAGAAGCCGAAGCGGTTCTTCGGCGCCGCCCGGAACATCGAGGAGGGCGGCTCTCTGACCATCATTGCGACGGCGCTGATCGAGACGGGCAGCAGGATGGACGAGGTCATCTTCGAAGAGTTCAAGGGAACGGGGAACATGGAGCTCGTCCTCGACCGGAAGGTCTCCGAAAAGAGGATCTTCCCGGCGATCGACATCAACAAGTCCGGGACGAGGAAGGAGGAGCTCCTGCTCGAGAAGGCCGTTCTTCAGCGGATCTGGGTCCTGCGGAAATTCCTCTCCCCGCTGTCGCCTGCAGAGAGCATGGAATTTCTCCTCGACAAGATCTCCAAGACGCAGACAAACCAGGAATTTCTCGACTCGATGAATACGTGATGAGGGAAGGAGCGACAACCCGATGAAGCCGGACATCCACCCGAAATTCAGGAAATCGACGGTCAAGTGTGCCTGCGGGAACACCTTCGAGACCCAGTCCACGATCGAGGAGATCAAGGTGGCTATCTGTTCCAACTGCCACCCGTTCTTCACCGGCAAGCAGAAGCTGGTCGACACCGCGGGTCGGATCGAGAAATTTCATAAGAAGTACGGCAAGACCCAGTAAGGGTCGCTAAGACGTCCCTCCTTCCGTGAACGTAATCCTCCTGCAGTGCACCCCGGAGCCCGAAAGGCTCGTGGCGCTGGCCGCACGGCTGTGCTACTCTCCCGCGTCGATCGGGGACCTGCGAGAGGACATCTCCCGGAAAGACGTGCGAAACCTCGTCCGCCGAATCCTCTCGATGGGGCACGCCTCGGTACTGGAGCATGTGACCCTCACCTACGGCGTAGAGGGGATCTCCCGTGCGACCTCGCACCAGTTGGTACGCCACCGCATCGCCTCCTACTCCCAGCAGAGCCAGCGGTACGTCGCTGTGACCTTCGGGTACGTGACGCCGAAATCCCTCGGGAGGAAGCAGGGCAAAAAGCGGGGGAAAAAGGGATCCGCCCCGGCGCGGGACGGCAATCCGCTGTATGATAAGTTCGAGCGGCACATGCGGAATTGTTCGGATCTGTACGAGGAGATGCTTAAGGCCGGCATCCCGGCGGAGGACGCCCGGTTTGTGCTGCCCAATGCCACCGAGACGAAGATTCTGATCAGCATGAACGCCCGGGAGCTCCATCACTTCTTTGCGTTGCGTCTGTGCCGGCGCGCGCAATGGGAGATCCGGGAGATGGCCAGGAAAATGCTTGCGATCGCGTATGAGAAGGCCCCGCTCCTCTTCGGGAACGCCGGCCCGGGGTGCCTTCGCGGGCGCTGCCCGGAGGGGGAGATGACCTGCGGAGACGCTGCCGGGGTAAAGAGGGAGTTCGCGGCGCAGCGTGGGGCCGCGCGATGAGTTCACCGGGACCCGGGAAGTTCGTCCTCGGCGGACAGGCCGTCACCCGGGGCGGGTCCCGGCAAAGTGTGGAGCAAGGCTTAAAGGTAGGAGGGTTTCCATGTGGGGTAAGCTTGAGGGGGTAAAGGGGCGCGTCGACGAGATCACGCGTCTCATGGGGGACCCCGCCGTGACGGGGAATTCGAGGGAGCTCCAGAAACTTGGGCGGGAACTGGCGGAGCTCAAACCCCTGGCCGAGGTCTACGAACGGTACCGGAAACTCCGGCAGGAAATGGAGGAAAACCGGGACCTCGTCCAGTCGGAGAAGGACCCGGATATGCGGGCGCTTGCCAAGGAGGAGATCGCGAGGCTTGCGTCGGAGGAAGAGCGGCTCGAGGGGGAGATTCGCCTCTTTCTCCTGCCGAAGGATCCGAACGACGATAAGAACATTCTCATGGAGATCCGCGCAGGGGCGGGGGGCGGGGAAGCCTCCCTGTTCGCGACCGAGCTCTTCCGCTCCTATTCGATGTACGCCGCGGTGAAGGGGTGGAAGGTGGAGATTCTTTCCCAAAGCGAGACGGGCCTCGGGGGGACAAAGGAGGTCATCGCGATGATCGAGGGGAAGGGCGCCTACAGCCGTCTGAAGTTTGAAAGCGGTGTGCACCGGGTTCAGAGGGTGCCCGCCACGGAGGCGGGAGGAAGGATCCACACCTCCACGGTTACGGTGGCGGTCATCCCGGAGGCCGAGGAGGTCGACGTACAGATCGGCCCCGAGGACATCCGCATCGACGTGTTCCGCTCTTCGGGCCCCGGCGGACAGAGCGTCAATACGACGGACTCGGCGGTTCGCATCACCCACATCCCGACGGGGCTGGTTGTCACGTGTCAGGACGAGAAGTCCCAGCTGAAGAACAAGTCCAAGGCGATGAAGATCCTCCGGTCGAGACTGTACGACATCAAGATGGAGGAGCAGCGCTCCGAACGGGCGGACATACGGCGGGCGATGGTGGGAACAGGGGACCGGAGCGAGAGAATCCGCACGTACAACTTCCCGCAGAGCCGGGTGACCGACCACCGCATCGGACTCACCGTCCACCAGCTCTCCCAGGTCTTGAACGGGGGGATCGACGGTTTCGTGGACGCCCTGACCGCTCACGCTCAGGTCGAAGCTCTGAAACACGCCGGCTGACGCGGCTTAAAAATCGATGCTTCTCTCGGAACTCCTTGCGCTCTGCCGCCGGGAGATGGAGGGGCGTGGTTTTCGCGGCTCTCACGAAGCGGAAATCCTCGTCTCCCACCTTGCCGGCATCCCCCGTTCCCGCCTCTCCCTGGACGCGGGGAGGGAGGTGGGCGACCTGGCGGTCGCGCTCCGTTCCCTCCTTCGCCGCAGGTTTTCCGGCGAGCCCGTCCAGTACATCCTCGGTGCATGGGAGTTCTACGGGAGGGAATTCCTCCTGACGCGCGACACGCTCATCCCGAGGCCCGAAACGGAAGGGTTGGTCGAGGGGGTGGTCGATGCGTGGCGGAAGGAGAAACGGGGGGCGGGAAGAATGCTCGACGTCGGAACGGGGTGCGGGGCAATCGCCGTAACGCTTGCGGCGGAGCTTCCCCGGGTAAGGGTGCTCGCGGTGGACGTGTCCGGGGGAGCGCTCACCGTCGCCCGGAGGAACGCCCACGCCCTGGCGGTCGCGCACCGGGTTCGGTTTCTCCGTGCGGACCGATATTCCGCCTTGAAAAGAGGGGACCGTTTTGATGTAGTGGTCTCGAACCCCCCGTACGTTTCCGAAATGGAATGGGATTCGCTTCCCTGGGAAGTCCGGGGATTCGAGCCGGCGGAGGCACTTGTGGCCGGACCGGACGGGATGGCGATGATCCGCCCCCTGGTGGCGGATGCCGGGGCATACCTGAAGCCGGGGGGAACACTCTGGCTCGAGATCGGGGAGTCTCAGGGGGATGCCGTGCGGAGGCTTCCCCGCGGACCCCTTGAGTTCGTCGGCATCGAGCAGGACCTGGCCGGACGCAGTCGCGTAGCCCGCTGGATTCTCCCGGCGGAGGGGAAGCGGAGCGGGAAGAAGGGCTGAGTAGGGAGGGGCTTCTGAACACGTTTCACATCAGGGGAGGAAAGCCGCTTTCGGGCACCGTCCGGGTGTCGGGGGCGAAGAACGCCGTCCTTCCGATCATGGCGTCTTCCCTGCTCGCGGAGGGACCCGTGGAGATCGCAAACGTCCCCCGTCTGCGGGACATTGACACCTTCGGGACGCTGCTGGGGTTGATGGGGGCAAAAGTCAAGCGCGAGGAGACCGGGAACCCGGGGGATGTCGAACTCCACATCGATGCGCGGGGGGCAAGGAAAGCGGAAGCCCCCTACGATATGGTCAAAACGATGCGCGCTTCCGTGCTCGTGCTTGGGCCCCTGGTCGCCCGGTACGGGATGGCAAGGATTTCCCTCCCGGGGGGATGCGCCATCGGCGCACGCCCGATCGATCAGCACCTGAAGGGGCTTTCGCTTCTCGGGGCCGAGACGAAGCTCTCGGAGGGGTACATCGAGGCCAGGGCCGACAGGCTCACCGGGGCCACGATCCCCTTCGACATGAAAACGGTCACCGGAACCGAGAACCTGATGATGGCGGCCACGTTGGCCAAGGGAACCACAAGATTAATAAATGCCGCCAGGGAGCCCGAGGTATGCGACCTCGCCCTGGCGCTCCGCGGCATGGGCGCCGACATCGAAGGGGAAGGGACCGACGAAATCGTCGTGCGGGGGGTGTCCTCCCTGTCCGGAGTCCGGCACGAGGTGATGGGCGACAGGATCGAGGCCGCGACGCTTTTGCTGGCGGGCGCGATCACCGGCGGCGACGTGACGGCCGAAGGGGCCGACGCGGAAGCGATGGCCGCCGTCCTCGAAAAACTCGGGGAGAGCGGCGCCGACGTGTCCCTCCTGCCGGGGGGGGTGCGTGTCCGGAGGAACGGGCAGATCCGGCCGGTCAACCTCGCAACCTCCCCCTATCCCGGGTTCCCCACCGATGTGCAGGCGCAGTTCATGGCATACATGTGCCTGTGCGAAGGACAAAGCACCATCCAGGAGACGATATTCGAGAATCGCTTCATGCACGTGGCGGAACTCCGCCGGATGGGTGCCCGGATCGACATCTCCGGGAGCACCGCCACCGTCAAGGGAGTGCCCCGCCTCTCCGGCGCCCCGTGCATGGCGACCGACTTGAGGGCGTCGGCCTCCCTGGTGCTTGCGGGACTGGCCGCGAACGGGACCACAGAGATTCTCCGCATCTACCATCTGGACCGGGGGTACGAGATGCTGGAAAGAAAACTTTCCTCCCTGGGCGCGGACATTGCCCGGGTGCAGGAGTAGGGAGGGCCGGTGCGCTGGGTGAAATCGGGAACCGCCGCGTTCCGGAAAGGCCTCGCTGACGGGGAGAGACGCGGCGAGACGGATTCGGCGAAGGTCCACGCCGTGGTGGCCGAAGTGCTGGCCCGGGTAAGGAAAGAGGGCGACGACGCGCTGGTCGAGTTCACCCGGCGGTTCGACAGGTTCGATCTGCGAAAGCGCGGAGCCGCGGTCCCCCGGCGGGAGGTCGATGCGGCGTGGAAACGCACGCCGAAGGCAATCCGCGGGTCCCTTGCGCTTGCGGCCTCCCGGATCGAGTCGTTCCACCGCCATCAGGCCGAATCCGGTTTCACGGTGGAGATTCCGGGCGCCCTTCTCGGACAACGGGTGCGGCCGGTCTCGCGCGCCGGCGTCTACGTGCCCGGCGGGAAGGCGGCATACCCGTCAACCCTGCTCATGAACGCGATCCCGGCAAAGGTGGCCGGCGTGCGGGAAGTGTACGCCGCCTGTGCGGCGCCGGGAGGGGAACTGCCTGACGTGGTCCTGGCGGCAGCGAGGATCGCGGGGGTCAAGGGGGTTTTCCGCATCGGCGGTGCGCAGGCGATCGCCGCGTTTGCCTACGGGACCGGCTCCGTCCCCCGGGTGGACGTGATCGTCGGCCCGGGGAACGCCTACGTCACGGAGGCGAAACGGCAGGTGTACGGCTGGGTGGGGCTCGACATGCTGGCCGGTCCGAGCGAACTGGTGGTTCTGGCCGACGATACGGCGAGAGCGCGCTTCGTCGCGGCGGATCTTCTCTCCCAGGCCGAGCACGACGAGGACACCTTTGTTGCGCTGGTGACCGACTCCCCGCGGCTGGCGAAGAAAGTGGATGCCGAACTGGCGAGGCAGAAAAGGAAGCTCCCCCGGAAGGAGATCCTGGCCGAATCGCTCTCCCGGTCCATCGGTTTCCTCGTCAAAGGACTTGACGAGGGGATCGACGTGGTCAACCGCCTTGCGCCGGAACATCTGGCCCTCATGCTCGAGGACCCGTGGGGAGCCTTCGAGCGGATCCGGAACGCCGGGACGGCGTTCGTGGGACACCACAGCCCGGTCGCGGTGGGAGACTACCTTGCCGGGATCAACCATACGTTGCCGACGGGTGGGGCTGCCCGGTTCTCGTCTCCCCTGGGAGTCGCCACCTTCCTCAAGAGGACGAACGTGGTATCATATCAATTCCGGGCACTTGCGAGCGATGCGCCTCACGTGATGCGGCTTGCCAAGAAGGAGGGGCTGTTCGCCCATGCCCAGGCCGTCCGGGTACGGACCAAAAAGGAGGCACCTTAGGGACATGCCGAGGGAAGCGCAGGTCGTTCGCAAGACGAAGGAAACCGACATCCGGTTGACGCTCCGCCTGGAAGGGGAGGGGGAGGGGGAGATTTCCACCTCCGTGGGGTTCTTCGACCACATGCTCACCCTGTTTTCCCGTCACGGGTTCTTCGACCTGACCGTCACGGCGAAGGGGGACACGGACGTCGATTTCCACCACGTCGTGGAGGATGTGGGGATATGCCTCGGGGAGGCGTTCCGGAAGAGCCTCGGGGCCCTGGCGGGGATCACGCGCTACGCACACGCAAGCATCCCGATGATCGAGGCGCTGGCCCACGTCACGGTTGACATCTCCGCGCGCCCACACCTGGTTTTCCGCTGTCCCCTGAAGCACGAGAAGATCGGGACGTTCGATCTCGAGCTTGTCGAGGAATTCCTCCGCGCGTTTTCCCAGTCCTCCGGAGTGTGCATCCACGTCAACGTTCCGTACGGATCCAACGCCCACCACACCGTGGAGGCGATCTTCAAGGGACTCGGGAGAGCCATGGCGGAAGCGGTGCGCATCGACCCGCGCGTGAAGGGGGTCCACTCGTCGAAGGGCGTGCTGGGATGACGGAAGGGGATTCCATCGGGGTCGTCGACTACGGCATGGGGAACCTGCGAAGCGTGAGCAAGGCGCTCGAGTCGCTCGGGTTTCCGGTCATCGTGAGCGGGAGCCCTGCGAAGCTTTCCCGCTGCGCCGGCATTGTTCTCCCGGGGGTGGGCGCTTTCCGCGACTGCATGAAGAACCTGGACAGGCAGGGATTCCTCCCGTTCCTCGCCGACGTTCTAGGCGAAGGACGGCCGTTCCTGGGAATCTGCCTCGGGCTGCAGGTGCTCTTCTCCGAGAGCGAGGAGTTCGGTCGTCATGAGGGGATCGGGTTCTTCCCCGGAAAGGTGGTGAGATTCCCGTCCGGCCTGCGGGAGACGGGTCCGGGGGGAAGGGAGGTGGTACTCAAGGTGCCGCACATGGGGTGGAACAGGGTCGACGTCATCATGGATCACCCCGTTTTTCAAGGGATCCCTGCAGGCTCGTACTTCTACTTCGTCCACTCCTATTACGTGGAGCCGGAGGATCCGTCCTCTGTTGCATGCAGGACGTCGTACGGCCTTTCGTTCGCCGCCGCCGTGGGGAAAGAGAACCAGATGGCGGTCCAGTTCCATCCGGAGAAGAGCCAGGGGGCGGGGCTCGCCGTCCTTGCCAACTTCGGCAGGCTCTGCTTCGGGGCGGGGGACCCGACCCGTGCCACGGGCGGCGGAGAGAGAGGGATGTGATGGCATTCCAGGTAATTCCCGCGGTCGACATCCAGGGGGGGAAGGCGGTCCGGCTCCGCCAGGGACGGCAGGACGACTCCACGGTGTTCGACGACTCCCCGGTGGAGGTGGCGCGACGGTTTGCGGCAGAGGGGGCGACGAGGATACACGTGGTTGATCTGGACGGCGCGTTCAGCGGAAAGGCGGTGAACGAAGAGATCATCCGTCGCATCGTGAATGCGGTGGAGTGTCCGGTCCAGATGGGAGGGGGAGTGCGCAACTATGAAATCGCCGCCCGTTATCTCGGGGCGGGCGTCTCCCGGATCATCCTCGGGACATCGATCGTCCGGAACCCCGAGGAAGTGTTGCGGATCACGAAGGCGTATCCCGGAAAGGTGGCCGCCGGAATCGACGCCAAGGACGGGTTCGTCGCCATACGCGGATGGGTGGAGGTCACGGGGGTCACTGCCGTCGATCTCGCACGGCAGATGGAGGAGAACGGGATCTCCTGTTTCATCTATACGGACATCTCCCGGGACGGCATGATGGAAGGGCCCAACTTCCAGAGTATCCGCGAATTCGCAAGAGGTCTTTCGACGCCGGTCATCGCTTCCGGCGGCGTCAGCACGATGGAGGATCTTGCGACGCTCGGGGAGATGGAAAGCGACGGGGTGTGCGGCGCGGTGATCGGGCGTGCGATCTACGACGGCTCCCTCTCGCTTGCCGATGCGCTGACGCAGGAAAGGCAGTAAACGCGCCGGATGCTCGCCAAGAGGATCATACCGTGCCTGGACGTGAAGGATGGCCGCGTGGTAAAGGGTGTCCGGTTTGTCTCCCTGCGGGACGCGGGCGACCCGGTGGAGATCGCCCGCCGGTACGACGAGGAGGAAGCCGACGAACTCACCTTTCTCGACATCACCGCCTCCCACGAGAAGCGCGACATCCTCATTGACGTGGTGCGCCGCACCGCCGAACAGGTGTTCATGCCGCTGACGGTCGGTGGAGGCGTCCGGACGCTCGACGACATCAGGAGTCTTCTGTCCGCGGGTGCCGACAAGGTGTCGATCAACACGGCCGCGGTGGCCGACCCCGAGTTCGTAAAGAGGGCGGCGGAGCGGTTCGGGAGCCAGTGCACGGTGGTTGCGATCGACGCCCGGGCGAGAAAGGGGCGGCCGGAGAACTGGGAGGTATACACCCACGGGGGGCGAACCCCCACGGGGATCGACGCCCTGGAGTGGTCGGCCCGGATGGAGAAATACGGGGCGGGGGAGATCCTGCTCACCAGCATGGACCGCGACGGAACGCGCGACGGCTACGATATCCGTCTGACAAGCGCCATCGCGGACCGGGTGGGGATCCCGGTGATCGCCTCGGGAGGCGTCGGGACACTTGAGCATCTGTACGAAGGGCTCACGGCAGGCGGGGCGGACGCAGTGCTTGCGGCGTCCATCTTCCACTACCGGGAATTCACCGTGGCGGAAGCGAAGGAATATCTTCGCCGCCGGGGGGTTCCGGTGCGGCCCGCCTTCCGCCCGGTCGGCATCTCCTCCCTCCCGTCGGACGGCGGTGGCCGGGAGGAAGAGAACAAGGGCCCGGAAAGGGCCACGGGGGAGGGAGAGCGATGACGGCGGACGAGTTCGTCGCCATGGTGAAGTTCGACGAAAGGGGTCTCGTGCCCGTGGTCACGCAGGACGTTTCCGACAACGCGGTGTTGATGGTGGCCTGGGCCAACGCGGACGCGATTCGGAACACGTTCGCCACGGCAAGGGCCTCCTACTGGAGCCGTTCCCGGAAATCCCAGTGGGTCAAGGGGGAGACGTCGGGAAACTTCCAGGAAGTGGAAGAGGTGCTCTACGATTGCGACGTGGACACTGTCCTGTTCCGGGTGCGCCAGAGCGGGCCGGCCTGCCACACGGGAGAACGAACCTGTTTTTATCGTAGCGCCTACCGGCGCGGAGGGGGATAACGATGACGGACGAATGTGTTTTCTGCAGGATCATCCGGAAGGAGGTTCCGTCGCAACCGATTCACGAGGACCACGATCTGATTGCCTTCCCGGACAAAGACCCCGTGGCACCGGTCCACGTGCTTGTCGTCCCCAAGGAGCACATGGTCAATCTGAATGAAGCGGGGATCAAGGACGTGCCGGTTCTGGGCAAGATGCTCCGGCTCGCCGCCAGGATCGCCAACGAGATGGGAGTGGCGGAATCCGGGTATCGGGTGGTGATCAACAACGGGGACGACGGCGGACAGGTCGTTCCCCACCTGCACCTTCACCTGATCGGGGGCAAAGGACTAGGGGCTAAACTGGGGTGAGCCTTCCCCGGGATGTGGACGGGGATTTCCTTGACTTTCCGGGGAAATCCGGTAGTCTATTATGTTTTCGGAATAGCACCGAGGGGGAAGGGGTGATCGCAATATGCCGGGCGTCCGGGTAAAGGAAGAGGAGCCCTTTGAAAGCGTTCTGAAAAGATTCAAGAAACAGTGTGAAAAGGCTGGAATCCTTTCCGAAATCCGCAAGCGGGAGCATTACGAAAAGCCGAGCGTGAAGCGTAAGAAAAAAGCTCTTGCTGCGAGAAAACGCGCGTTGAAGAAAATGAGAAAAACGAGAACGTGACAGATGGAGCTTAAGGAACGGATCCGGGGGGATATGCAGAAGGCGGCCAAGGAGAGAAACTCCTTGGCCCTTTCTGCTTTGCGGATGGCGTTGGCCGCGATCAAGAACAAGGAGATCGAGACGCGAGAGGAGATCGGGGACGATACGGTCTTCAAGGTGCTTGCCACCATGGTGAAGCAGCGAAGAGAATCGATCGACCTCTACCGGCGGGGAGAGAGGGGCGACCTCGCCGATAAGGAAGCGGCGGAGATCACCGTTCTCGAGGTGTACCTGCCCAAGCCGCTCGCGGATGTCGAGGTCGAATCCCTTGTGCGCGAGGCCATCGCGGCGGTCGGGGCGAGTTCCCCCGCGGACATGGGTCGCGTCATGAAGGAGTTGATGCCGAAGGTGGCGGGACGCGCCGACGGCAAGACGGTGAACGAGATCGTCCGGCGCCTGCTTACCGGGTAGCAGGCGGAAGAGAACGGTTGTTCCCTGGCGTTTGGGGCGCCAGGGATTTTTTCCGACCAGAGAGAGTGAGGCCAGACCAGACTTGGGTGGGCGTATCTCGGAAAGCACGCTGCGCGAGATACGGGACAGAGCGGACATCGTCGAGGTGGTATCCGATACCGTTCGCCTATCGCGGAGTGGGGCAAGTTTCCGGGGCCTTTGCCCGTTCCACCGGGAAAAGACTCCCTCCTTCTTCGTCCATCCGGCAAAACAGATCTTTCATTGCTTCGGATGCGGGGAGGGGGGATCGGTTTTCCATTTCCTGATGAAGGTCCGTAGCCTGTCTTTTGCAGAGTCGGTGGAGGATTTAGGCGACCGCTACGGAGTTCCGATCCGGTACGAGCGAGGGGTGGCCCCGGAGCGTCCGGAGGAGGATCTGTACCGTATCCTCCAGGGCGCATCCGAAACGTACCGCGAACTCCTGAGGTCGTCCCCCGCCGGGAAGGGCGCCCGGGATTTTCTCCGGCGGAGAGGGATAACGCCGGAGGCGGAACAGGAATACTTCCTCGGGTACGGCGGAAGGGGGAAAGACCTCCTCGATGCCCTCGAACGAAAGGGGATCGAGCTGTCCCGGGCGGAGGCGGCGGGCCTTCTCCTCTCCCGCGAGGGCGGCGGGTACCGGGAGCGATTCCGGGGGAGGGTGATCTTTCCCATCGCGGACGCGAGGGGGAGGGTTTGCGGTTTCGGTGCCCGGGCGATCGACGATGCCCTCCCCAAGTACCTTAACTCCCCGGATTCAAAGATGTATCGCAAGAGTTCCATCCTGTACGGACTCCACCAGGCGCTTCCGGCGATCCGCAGGGAGCAGAAGGTCCTGGTGGTCGAGGGGTACACGGATCTGATCGGGATGTGGCAAACCGGGGTGAAAAACATCGTCGCGACGTGCGGCACCTCCCTCACCGAGAGTCATGCCCGTCTCATGAAGCGAATGACGGAGGATGTCATCCTATTGTTTGACGGGGACATAGCCGGGAAACGTTCGGCGGTGCGGGCGGGAGGACCTCTGTATGCGGCGGGAATCAGCCCCCGCGTCCTCTTTCCCCCCAAGGGGTTGGACCCGGACGATTGGGCGAAGGAAGCATCTCCCGAGGAACTGTCCGGCAGGATCGACCGGGCGATCCCCCTGATGGAGTACATCGAGAGGGCGGCGACTCGAAAATACGATCTTTCCCAGATCTCAGGAAAGCTTTCGTATCTGCAGTTGATGGGAAAGTATCTGCCGTGGATCACCGACCCTGCCGAGGAGAGGATGTACGTTCAGCGGGTGGCGAAGGCGGCCGCACTGCCCGAGGAGACGGTGCTCGACCGGCTACGGGGGAAAAAACTCGTTGCCCCGCCTGCAGCGCCCGGGATGCCTCCGCGGGCTTCCTCGCCCCGGCCGGAGGAGGACATGCTGCTGGGATTGCTCTCCATGGACCCCTCCCTCCTCGAGGACATCCGGCAGGACGGGGTGGAGAGTTTGCTGGAAGGGGAGGCGACACGCGATGTGGTGGCAAGGCTTGGCCGTCTTTCGCCTTCGGGAGAGAGCCCCGATATCCTGTCGTTCCTGAACGAGGCGGAAGGGGAGGAGGTCCGGCGAACCCTTTCCGAGCAGATGCTTCGGGCGGATGCGTCTCCCGGGGAGGCGAGGCGGATCTATCCAGAGGTGGTGCTGGGCCTGCGGATCCGGAAGGCGCGAAACGAACTCGTCCGTCTCCGCGACGAGATCCATGCTGCGCAGGGGGAAACGGCGCAGGCGTTGTTCACGAGGATGCTCGACGTGCGCAACGAACTGGAACAGCTCGAAAAGCTAAGAAGAACCCGAAGATGAGGTGATGGAGATATGGCCAGAAAGGGAAAACTGAACGGGATCGACGAACTTCTCGAGAAGGGGCGCGCGCAGGGATTCGTGACCTACGACGAGCTGAACAGCGCGCTTCCCCCGGACGTCCTCACGGGGGACCAGATCGATGATGTGATGGAGATCTTCGGGACGCATGCGATAGAGGTCGTCGATGCATTCCAGAAGGCTCCCCTCTCCGGCGAGAACAGGCTGATCGGGGAGGAAGAGGGTCAGGAGGAGGCCCAGGAGGAGGAAGAGGAGGAAGTGGACTACGCGAGCGGTATCAAGGCGAACGACCCGGTGCGGCTCTACCTCAAGGAGATGGGTTCGATTCCACTCCTGAACAGGGAGGGGGAGGTGACTCTGGCCAAGCGGATCGAGGACGGAGAACGCAGGATCATGGCCGCGGTGAAGAGCTGCTCCGTAGCGCTCGATGAGCTGTTCCGGATCGGGGAGAAGCTCAAGTCCGGCGAACTGCAGATTCGTGACGTGATCAAGAACCTCGACGAGGACTCCACCGACGAGGAGGAAGTGCAGGCCCAGGAGAAAGTTCTTCGCGGCGTGGTGCGGATCAAAAGAAGCATGCAGTCCGCAAGGGAGCTTGAACTGCGGCTGAGGAAGGGAAAGATCCCCGAGAAGGAAAAGGCGAAGATGAAGAAACAGGTAGGCGTCCTCTACAAGAGAGTGGAGGAGTCGATCCAGGAGATTCACCTGAAGGAGAGGCAGATCGAGTCCATCGGCGACAAGATCCGCAGATACGCGGACACGATCGAGCAGGCGGAGAGAAGGATCCGGGATTGCGAGGAGAGAACCAGGCTGCCCGAGAAGGAGCTTCTGATTCTCATCCGGCAGGTCAGGGGGAGAAAGGACAAACTGGCGAAGGCCGCGATGAGACACCACGTGAGCAAGGACCGTCTTCTCGGCATGGAGGAAATCGTTGTAGAGGCGAGAAAGCAGATCCGCAGCGTGGAGCGGGAGGCGGGCCTGAAGGCCACAAACCTCATCGAGACGCTCAGGTTGATGGAGGAGGGGGAACGCAAGGTGAGGGAGGCGAAGCGCGAGCTGGTAGAGGCAAACCTCCGCCTTGTCGTGTCGATCGCCAAGAAGTATACCAACCGGGGGCTTCAATTCCTCGACCTCATCCAGGAGGGGAACATCGGCCTGATGAAGGCGGTCGACAAGTTCGAGTACCGGAGGGGCTACAAGTTCTCGACCTACGCCACCTGGTGGATCCGGCAGGCGATCACGAGGGCGATCGCCGATCAGGCGAGGACGATCCGCATCCCCGTGCACATGATCGAGACGATCAACAAGCTGATCCGGACCTCCCGCTACCTCGTACAGGAGCTCGGGCGGGAGCCCGCCCCCGAGGAGATCGCGGAGCGGATGGACATCCCTCTTGAGAAGGTCCGCAAGGTGCTCAAGATCGCGAAGGAGCCCATTTCGCTCGAGACCCCCATCGGGGAGGAGGAGGACAGCCACCTGGGGGATTTCATCGAGGACAAGAACACGGCCTCCCCGGTGGAAAGTGCGATCAACATCAATCTCGCCGACCAGGTGAAGAAAGTCCTCGGGACCCTGACCCCGAGGGAGGAGCGCGTCCTCCGGATGCGATTCGGCGTCGGCGAGAAGTCGGATCACACGCTGGAGGAAGTGGGGCAGGATTTCGAGGTGACCCGGGAGCGCATTCGCCAGATCGAGGCAAAGGCGCTCCGGAAGCTGCGCCACCCCAGTCGAAGCAAGAGGCTCAAGACGTTTATTGAGTAGAGAGAGGGAGGTTGTCCCCTTAAAGATGACGGGATCCGGATTGACAAAGCACCCGTTTCCCGGGGAAAATGAGAAATCCGATCCTGGTAAGGGATTACGGGCCCATAGCTCAGTTGGTCAGAGCCACCGGCTCATAACCGGTCGGTCCCTGGTTCGAGGCCAGGTGGGCCCACCAAAATATAGCTATGCCACGTGAAAGGTCGACGATCCGGATAGCGGGAATGGGGGCGGTGTGACCCCCCCGGGGGGCACATCTTCCGCACCCGCCGTTACGGTGGGTGACGTCTGGAAGGCGCTCGACGACGAGTTTCCGTTTGCCCACCGGGCAGACTGGGACAACGTGGGAATTCTCCTGGGGGACTCGAATGCTCCTGCGACGAGGGTGGTGATCGCGCTGGACGCCACTCCCGCGGTCGTGGCGGCATGCCGGCGCCACAAGGCCGATCTTCTCGTCACACACCACCCGGTGATCTATTCGCCGCTCAAGTCGATCCGGGCAGACCAGGCCGCCTCCGCCGCCGTCTACGAGCTGGTCCGGATGGGGTTGGCGGTCATCTCCGCCCACACGAATGCCGACGTCGCGCCGAAGGGGGTGTCCCACGCCCTCGCGCGCAGGATCGGCCTGCAGAAGATCCGCCCCCTCATCCCCGGCGAGCCGTCCGACGCGTGCAAGGTCGTGGTGTTCGTACCCCCCGACCGCGCCGACGATGTCCTTGCCGCGCTGTCGGAGGCGGGGGGAGGCCGAATCGGCCATTACACCCGGTGCTCGTTCCGGACCGTCGGGACGGGAACGTTTTTTCCCGCGGAGGGGGCGAATCCGTTTCTGGGCAGACCGGGAAGCGAGGAGAGGGTGGAGGAGGTCCGGCTCGAATCGGTCGTGGCGGCGAACCTTCTTACGGGGGTGCTCAAGGGCGTTCGGGATGCCCATCCTTACGAGGAGCCGGCGATCGACGTCTATCCGCTCAAGGGGGGGGCTCTCGGAGGCGGGATCGGGGCTGTGGGGAACAGGCTGCGGGAGGCCCCTCTCGCGGAAGTCCTGGAAGACGTGTACAGGGCCGTGCGGCCATCCTGGATCAAGGTGGCGGGTCCGCAGAAGAGGCGTGTCCGCAAGATCGCGGTGGTGGCGGGGAGCGGTTCGGAGTTCGCGGAGGCGGCGAGGGCCGCGGGAGCCGACCTTTTCCTCACGGCGGACGTCAAGTATCACCAGGCGCTCGAGGCGTCCTCCGGAGAGATGACGGTGGCGGACATCGGGCACGGATCGGGGGAGAAGTGGATCCTCCCGGAATTCCGACGCGTGATTTCCGCGCGGTTCGGCAAAAGGGTCTTTCCCCGCGTGGTCATGGAGAACGAGCCATTGCGGGCGTACAGGCCGAAGGAGACAGGAGGGACGAAGCGTTGATGAAGAACGTGAAGGTTCTGCTCGACCTGCAGGAGGCCATGAACAGCTCCAGGATGGTCGAAAGGGAGAAGCATAAAGTTCCGCTCGAGGTGGCTGACCTGAAGAATCTTTTCGAGGAGAGGGAGACGAAGTTTCTCGCAACGAAGCAGGAGTTCGAACAGCTTCAGATGGAGAAGAGGGAGAAGGAACGGGAGATCGAGGAGGAGAGGGAGAAGGTCGAAAGAGCCAAGGCGAAGCTGATGTCGATCAAGACCAATAACGAAGACTCCGCGATGCTCACAGAGATCGAAGGAACGAAGCGGACCAATACAGTCCGTGAAGATGAGCTTCTCGCGGTGCTTGCGCGGGACGAGGAAGTGGAAAAGCGGCTCGCCGAGCTGTCGGCGGAAGTCGAGGAGTTGGGTGGCCGCTACCGCGAACGCATGGTGGACATCGAGGCGAGAATGGCGAAGTTCGACAAGGACATCTCCCGGCTCCAGGCGAAGAAGAGCGAAGTGGCGGCGAGTCTGGACAAGGGTCTCGCCAGGAGGTTCGAGATGATCTTCGACCGGCGTGGCGGAGTTGCCATTGTGCCTGCGCGAAACCAGTCCTGCACGGGATGCCATATGAACATTTCCCACCAGCTTTTTATTCTCCTCCAGCGCGAGGAAAGGATCTACTCCTGCCCCAACTGCAACCGGATCATCTACTTCGAGGGGGACGTGGCGGAGGAGCAGGCCGGAGGATGAAGAAAAGGGCGGTTACGGTCCGCAGCGACGGCGCAAGCAGGGGGAATCCCGGCCCGTCCGGGATCGGCGTAGTGCTCGAGGTGGACGGAGAGGACTGCCCGATCGAACGGTTCGAGTACATCGGGGAAGCGACCAACAACGTTGCCGAATACCGCGCTCTCCTGCTGGGCCTTTCGGAAGCGGAGAAGCTTTCCCCCTCTTCCTTGACGATCCTGTCCGACTCGGAACTGATCGTCCGGCAGCTGAATGCCGAATATCGAGTGAAATCGGATCTTTTGAAACCCCTCTATTACGAGGCCTGCCGGCGTTTGCGCAGATTTCCCGGGACGCGTATACTGCATATAGATCGCGGGGAGAACCAGGCCGCGGACCGGCTTGCGAACCGTGCGATCGACGCTCATTTCCAGAAGGCTTGAGGAGGCCAAGCGGCCGCCGGCCCCCCGGAGCGAAAGCGTTGGGGGGCGGGAGGAAAGTCCGGGCTCCGCAGGGCAGGGTGCCGGGTAATCCCCGGTGGGGGCGACCCCGAGGACAGCGCCACAGAAAAGACACCGCCATCCGGCGGCAATAAGCCGGGCGGCAAGGGTGAAAAGGTGAGGTAAGAGCTCACCGCGCGCCGGGCGACCGGAGCGGCACGGCAAACCCCACCCGGAGCAAGACCGAATAGGAGGGCAACTCCGCGGAACGCATGCGGGGGAAGGGCGGCCCGCCCGGAGCCCTCGGGTCAAGGTCGCTGGAGACGGGCGGCAACGTCCGTCCTAGAGAAATGGCCGTAACGCGGCATCAAAACCGCGCACAGAACCCGGCTTACGGCCTCCTCAAGCCTTTTTCCCCTGCCATAATGACCGTCTTCCCTGTGGTAGAACGTGTTTTTGCTCGATTTCTTCGGATCCGTCTTTCTTATATTAATGCTTGACACGTATTCACCGTTCTATAAAATGGCCGCTAGTGGGTAAATGTGGGGAAAGGTGGGTTAGGCGGCCTACATGATATTTCGAGGACGGTTCGAATATACCATCGACCCCAAGGGAAGGGTGAATATCCCTGCCCGCTTCCGTGAGCAACTCTCCGAAACAGACATGGAACCCGTCGTAATCACCAATTACTCGGGGTGCATCTACGCCTATCCGTCCGCGGAATGGGAAAGGATTGAGGAAAAACTGGCGGCCAAGGTGTCGAGCGTCAACAAGAAGAAGAATGCCTTCGTGCGGTTCTTCGTGGGCGGGGCCGTCGAGGTGGTGCCCGACAAGCAGGGACGGATCCTGATCCCCCCGTCGCTTCGGTCCTACGCGGGTCTGGACCGGGACGTCGTCATCCTCGGCATGCCGAACCGGTTCGAGATCTGGGACCGGCAGAGATGGGATGTGGAAATGAGCAGGTTCGAGAAGGAAGGGTTCGAGGATCCCGAACTGTCCCGGGAGATCGATTCCCTGGGGATATAGGGTGTGGCAAATGGCCATGTCCCCGTTCTTTTACAGGAGATTTTGGGAATGCTGGCCCCCGTTTCCGGAGAGGTGTTCCTCGATGGAACGGTGGGAGCGGGCGGGCACGCGGAAAAGATCGCGGAGCGGATAGGCCCGGAAGGCCTGCTCGTCTGCGCGGACGCCGACCCCACGATGCTAACGCTCGCATCGGAGCGTCTCCGCCGGTTCCCCCGGGCCGTAATGGTGCACGCCGACTTCGCCGACCTCGAGGTGCTGCGGGAGGCGTCGGGCGGGCGGATGTTCGACGGGATGCTGCTCGATCTGGGGTTGTCCTCCCCGCAGCTTTCCGATCCCTCCCGCGGGTTCTCGTTCCAGGGCGACGGCCCCCTGGACATGCGTCGGGATCCCGGGGCGGGCGGGACCACCGCACGGGAGATCCTTGGTCGTTCGACCGAAAGGGAGCTGGCGGACATCTTCTTCCGGTTCGGGGAGGAGAGATTTTCGCGAAGGATCGCGCGAGCTCTCGTCACGCTGCGGCGGAAGGAGCCGGTAGAAAGCACCGCCCGGCTGGCCGACCTGGTCAAATCGGCCATTCCCCGGAAGGCGTGGCCGAGGAAGATCCACCCCGCGACGCGGGTGTTCCAGGCGCTTCGGATCGCCGTGAACCGGGAGCTTGAATCGCTCGCTGTTTTTCTTGACCGTTTTGCGTCGCATCTTGCGCCGGGGGGAAGGGTGGCCGTGATCAGTTTTCAATCGCTGGAGGATCGAATGGTGAAGATCGCTTTCCGGACGCAGTCGACGGGACCGACGGCTGCGCTTCACGTGCTCACGCGCAAGCCGGTCGTCCCGGCAGAGACGGAAAGCAGGAGTAATCCGAGGGCCGCCAGTGCAAAGCTGCGTGTGGTCCGGAAAAACGTATAGGAGGGAAGGGATGAGGAGAATCGTGATCGGAAACGGCATGGACATGATCACCGAGATCCGGCGGGAGGCGCCCGTGTTCCCGTCCGGTTCCCGAAACCGGTGGACCATGGGACTGGCCATCCTGTTTCTCGCCGTGGCTCTGTTCACCGTCTGGCTGTCGGGGAAGTATTACGGGATCGGCTACGGCGTATCGGTGGCTCTTGAGGAGAAGCAGGTTCTCCAGAAAGAACATGCGCTTCTGAAGACGGAGATCCTGACGCTTCGGAGCCCCGCGCGCATCGAGGCGATCGCCAGGGGACAGCTTGGCATGGTGGAGACGAAGACGGAAAGGATCATCCGGGTGAAATGAACCCCCGCGCCCGCATCATCCTCGGCATCCTGGCGGGCGTCTATTGTCTCATTGTTTTTCGCGCGTTCCACATTCAGGTGCTCGGCGTCGAGGGGATCCGCGAGAGAGGGGAAAAGCAGTACAGCGTGAAGATCCCGCTCCTCCCGAAGCGCGGGGAGATCCTCGACCGGACCGGGACGGAGTTCGCGGTAAGTCTTTCCACAAAGTCGATCTATGTCCAGCCTTCCAAGCTTTCGTCCCCCGACATCGCTGCGGATCTGATCTCCCGCCGGATTTCCCGGCCCGCCGCCGGGCTGCGGAAGGCGTTCGCGTCGAACAGGAATTTCCTCTGGGTCAAGAGGCAGATGCCTTCCTCGACGGCCGATGAGATCGTAAGGGAAGTGCGGGAAGCGCTTTCCCGGGGGAAGGACGACGTCGGGACGGCCGGCATCGGCACGGTCGAGGAACCGAAGCGCTTCTACCCGAACCGCGAGCTCGCCTCCTCGGTCATCGGCTTCACCGACGTGGACAGCAACGGGATCGAGGGGATCGAACTGTCGCTGGACAAGTATCTGCGGGGGGAGAATGCGTTCCTCGTGTGCGAGCGTGATGCGCGGGGCCGGATCATCGTACCGGCGGACGCGCCGATCAAGGTCAATTCGGCGGGACACTCCGTATCCCTCACCATCGACAGGAACATCCAGCACGTGGCCCAGACCGAGCTGGTGAAGGCGGTGAAAAAGCACAAGGCCCGCGGAGGGATGGCCCTTGTCATGCAACCCAAGACCGGGGAGATCCTCGCGATGGCGAATCTCCCCACGTTCAACCCGAACAGCCTGTCCACGGGCCCGCCGTCGGCGAGGAAAAACCGGATCATCACCGATGTCATCGAACCGGGGTCGACCTTCAAGGTGTTCACGCTGGCCTCCGCGCTTGAGTTGGGAGCGATCGACGTCCGCGACAGGGTCTTCTGCGAGCAAGGGAAGTTCCGGCACGCGGGACGGACGATACACGACACCCACAAGTACGGCTGGCTCACCATCCCCGAGGTGATCAAGTTCTCGAGCAACATCGGGATGATCAAGGTCAGCGAGAAGATGGACCCCGGGGGGTTTTACGACATGATCCGGGCATTCGGGTTCGGGTCGAAGATGGGGGTGGAGCTCGTGGGGGAATCGCGCGGGCTGGTCCCTTCCCGCGACAAGTTCAGCAAGATCCGACGCGCCACCGTCTCCTTCGGACAGGGGATCGCCGTTACGCCCCTCCAACTGGCCTCCGCGATGGCTTCCGTGGTGAATGGCGGGAAGATGATGAAGCCGTATCTCGTGAAGCAGGTCACCGACCCGGAGGGGAAGGTGGTCTACCGCGGGGAGCCGAAGGAGCTCAGGAGAACGATCTCCCCCAAAACGTCGAAACAGGTCCGGGAGATCCTCGGAAAAGTGGTCCAGGAGGACGGAACCGCTACACAGGCCCGGATCAAGGGGTTTCTCGTCGGCGGGAAGACGGGGACGGCGCAAAAAGTGGAGGTGGGGACCGGCCGGTACTCCCCGGACAAGCGGATCGCCTCCTTCATCGGGTTCCTCCCCCTTCATGACCCCGAGTTTCTGATCCTTGTCGTCGTCGACGAGCCGAAAGGGGAGGTTTACGGAGGCGTTGTCGCGGCCCCCGCCTTCAACCAGATCGCGGTGAAGACGGCCTACTACATGGGGCTGACCCCCACGGAGCCGGTCGAAAGAGAAGTGGCCAGGGCGACCCGGGGGGAGATCGGAGCCGGGGGAGTCCGGATGACACGCGTGGCGACGGGGCCCGCAGAGGCAGAGAGCGCGCTGGTCATGCCGGACATGCGAGGCCTGAGCATGGGAAGGGTGGTGGACCTCATGGGCAGGCATTCGGTGAGACTCGAGCTTGTCGGTACCGGGTTGGCCCGGACCCAGTCCCCCAGGCCCGGCGGAATTCTTGTCCCCGGCACGGCCTGCACCGTGACCTTCGGGGCAGAGTAAGGCGAAAGATGAGACTGGCGAATGTTCTCGCAGGAATTACACCGGTTGGGGATTCTCTCGGATCACTCGAGATCGGAGGCATATCCATCGATTCCCGCAAGACCCGGCCCGGCGACCTGTTCATTGCCCTCCGCGGGGAGCGTGCGGACGGTCACTCCTTCCTCCATGCAGCGGCGCGGGCGGGTGCGGCGACGGCCCTCGTCGAGCGGGAAATCGCTCCCGCGCCGTTGCCCTGCCTTCAAGTAGAGTCGACGTCTGCGGCTCTGCCCGCAGTGGCGGTTCGCTTTTACGGCGACCCGTCGAAAAGCCTTACGGTGATCGGGGTGACGGGCACCAACGGAAAGACGACTGTCACCTACCTTCTCGAGTCCATCCTCGAAGCCGCAGGGGTTAAGACGGCCGTGATCGGGTCGATCAATTACCGCCTGGCCGGGGAGATTCTGCGGGCGGGGCTGACCACGCCCTTTCCCCACGAACTTCAGGAGGTGATGGCGGCTGCGCTATCCGCGGGAGCAAGCCACCTCGTGATGGAAGTCTCCTCCCACAGCACGGCGCAGGGAAGGGTCGAGGGGGTGCGGTTCGACGCAGGGCTGTTTACGAACCTGTCGCACGACCACCTCGACTTCCACGGGGACATGGAGTCGTATTTCCAGGCCAAGGCCCGGTTTTTCAGGGAGTTTCTCCCGTCGGAAGGGAAGCGGGCCGGCATGGCCGTGAACGCGGACGATCCGTGCGGGGCGAAACTCGCGCAGGAGTTCCCGGACGCCCTGACTTTCGGGTTTTCCCGGGAGAGGATGGTGCATCCCCTCTCGGTGGAAATGTCGTGGGACGGGACCCGTCTTGCCCTTGCAACCCCCGTGGGACCGATGGATCTTCGGGCGAAGATCATCGGCTCCTATAACGCGTCTAACATCATGGCGGCAGTCTGCGGGGCGATCCTGCTCGACGTCCCTCCCGGGGCGATCCGCGAAGGGGTGGAAAAAATGCCTTCGATTCCCGGGAGGATGGAGGAGATCCCCAACGACCGCGGCCTCCACGTATTCGTGGATTACGCGCACACCCCCGAGGGGCTCGACCGGGTGCTCACCACCCTCAAGGGGCTGGCCGAGGCGAGGCTGATCACCGTCTTCGGCTGCGGCGGGAACAGGGACCGGGCGAAACGGCCGGAGATGGGACGAATCGCGGCACGCAGGTCCGACGTGGTGGTCCTCACCTCCGACAACCCCAGGAATGAGGTCCCCGGGGCGATCCTTTCGGATATCGTTCCGGGGGTCGTTGCGGAAGGGATCCTGGAGGCGACGGGGACAGTCTCGTGGGATGGAGGGTATTACTTGGTTATCCCGGACCGGAAAGCGGCTATCGCGCGGGCGCTCGAGATCGCCCGGCGGGGGGATACGATCGTGGTAGCCGGGAAAGGACACGAGAATGTCCAGCTCATCGGGGACCGGTCCTTGCCATTCGACGACAGGGAAACGGTCAGAACGATCCTGGCCGGTGACGGGTAGGTTGACGATCGGGGATGTGATCGGGGTCCTCCATCCGCTGCGGGGCGGAGGAGAGATTTCCACCAGGGACCCGATCGGCGCCGTGACCACCGACAGCAGGGAAGTTGTACCCGGGGGGCTCTTCGTCGCCCTTCCCGGAGAGCGGGTCGACGGTGCTGATTTCGTGGGGGAGGCATTCCGCAAGGGGGCCCGGGCGGCGATCGTGTCGGAGGAAGGGGCCCGGAAGATTCCCCCTGAAGTCCTTGCCGGGAAACCGGTGTTCGTCGTGCAGAGCCCCGTCGAGGCATTGGGGGATCTGGCCAGGGCGCATCGAATGCGTCTCCGTCACATTCCCCTCGTGGGCATCACGGGCAGTTCCGGGAAGACGTCCACGAAGGAGATGCTCGCGGCGCTGCTTTCCCGCAGCAGGAACGTTCTCGGGAATCCCGGGTCCCGGAACAACCTGATCGGAATGCCGTTGGCCCTGCTTACGCTCGCCTCGGACCACGACGTCGCGGTGCTGGAGATGGGAACGAGCCAGCCGGGGGAAATCGCGAGGCTTTCGGACATCGCCGCGCCGGACGTGGCGGTCATCACCAACATCACGCCCGCCCATCTCCAGGGGCTTCGAAGCCTCGAGGAGGTGGCTCGGGAAAAGGGGGATCTGTACCGGTCCCTTCCCGAGTCGGGAACGGCAGTGGTGAACGCGACGGACCTGCGGGTAATGCGGGAGGCGGGACGCTGCCGGGCGACGAAGATCCACTACGGCGTGGCGCTCAACGAAGTCTCGGGGCGGGTGCTGATGATGGACGAGGAGAAGATGCGGATTGCGGTCCGGACCCCTTCCGGGGAATTCACCTCCTCCCTCCCTCTCACGGGCGACCACAACCTCATGAACGCGCTCGCCGCCGTCGCGGCCGCGTACGCCCTCGGCCTGCGGCCGAAAGAGTTGGAGGAGGGATTCCGTTCCCTGCCCCCTCTTCCCGGTCGGTTCCACCCCGTTCCCCTGCGGGAAGGGGGGCTGCTCCTGGACGACTCCTACAACGCGAACCCCGCATCCGTGGAGGTGGCCCTGAGGAACCTGATGGCCCTCCGGCGGGGGAGGCGGGCACTCGTGGTCCTGGCGGACATGCTCGAGCTGGGGGAGGTGTCCGAAGTCTCCCATTTCCGGATCGGGCACATGCTCGCCGGAACGGAGGTGGCTCTCCTGTTCACCTTCGGGAAGGAGGCGGCTTCGATCGCCCGCGGCGCAAAGGAGGGCGGGATGGATCCTGCAAGGATCCTGCACGCCGAAGGCCGGGAGACGCTGCGCGATGCGGTAACGGGTGCGTTGCGGGCAGGGGACGTCATCCTGATCAAGGGGTCAAGAGGGATGCGGCTCGAGGAGATCGCCGAAGCCGTGGAAAAGGAGTGGGCATAGTCTGATGCTGTACCACCTTCTCTACCCGCTGCACGTGGACTATTCGTTCTTCAACGTGTTCCGGTACATCACGTTCCGCACGATCTACGCCTCGATCACGGCGCTTCTCCTGTGCTTCATCATCGGACCGTGGCTCATCCGCGAGCTTGGCGCCCACCAGATCGGACAGACCATCCGGAGAGACGGGCCGGAGAGGCACCTCGCCAAGGAGGGAACCCCGACGATGGGAGGGCTGTTGATCGTCATCGCCGTCGTGGTCCCGACCCTTCTCTGGGCGAATCTATCGAATCCCTACATCTGGATCGCCACTTTCGTAACCATTGGGTACGGTGGCATCGGGTTTCTCGACGACTACAAGAAGGTCATCCGGAAGGACTCGAAGGGGTTAAGCGCGACGGCCAAATTCACGAGCCAGATCCTCCTCGCCGGGGTAGCGGCGACGCTGATCTACATGGACGTGGGGATCCAGGACAAGGTGAGCATCCCCTTCTTCAAGAAGCTCAACCCCAGCCTGGGGATCCTGTACATTCCGTTCATCATCATCGTGATCGTGGGAGCGTCGAACGCCGTCAACCTGACCGACGGTCTCGACGGACTGGCCATCGGCCCCATGATCATCGCCGCCGGGACCTACATGCTGTTTGCGTATCTCACGGGGCACGTGAAGATCGCGAACTACCTGCAGATTCCCTACGTTGCGGGGGTGGGGGAACTCACCATCTTCTGCGGCGCCATGGCGGGGGCGGGCATCGGGTTTCTCTGGTTCAACACCTACCCCGCCCAGGTGTTCATGGGGGATACCGGCTCGCTGTCCCTCGGGGCCGCGCTTGGAACCGTGGCGGTGATGGTGAAGCAGGAGATCGTTCTGATCCTGGTGGGCGGGGTGTTCGTGATGGAGGCCCTCTCGGTGATCTTCCAGGTATTTTCCTACAAAACGACACGGAAGCGGATCTTCCGGATGGCGCCGGTCCACCACCACTTCGAACTAAAAGGGTGGGCGGAACCGAAAATCATCGTCCGGTTCTGGATCATCTCGATCATCCTGGCGCTGCTGGCCATCAGCACGCTCAAGATCCGGTGACCATGGAGACGTTCGGCGGGAAAAACGTATTGGTGATCGGGGCCGGGAAGTCGGGGTTCGCCTCGGCCCTCCTCCTCCTGCGGGAGGAGGGCAGGGTCACCCTCTTCGATGAGCGCCCGAAGGAAGACGTGGAGCGGTCTCTCGGGCACGCCGTCCCTCCGCAGATAACGTTCGTCCAGGGCAGGATGACCGATCAGGCGGCGTTTACGGCGGACCTCGTGGTCCTCTCCCCCGGGGTTCCGCGGGAGAAGCTTCCCCTCCAGGCGCTGTCTGGTGCCGGAACGGCCGTGTGGGGAGAACTGGAGTTGGGGTACCGCCGGTTTCGCGGGAAGGTGGCCGCCGTGACGGGGACGAACGGCAAGTCGACGGTCACGACGCTTCTGGGCCAGATGGCGTCCCACGTCTTCCCCGAGGTGTTCGTCGGGGGGAACCTGGGGACCCCTTTCGTCGAGGCGGGCGGCAAGACGTACGACTGGGCCGTCGTGGAGGTCTCGAGTTTCCAGCTGGAGACGATCGTCGCCTTCCGGCCCGCCGTGGCCGTCCTCCTGAACATCACCGAGGACCACCTGGACCGGTATCCCGACCTTTCTTCCTACGCGGAGGCGAAGATGGGGATATTCCGGAACCAGGGCCCGGACGACCTGGCCGTCGTGAACGTCGACGACCCGGAGATCTCCTCCCGGCTCTCCGGGATTACGGCCGGGCAGATCCCCTTTTCCCCCTCCCGGGTGCTTGACGCGGGGGTGTCCCGGGATGGGGAGGAGATGGTCTACCGGGGCGGCCCCGTCGAGGAGCGGTACCCGGTCTCCATTCTCCGGGTCCGGGGGTCCCAGAAAGTGGAGAACGCCATGGCAGTGATCGGGGCGGCCCGCGCCATGAAGATCCCTCCCGATGTCGTATGGGAATGCCTGCGGGCCTTCCGGGGGCTGCCGCACCGGGTGGAATTCGTCCGGAAGGTGCGCGAGGTGTCCTTCATCAACGACTCGAAGGGGACGAACGTGGGGGCGGTGATCAAGTGCCTGGAGGGGTTCTCGGAGCCCGTGTGGCTGATCGCCGGCGGGAAGGACAAGGGGCTGGACTTCCGTCCTCTCCGCGAGATCCTCGCGCGCAAGGCCCGCGCGGCGATCCTGCTGGGGGAGGCCCGGGACCGCATGGTGCAGGAACTTTCGGGGACGGTGCCCCTTCTGGGGGCCGACTCCCTGGATGAAGCGGTCCGCGCGGCCGCCGCCAACGCGCGCCCGGGCGACGTCGTCGTCTTCTCCCCGGCCTGCTCGAGCTTCGACATGTTCCGCAGTTTCGAGGAGCGCGGCGAGGTGTTCCGGGAGGCGGTTATGGGGCTGTCGGAATGAACATCGGGAAACGGCACGAGAACCTGATTCTCACGCTCTGCACGATGATCCTTGCCGGCCTGGGGGCCGTGATGGTGTGGAGCGCTACGTCGGTGATGGCGGAAGCGTCCGCGGGGCTCGGCAACGACGCGGCGTACTTTTTCAAGCGGCAGGTTCTCTTCCTCGTCCTGGGTGCTTCCCTGGCGCTCTTCCTCTCCCGGGTCGACTACGATATCATTCGCCGGCATATCGCCGCCCTCATGGGGGGTACCCTTGTCCTCCTGGTCCTTGTCTTCGTTCCCGGGATCCGGCACACGGCAAACGGCGCCTCCCGGTGGATCGACATGTGGCTCTTCACCTTCCAGCCTTCCGAGCTCGCCAAGTTTTCCCTCATCGCCTATGCGGCCTACGCGATCGACCGGAAAGGGGAGAACTTTGGCGGGGGAGGCCGGGAGTTCCTGCCGATCCTTGCCGTCCTTGTGCTCTACGTGGCATTGATCCTCAAGGAGCCGGACTTCGGGACGGCGGTTATCATCACCACGTCGGTCGTGGCGCTGCTGTTCATCGCCGGCTTCTCCTGGAGGCTCCTCGCGGGATGCGGTGTCGTGGGGATCATGGGCCTGGTCCTGGCGATCGTTTCGAAACCGTACCGGATGGCGCGTCTTTCGGCTTTCCTCGACCCGTTCTCCCAGGCACAGGCGGCGGGGTACCAGGTGGTGCAGTCCCTGATCGCCTTCTCGAACGGGGGACTCATCGGGACGGGGATCGGCGCCGGGAAACAGAAGCTTTTCTATCTCCCTGCGATGCACACGGACTATATCTTCTCCGTCATCGGGGAGGAGCTCGGGTTTGCGGGGGTCGTCGCCGTGGGTGCCGTTTTCATGACGCTCGTCTGGGTGGGATTCCGGATTGCCCGCCGCGCCCGCGACCCGTTCGGGAAGTACCTCGCGATGGGGGTAGCGACCATGATCGGCATGCAGGCTCTCATGAATATGATGGTGGGCTTGCAGATGCTCCCGCCCAAGGGAATGGTCCTGCCGTTCTTGAGTTACGGGGGGACCTCGCTCATTCTCCACCTGGGAGCGATCGGGATCCTTACCAACATCTCGATGAAAGGAGCGGAGGTTTTTGTCGCTGAACCTGATAATAGCCGGCGGGGGAACCGGCGGGCACGTGTTCCCGGGGATTGCGCTTGCTGAGGCGTTTCTCTCCCTCTCCCCGGGAGGTTCCGTCTCCTTCGTCGGGACGGAGGGAGGTCTCGAGGCGAAGGTGGTGCCGGCCAGGGGCTTCGCGATCGATTTCGTCTCCGCGGGGCAGGTCCGTGGGAAGGGGGCGGGCGGGCTGCATGGGATGGCCAGGATGATCGGCGGTCTCGGCGCGTCGCTTAAGGTGCTGCGCCGCAGACGTCCCGACTTCGTGTTCGGCGTCGGCGGATATGCCTCCGTGCCCGTGTCTCTGGCGGCTTTCGCTTCGGGGGTGCCGCTTTTCCTGCAGGAGCAGAACGCGGTCCCCGGCAGAGCGAACCGGATGCTCGGGAGGATGGCAAGACGCGTGTACACGGGGTTCGGGGGAGCGTCGCCTTACTTCCCGTCGGGGCGCGCGTCGGCCTCCGGGAACCCCGTCCGGCGGGAGATCGTGGAGGCTGCCGTCATGTCGAGAAGTTGCTCCCCGCCTCCCGCGCCTTTCACCGTCTTCGCGACGGGAGGGTCCCAGGGGGCAAGGGCGATCAACGAGCTCGTGATCGGGATGGGGCGGGCCGTCCGGAGCGGGGGGGGAGGGATGCGGTTCCTCCTGCAGACCGGCGACCGGGAGTTTACCAACGTGGAAAACGTCGTGAAAGAGGAGGATCTCCCCATCGAGCCGTTTCCCTTCACGGACCGGATCGGGGACGTTTTCGCCCGCTGCCATGCCGTCCTGATGCGGGCGGGCGCCCTTTCGCTTGCGGAGGCGGCGCTTTTCGGAAGGCCCTGCGTGCTGATTCCGTATCCCTTCGCGGCCGACCGCCACCAGGAAAAGAACGCCGAGGAGTTCTGCGCGGGAGGCGGCGGAATATGGTTTCGGCAGGAGAAGGCGTCCGGGGAGAGGGTGCGGGAGGCGCTTTCCCTCTGGGCTAAGGATCCCGATCGACGGAAAGCGGCGGAGGAAGGAGCCGTGGCGTTCTCCCGGCCGGACGCGGCCATGGCGATCATCCGGTCGGCGCTTGGCGAGATCGGAAGAGGAGTGGACGAAAGTGTATAGAAAAGGGCTTCGAATCCACTTCGTCGGAATCGGCGGGATCGGCATGAGCGGAATCGCCGAGCTTCTCTTGAATCTCGGCTACGGCGTCACCGGATCGGACCAAAGGCTTACCGACATCACCGAGCGGCTTGGTAGCCTAGGGGCGCAGATCCGGTCCGGGCACGGCCCCGCCAACATGCCGGAGGACGTCTCCGTGGTGGTGGTTTCCTCGGCCATCCGGCCGGACAACGAAGAGGTGATCGAAGCGCACCGCAGGAAGATCCCGGTCATTCCCCGTGCGGAGATGCTCGCCGAGCTCATGCGGATGAAATACGGCATCGCGATCGCGGGGACGCACGGAAAGACGACCACGACCTCGATGGTGGCCACCGTTCTCGCGGCGGCGGGGTGGGATCCGACCGCCGTCGTGGGGGGGAAGTTGAACAGCCTCGGATCCAACGCCAAGCTCGGGTCCGGGGATTTCCTGGTGGCGGAGGCGGACGAGAGCGACGGGTCGTTCGTGAAGCTCTCTCCCACCGTGGCGGTCGTGACCAACATCGATGCCGAGCACCTCGACTACTACTCGGGAATCGGGCAGATCAAGGAGACGTTCCTCCACTTCCTGAACAAGGTCCCCTTTTACGGGTTCGCCGTCCTGTGCGTGGACCACCAAAACGTCCAGGAGCTCATTCCCTCGCTCCAGAAGACGTTCGTCACCTACGGTTTCTCCCACCAGGCGGATTACCGTGCGGACGGGGTCGTGCCCGAGGGCATGGCGAGCCGGTTCCGGGTGATCCGCCGCGGGGAAGATCTTGGGGAGGTTTTGCTTTCCGCGCCCGGGCGCCACAACGTGGAAAACGCGCTGGCGGCGGTGACGGTGGCCTCGGAGCTTGGGATCCCCTTCGACAAGATCCGGGAAGGGCTCTCCGACTACCGGGGGGTGCACCGTCGGTTCCAGGTCAAGGGGGAGCGGGACGGCGTGACGGTCGTGGACGATTACGGGCATCACCCCGTCGAGATCCGGGCTACGCTTTCCGCCGCCCGGGAAGTGTGGCCGGATCGCCGGGTCGTGGTCGGTTTCCAGCCGCATCGCTACTCCCGGACGCACGCCCTTTTCCAGGACTTCGTCTCCGCGTTCCATGACGCGGACCTGCTCCTCGTTTTCGAGGTCTACCCGGCGGGGGAGAAACCGATCCCGGGGGCTTCGGGCGAGAAGCTCTGCGAGGCGATACGGGATCACGGGCACAGGGCGGTTTTTTATGCGGGGAAGGCCGTGGAGGCCGCGGGGGAGGTTTTGCCCCGTCTTCAACCCGGAGACATATTTCTGACAATGGGGGCCGGAGATGTCTGGAAACTTGCAGAGGGCGTTGTATCCCGTTAGGGCCCGGGGAAACGAGGGCCGGACGAGAGGGACGATGAGCAGGCTCGATGAGGTGGCAGGCGCCAGGATGGGGAAGCACACCACCATCGGCATCGGTGGGGCATCCGAACGGCTGGTCTTTCCCCGCTCCGTGCGTGAGGTACAGGATGTCCTCGCGTCGGAAAGGGCCGCGAACCGGAAGGTGAGGGCGCTGGGCGCGGGAAGCAACCTCCTCGTGTCGGACGGCGGCGTTCGCGGGACGGTGGTCTGTCTCCGGAAGAACATGGGGAACGTTCTGTTTGCCCCGGGAGGGGCGGTGGTCGCCGACGCGGGCGTGATGGTGCCGAGGTTCGCCGTATTGTGCGCCCTGTCCGCCCTCTCCGGGGTCGAGGAACTGGGCGGAATCCCGGGCACGGTCGGCGGATTGCTGACGATGAACGCCGGATCGTACGGGCGGTCCATCGGGGAAATCGTCGAATGGGTGGAGATCGTGGATTACGAGGGGAGGCTTCACCGCGTCGGGGCGAGCGAGGTCCGCTTCTCCTACCGGACGGCGGAATATCCCGTGCGGGGGATCATCGTCCGTGCGGGGTTCCGGCTTCGGCCGGGGCACACAGGCGAGGCGTTTTCCCGCATGAAGGCGTTGAACGAGAAGCGTCGCGCCAAACAGCCCTGGGGAGAGCGAACGTTCGGATCCACGTTCCGGAACCCGCAAGGCGACGAAAATGCGGCGGCCCTGCTGGAGCGGGCGGGGATGAAGGGCGCCCGCGAGGGAGATGCGATCTTTTCGGAAAAGCACGCCAATTTCATGATCAACAAGGGTCGGGCCACTTCCTCCGAGGTCTTGCGGCTCATCGCGCGGGGGAGGGAGGCGGTGCAAACCCTTTCGGCCATAACCCTTTCTACCGAGGTGGAGATGTGGGGGATCGCGGATGAGTGAGAAAGGCCGGTTCCGGGGAAAGACGGTCGGGGTGTTCCTCGGCGGCGAGTCCTCGGAGCGGGAGGTGTCGCTTATGACCGGGGCCGCCGCGGTTGCGGCGCTTCGGCGAAAGGAATACCGGGTGGCCGAGATCGACATCCGGGGGGATTGGCTCCGGGTGATTCACGAGGCGAAGATCGACGTGGCCTTCATCGCCCTCCACGGCCGGCTGGGGGAAGACGGATGCATCCAGGGGGCTCTGGAGTGTGCGCGCGTGCCGTACACCGGGTCGGGCGTCGCCGCCTCCGCCGTCTCGATGAGCAAGGTGATGGCCAAACGGGTCGTAACCGCCGTCGGCCTCCCCTGTCCGCCCGACGCCCTGTTCGAGGGGGAGGATCTTGCTTCCCCGTCCCCGCCGGCGTTCGGTTTCCCTCTCGTGGTGAAGCCGGACCGGGAGGGGTCCACGGTGGGGATCAGCCTGGTTACGGACGTCGGGGGATGGAGCGGGGCCATGGCCACGGCGGGGAAGTACGATACCCGGGTGCTGGTCGAGGCCTACGTGCCGGGGAGGGAGATCACGGTAGGGATCGTGAACGGCAGGGCGCTCCCCGCGATCGAAATCGTGCCGATGTCGGGCACGGGGTTCTACGACTACCATTCCAAGTACACGGCGGGGCAGACGGAGTACGTGATCCCCGTACCGATGGACCGCGAGATCCTTCTGCGGGCAGCGGAGTTTACGCGCACCGGGGCGTTAGCCCTGTCGCTGCGCGGCGCGGCAAGGATCGATTACCGGGTGGATCCGGCGGGGAACCTCTTCTTCCTGGAAGCGAACACGATCCCGGGGATGACGGAGACGAGCCTCCTGCCCAAGGCGGCGAAGTTCGACGGAGTCCCCTTCGATGATCTCGTCGAGGAGATATTGGACGATGCGGGGTTGAACAAGTAGATGATCGAGTACAAGGCATACCACAAGAAATCGCTCGGGAAGCGGAAACGTTCGCACTCTGCGCGCAAGCGAAAGAAGGGGAAGGGGCCAGGCCGCGGCCGGATTCCTCTCCGGCAGTGGTTTCCGGTGGCCGCGGCGGTGCTGGCGTTCCTTCTTCTGGGGGCGGGCGGGGCGGCCGCCTACTCCTGGCTCGGCCGGTCCGCCATCTTCTCGGTGCGGGTCGTCGACATGAACCCGTGCGCCCACGTAAAGGGGGACGAGGTCTCGGCAATCCTCAAGGGGGTTGCCCGGGGAAACATCTGGTCGCTCTCCAAGGAGGAGATCGGCCGGCGGATCCTGTCCCACCCGTTCGTGCGGGAGGTCGTCGTCCGGAAAGCGTTTCCGGACAAGCTTGTGGTGAGCATCGAGGAGCGGGAGCCGGTCGCGATGGTCAACCTGGACGCGCTCTACTACGTGGACGAGCGGGGAAACATTTTCAAGCGGCTGACCGCGTACGACGCGAAGAACTTCCCGATCCTCACCGGTTTTTCACGGGATGACCTCGCGTCCAGGGACCCGGTCACGATCCGGAACCTGAAGAAGACGATCGATCTCCTGCGGCACGCGGAGGCCGGCACCTTGAACCGGAACATATCGGAAGTGCATTTCGACGCGCAGGACGGGTTCACGCTGGTGACCCGGGATTTCGGCCTCCAGCTGAAGATCGGGACGATGGACTTCGGCGAGGCGATGCGGCGGGTGGAGGAGGCGATTCCGAAACTGGCGAGCCTGGGGGGGGAGAAAAAGGTCGTGGATCTGAAAACAGCGGGCCGCATCTTCGTGCGGTCGGGGGAATAATGGGTGAGTCGACAGAGCGGGTGATCACCGGCCTGGATGTCGGATCGAGCAAGGTCGCGACGGTCATTGCGAAGAAGACCTCCGAGGGGCTGGAGATTCTCGGTGTGGGCGTCTGTCCGACGGAGGGGATGCGAAAAGGGTCCGTGGTCAACGTGGACGCGACCGTCAAGTCGATCGCGAAGAGCGTCTCCGAGGCGGAGAAGATGACGGGCCTCCCGGTGAATTCTGCGCTGGTCGGCGTATCCGGTCCGTTGATCAAGTCGTTCAACAGCCACGCGGCCGTCTCCGTTAGAAACGAGCGGGAGGTGACCGACGCGGACGTGGCGAGGGTCCTGGAACTGGCCAAGGCGGTGGAACTGCCGGCGGACCGGGAGATCCTGCACGTCCTGACCCAGGAGTTCATCGTCGACGATATGCCGGGCATCAAGGATCCCCGCGGGATGACGGGCATCCGCCTGGATGCGCGGGTGCACGTGGTGACCGACGATCTGCCGAGTACGCGCAATCTCGTGCGATGCGTCGAGAAGGCGGAGGTCAACATCGTCGACATCGTTCTCTCGCCGCTGGCCTCCGCGGATGCCGTGCTGACTCCGGAGGAGCGCGAAGTGGGTGTGGCGCTGCTGGACTTCGGCGGCGGGACCGTCGATATGGCTCTTTTCTATGACGGCGCCCTCCGCCACACCTTCATCCTGCCCCTGGGAGGGTCCAACATCACCGCCGACGTGGCGGTGGGACTGCGGGTACCCGCGGCGGACGCGGAAGTCATGAAGATCGCCTCGGGGTGCGCGGCGATCCAGAAGGTCCGTCGGGACGAACTCGTGGAATTGCCCGGGGTGGGAGGACGCCAGCCGAGGCCGATCCGGCGGCAGTACTTGAGCGAGATCATCGAGCCCCGCGCGGAGGAGATTTTCTCGCTCCTCAGGAGGGAGATCCTGCGTTCGGGGTTCGAGGATATGCTCGGGGCGGGAATCGTGCTCACGGGGGGCGGATCCCGCCTGGAAGGCCTCCCCGAGCTTGGAGAGCGGGTCTTTAACCTGCCCATGCGGCGGGGAGTCCCCATCGGTATCGGGGGGATGGCGGAGGTGGTGAACAGTCCCATCTTCGCGCCCGCGGTGGGGCTTACCCTCTACGGGGCGAATCTTGTGGAAAACGGGGGAAGACCGGCGGAGGAGGAGGCCAGGGGGGGATGGAAGGTGCGTGTGAAGCGGATCTTATCGGAATTTTTCTAATAAACCGGGAAGCCCGGAAGGAGGAAGACATGTTCACTCTCGTAGAGGAAAACAAATGCCACGCGGTCATCAAGGTGTTCGGCCTCGGCGGCGGCGGCGGGAACGCCATCAACACCATGATTGAGGAGGGGCTCACAGGCGTGGAATTCATCGCCGCGAACACGGACGCGCAGGCCCTGGAGAAAAACCTCGCCCCCCTGAAGATCCAGATGGGAGCGAAGCTGACCAAGGGGCTGGGCGCGGGGGCGAACCCCGACATCGGACGGCAGGCGGCCCAGGAGGACCGGGATATCCTTCGCGAATCCTTGACGGGTGCCGACATGGTGTTCATGACGGCGGGGCTCGGCGGCGGCACGGGGACGGGAGGAGGGCCGGTCGTCGCGGAGGTCGCGCGGGAAATAGGGGCGCTCACCGTCGCGGTGGTCACCCGCCCGTTCTCGTTCGAGGGCGCCACCAGGCGCAGGCAGGCGGAGATGGGTCTGAAAGAGCTTCGCAGCATCGTGGACACCCTCATCGTGATCCCGAACGAAAAACTTCTCCTGATCGCCGGGAAGGAGATGCGGTTCGTGGAGGCGTTCCGGAAAGTCGACGAGGTCCTGTACCAGGCTGTCCGCGGGATCTCGGAGCTGGTGACCAAGCCGGGGTACATCAACCTCGACTTCGCCGACGTTAAGACGATCATGGCCGCATCCGGAGTGGCGTTGATGGGGACGGGGGCCGCGGAGGGACAGAACCGGGCGATGGCCGCCGCGGAGAAGGCGATCTCCAGCCCCCTCCTCGAGGATGTGGCCATCCGGGGTGCGCGGGGAGTCCTGTTCAACATCACGGCGGGACCGTCGCTCTCCATGAGCGAGGTGCACGAGGCCGCGGCGCTCATCCAGGAGGAAGCAGCCGACGAGGCGAACATCATTTTCGGGACCGTGATCGATGACACGATGGGAGAGGAATTGAAAATCACCGTCATTGCCACCGGGTTCGAATCGAATGTGGCCGAGAGCATCTGGAAGGCGCCGCGCAAGACGATCAAGCTCGTGGGACGCGAGGACCTCGAGAAACCGACATTCCTGCGCGCCCAGGCGAGGGAACCCGAGAGGATCGATCCGCTTCCGGTGATCGAGAGGCCGATCGAGGAAGAACCGCTGGTGGAGTTCGACATCCCGACGTTCCTTCGCAGGCGGCCTCCGGGCTGATGACGTGGGAGACCCGCAGGTTTCACGAGGAGATCCTGTCCCGCGAGGTCGGGGCGGTTCGCAAAGAGTGGGGAGAGAGGCTCCGGGTCGCCCTCGTCTACCCGAACCGGTACGAAGCGGCGATGTCCAACCTGGGGTTCTTGACCATTTACGCCCGGGTCAACGCACGGGCGGACGCCGTGTGCGAGAGGGCCTTCCTTCCGGGGGAGCGGACAGGAAAAGTCCTCCACGGCGGCTACAAGCGGCCTAGGCCGCGGGGGGAGCCTGCCGGCCGCGGGCTCCCTCTCACCACTCTTGAGAGCAGCCGACCGCTCTCCGATTTTGACATCGTAGCGTTTTCCCTTTCCTACGAGAACGACCTCCTTAACCTCCCCGGCCTGCTTGTGGCCGGGGGGGTCCCACCTTTTCGGGGCGACCGGGCCGCCGGGAAGCCCTCCCGCCTGAAGAAACGCCCGTTGGTCCTGGCGGGGGGATTCGCGGCGTCGCTCTCCCCCGAGCCCGCCGGCGTCGTTGCGGACGCCGTGGTGGTCGGGGACGGGGAGAGGGCGATCGGGTCGATCCTCGACCTGGGTTCCCCCCGGCCCGCGGACGACGGGTATCTGAAGGAGCTTGCCGCGATCCCCGGCCTGTTCGTCCCGGCCGGGTATCTTCCCGAGTACGACCCGCGGGCAGGAAACGGGCTGTCGCCCCCGGGGAGGTTCGCAGGCCTTGCGCCCCGCCCCGGGTTTCCCGCGCGCGTCGTCCGGGAGACGATTTCTCTCGAGGAGTTCCCCCCCGTTCTTCCGGTCTTAGCGGAGGACGCCGAGCTTGGGAGAATGGCGCTCGTGGAGACGTCGCGCGGATGCCCCAAACGGTGCGCGTTCTGCGCGGCCGCGCACGCCTGTCCCGATTTCCGGGAGGTTCCCTTAGGCCTCGTACGCGCGACCGTGGATGCCCTCTGGCCCCATCGGACAACGGTGGGCCTGGTGGGCGCGGCGGTCCTCGACTGGCGGCACTTCCGGGTCTTTTCGCGGGAGATCCTCGCCCGCGGCGGGTCTGTCTCTCCCGCCTCCGTCCGGGCGGACCTCGTGGACGAGGAGATCGCCGCAATCCTGTCGGCAAGCGGTCACAGGACGGTCTCCCTGGCGCCGGAGGCCGGGAGCGAGGAACTTCGGACGCGCATGGGAAAGCGGGTCGCCAACGAGGTCTTCTTCTCGGCCGCCCGGACCCTGGCCCGCGCCGGGATCGTCTCCGTAAAGCTCTATTTCCTCTGCGGGATCCCCGGTGCCGGTGCCGGGGAGGAAGTGGAGGCTGCGGTCGACTTTCTTACCGCCTTACGGCGGGAAGTCCTGCGCGAGGCGAAGTCGATCGGTCGGATGGGGACGATTACGGCGGTCCTTTCCCCCTTCGTGCCCAAGCCGTTCACCCCGCTGCAGTGGGCCCCGATGGCCCGGGAGTTGGATCTTAAAAGCCGCCAGCGGGGCGTTGCCGCGAAGGTCAGGTCCCTGCCGAACGTGCGCGTGAGCGCCGAATCCCCCCGTTCCTCTCTCCTCCAGGGCTACCTGGGGCTTTCGGACCGGCGCGTCGAGACGATTCTCAGGCAGGCCGGGACGGGAAAGGTCAGGCTTCCCCGCGAGGATGCGCTTTCCGAGATCGTGTTCCGGGAAAAGGATGCGGAAGAAGTCTTCCCCTGGGACGTGGTCGAGGGCGGTCTGCCCCGGAAGGTGCTCAGGGCCCGCTACGAGGGGCTCACCCGGAGGTGACCCGGAAGAGGACGTTCCGGGTTCTCGGTCCGTCGAACTCGCAGAGGTAGATCGACTGCCAGGTGCCGAGCACCAGTTGCCCGGACTCGATGAACACCATGGTGTTGGGGCCGATCAGGCTCGCCTTGGCGTGCGCGTGCGCGTTTCCCTCCGTGTGGAGGTATTGTGACTTCGAGGGGACGAGCGTTTCGAGGATATTGAGGAGATCCTGTTTTACGTCGGGGTCGGTGTTCTCGTTGATCGTGACAGCGGCGGTCGTGTGGGGGATGAATACCTGGCATGTGCCCCGGGTGACGCCGCTTTCCCGCACGACGAGCCTCACGGTGTGGGTGATGTCGATGAACTGCTGGGGGTGTTCCGTGCGGACCGTGATGGTTTTGAGGCCCATGGCTTCCCCTCTCGGGACGATGCTTTCCTTTTGTAACACAGGAAGTTTGGTCGGGTCAAGAAATTGGGTTGCCGATATAATGAGGGGAACGTGCATTCGCGTTCGAGATTGATACTGGCTTCGTCTTCTCCCAGACGCGACGCGCTCATGCGTGCGGTGGGCGTCCCGTTCCGCGTGGTTCCGTCGAAGGTCGAAGAGGTCCCCGCTCCGGGCGAACCCCCAGGGCGATTCGTCCGGCGGGCAGCCCGCGACAA
>DAOUUI010000094.1 GCA_030668225.1 Deltaproteobacteria bacterium
AAAAATATACTCTCCTTTGTGTTGGTGGGAAGTTCGATTGAGACAAAAAATTTAGGTAAATGGATTTCCCAACTGCGCAGCGGGCAA
Source organism: Deltaproteobacteria bacterium (assembly GCA_030668225.1). GTDB lineage: Bacteria > Desulfobacterota > Deferrimicrobia > Deferrimicrobiales > Deferrimicrobiaceae > CSP1-8. The sequence goes on from DAOUUI010000094.1 coordinate 88, forward strand.
AGGTCGAAAGATTCCTAACTCTAGAAGGAAAGAGGGCCTTCGCATCATGCAATATGTGGCGGTAAAAGGAAAAACTCTCGGTCAACTTCTGGGTGGTTGGAAAAGTCGCCTCCTCCAGTCGCCCGTTGCGGTGTTATCCGCCCTGGTACTGACGATATTTACCGCCGAAGCGGCCATCATGGGTCTCCTGCACCTGATTCCGAATCTTCCGAAATGGTTGGAATCCTGGCTGGATTCGACGTTATTGATCATTGTCCTCTATCCGTGGCTGATCTTTCTTGTGAAGCGCCCGTTTCTTTTCCACATAGAGGAGCGCGAGCAACTGGAGCAGCACGTGGAGGAACGGACCGCCGAACTGTTGAAGGTGAACAAGGATCTGGGACGGGCGGTATCCGCCCACATGAGGGCGGAGGAAGAGCTGTTGCATTCCCGGGCGCAGCTTCAAAACCTCTCCGCGGGGCTGCAGTCGTTGCTGGAAGAGGAAAGGACGCGGATCTCCAGGGAGATTCACGACGAGCTGGGTCAGTCTCTTACCGCCTTGAAATTCGACCTGTCCGCGATGGGCAAAAAGCTGCCCGAAGGCCAGAAGCTGCTGGCCGAAAAAACGGGGTCGATGGTAAAACTTGTCGACTCCATCATCAAGGCGGTGCAGAGGATCTCCCTGGAACTCAGGCCGGGACTGCTGGATGACCTGGGACTTGTGACGGCAATCGAATGGCAGGCAAAAGAGTTTCATAAGCGGACGGGGATTCCTTGCCGGGTTGTTCTTTTTCCCCGGGATATGGACATCGACCCGGAACGGTCTACCGCGATCTTCCGCATATTCCAGGAGGCACTAACGAATATCGTCCGCCATGCCGTGGCGACGAAAGTAGAAGCAAACCTGGAAGACAGAGACGGCATGTTGACTCTGGAAGTTGGGGATAACGGCAGGGGAATCACGGAAGAGCAGGCTTCCGGTTCGAAGTCGCTCGGGCTCATCGGAATTCGGGAACGTGTACGGCGGTTGGGAGGGGAAGTGCTGATCGACGGGTCTCCGCATGCGGGGACCGTGATCCGGGTGACCATCCCCTCGACGGGGCTAAGGGTGGACGTCCCCTCGACGGGGCCAAGGGTGGACGCTTCCTCGACGGGTTCCATGGTGACCACCACGTGATGGATTCTTAGGAGTCTCGATGCTGAAAATTCTTATCGCGGATGACCATGCGATCGTCCGGAAGGGGTTGATGAAGATCCTCAAGGAATCGGATAACGGGATCTCCGTGGACGAGGCGGGGCACGGGCAGGAGGCTCTCGCCCGGGTTCTCCAGACCAGGTATGAACTGGTTCTGATGGACATTTCCATGCCCGGCCGAGGCGGGCTGGATGTGCTCAAGGAGATGAAAAGCCACCGGCCCCAGCTTCCCGTACTGATGCTCAGCATGCATCCGGAGGAGGAGTATGCGATTCGGGCCCTGCGCGCGGGCGCTTCGGGATACGTGACCAAGGACAGCGCGGCGGAGGAGCTGGTCGGGGCGATCCGCAAAGTTCTAAGCGGGGGCCGGTACGTAAGCTCCTCCCTTGCCGAGAAGCTCGCCTTCGAGATGGAAGCCGATGCCGGCAAGCTGCCACACGAGACCCTGTCCGACCGGGAGTACCAGGTGCTGCGGATGATCGCCTCCGGGAAGACGGTGACGGAGATCGGCCAGGAGCTTTCCTTGAGCGTCAAGACCATCAGCACGTACCGTTCCCGGATCCTGGAGAAGATGCGGGCAAAGAACAATGCGGAACTGACCCGCTACGCTTTCGCGAACCGCCTTGTAAGCTGACACCCTTTCCTCCTCTCCTTTTCCATCCCTGTAGGACGAACACCGATACCGCAATGATCCGGAATCTTACAAGCGAATCGGACTCCCACCGATAGGAATGCCCCGAATAGGTTGGTTTACTTAAGGCAAATTCGAACCACGCCTATTCTGATCGCATGCGGGATGCAAAGTGCGTCCTTAACCGATGGGAACGGCAGGCACGGGAAAGGTTATCCGATGCAGAGGATTCTCGTTGTGGATGACCATGCGATCGTCCGGAAGGGGTTGATAAAGATCCTCAAGGAATCGGATGCCGGGATCTCCGTGGACGAGGCGGGGCACGGGCAGGAGGCTCTCGCCCTGGTTCTCCAGACCAGCTATGCACTGGTTCTGATGGACATCTCCATGCCCGGCGGGGGCGGGTTTGGAGTGCTCAAGGAGATCAAGAGACACCGGCCCCGTCTTCCCGTACTGATGCTCAGCATGCATCCGGAGGAGGAGTATGCGCTTCGGGCCCTGCGCGCGGGCGCCTCCGGATACGTGACCAAGGACAGCGCGGCGGAGGAGCTGGTCGGAGCGATCCGAAAGGTGCTAAGCGGGGGCCGGTACGTAAGCTCCTCCCTTGCCGAGAAGCTCGCCTTCGAGATGGATGCTGACTTCCCCCTCCCCGTAGGAGGAACTCCGACACCGTAATAGTCCGGAATCTTACAGTAAATTCAGTTTTCCGCCGACAGGAAGGCCCCGAATAGGCTGTTTACCTGAAGGTAAATTCGCACTGGGTGTCTCGCGTACAGGAAAGGGAGCCGGAATGAAAACCCTCTGCCGTAACCGGCGAACCTGACCTTGCGGGGGGGGGCGCCGCCGCAGTAGAATACCCCCGACTTGGCGCAGGTGCGCCGGGAAGATCGGCGACAAAATGGGAAAACGGAGGAACAGGAGCGTGAGGAAGATCGCAGTCCATGTGGTTCTCGGGGTCTTTTTCCTTGCGGGCGTCTGCCTGGCAGGCGATGCGCCGGAGATCAAGAGCCAGAAGGAAAAGATCAATTACAGCATCGGCTACCAGATCGGCGGGGACTTCAAGCGGCAGGGGATCGACCTCGATCCGGACCTCATCGTGAAGGGGATCAAGGACGCCCTGGCGGGGACCAAGCCCCTCATGACTCCGCAGGAGATGCGAAATACCCTGGTGGACTTGAAAAAGAAGGTCGTGGCCGACCAGCGGAAACAGCAGGAGGAAAAAGCCAAAAAGAATCTCGCGGAGGGCGAAGCGTTTCTCGCCGGGAACGGGAAAAAGGAAGGCGTGGTGACCTTGCCAAGCGGTCTCCAGTACAAGGTCCTCGCGGAGGGAAAGGGGAAATCGCCCGTCGCGACCGACAACGTCACCGTCCACTATAAGGGGATGCTCATCGACGGGACCGAGTTCGACAGCTCCTTAAAGCGCGGCAAGCCGGCGACGTTCCGGCCCGACCGGGTCATCGCCGGATGGAAAGAGGCCCTTCTGTTGATGAAGGAGGGTGCGAAGTGGCGGCTTTTCATTCCCGCGAAGCTTGGCTATGGCGAACGCGGCGCCGGTTCGAAAATCCCGCCCAACGCCACCCTCATCTTCGAAGTGGAGCTTCTCTCCGTTGCGCCTTAAAGGATAGCCGCCGCTTTAGGACGCGCATCTACATTACGCTTTCCGGGGAAGAGAATTCCCGTTAAGGGCCATCCTCCCGGGTGGCCCTTTTTCTTTACTTTCCTTTTCGCAGGATACGCTTGTCGCCCACCCGAAGTGTCACCTTGGACAGGTCGAAATGTTCGAGCAGCGGGATGACGTATTTGCGGGAAAGTCCTCCGGCCAGGTCCTTGAACTCCGGGACGGTGATCTCGCCCTTCTTCTCGAGGAAGGAGACGAGTTTTTCCTTCAACGCGACGACCGCGCCGGGGTCGAAGAAAAGCTCCTTCACGCGCAGAGCCGCACCGCCTTTCACGAGCGCCTCGAGGGTCCGGTCGAACTCCTTGCGATCGCCGGGGCGAAGGGCATCGGCAAGTTCCGCTTTGGATAGGGCGGACAACCCCGTCTCGTGGATCTTCCCCGCGATCGTTTTCGCGAGGGGCGACGACAGTTCCACCGACAGCGGTTTTTTCGCGAGAAGGAAGTAGAGATCCCCCACCCTACCCGCTTCCGCACGAGCGGCAAGCGACAGCGAGACGAGTTCCCGGTCGGCCCCGCCGGGGATCTGGGCGGCGATTTCCTCGCGGGGGAATCCCTCCCGGTCCGGAAACCGGTCGTGGAGACCCGAGAGTGCACGGACGCCTTCCTTCCCGGTTTCCTCCACCGTGGCGGCGTGCCAGTACAGGCTTCCCCCGGCATCCCCCCGGATCTTTCCCAAGGAGAAAAGGTGCTCGATCTGCGTCCCGGATGCGGCAAGCCCGATCCCTGCGACGACGGCGGCATCCTTTCCCCCGAGCCCCTTCCGGCCGGCCTCCTCGACGGCGGCCAGGACCCGGACCGCGGGTTCGGGGGAGTGCAGAAGGGGCAACGCCTGCGGGACCGCCTTCCACGTTCCCTTGCGCCGGGGGGGATAGGGGTTTACGATCCGCCCGCCCCCGATCGTGTACCCGAAGTTCTCGAGGGGGGAAAACCCGCGCAGGATGAACCGATCCCCCCCCATGAGGACGATCTCCTCGTCGAGGGCGATCCGGGCGTACCCCGATCCGCCGGGGGGGATCTCCGCTGCGCCGTACAGGAGGACCTTTGCGAGGGAGGAGGATGTCCCGGCGTGGAACGAGGTCCGCGCGCGGTTCTTCAAGGGCTTTGGGGCAAGCGGGAGATATTCGATGTGCGCGTCGGCTGCCTTCGTGGGGGAAAGCGTCCCCGGGTGGCACAGGACCGACCCGCGCGGTACGCTCTCCTTTTCCACCCCCTGCAGGTTCACCGCGGTGCGCGTCCCCGCGGAGGAGATTTCCGCCTGTCCCCCGTGGACCTGCAGGCCCCGGACGCGGGCGACCGGGCCGCCGGGCAGTACCTGGACCTCCTCTCCTGTCCGGACGGTCCCGCCCGTGATGGTGCCGGTTACCACCGTCCCGAACCCTTTCATGGAGAACGACCGGTCTGCGGGCAACCGGAAGAAAAGCCCCGGGTCCTTTCCCTGCAGGCGCGACGCGATGCCGTCGAGTGCGGCGACAAGATCTTCAAGCCCCTCTCCTGTCACCGCGGAGACCCGCACGACGGGGGCGTCGCCCAAAAAAGTGCCGCGGACGAACCCGCGCACCTCTTCCTCCTGGAGGGCGGCCCAGTCGGCGTCGACCTTGTCGCACTTGGTCAGGGCCACAAGCCCCTCACGGACGGAAAGAAGACGGCAGATGTCCAGGTGCTCCCGGGTCTGGGGCATCACCCCCTCGTCCGCCGCGATGACCAGCATCACGATATCGATGCCGGCGGCGCCGGCGACCATCGTCCGGACGAACTTCTCGTGCCCCGGGACGTCGATGATCCCCGCAAGCGTACCGGAAGGGAGAAGGAGGTGGGCGAACCCCAGCTCGATCGTGATCCCCCGCTCTTTCTCTTCCTTGAGCCGGTCCGGGTCGATCCCGGTAAGCGACCGCACGAGGGCGCTCTTGCCGTGGTCGATGTGGCCGGCCGTTCCGACGATCACCTTTTTCGACATACGCCTATCTTACCGGATTCGGGGAGGGGTGGTATGGTGTCGGGGAAGAGGAATGGAAGAGGAGAAGACGCTGGATTCTCCGATCAGGATACCGATCGAGGAGAGCATCGACCTGCACGCCTTTTCCCCGAAGGAGGTCGTTTCCGTTGTGGAGGAGTACCTCGAGGAGGCGGCGAAACAGGGCTTGCGGCAGGTCCGGATCATCCACGGACGCGGGACCGGTACCCAGAGGCGCATGATTCGTAGCGCCCTCTCCCGCCACCCGCGGGTGGAGGCGTTCGGAAACGCACCGCCCGAGACCGGCGGGTGGGGAGCCACCTTCGTGCTGTTGCGCCTTCCTTAAAAAAGAGAATTCTATTTCCGAAGGGTGATCTCGATCCGGTCGACGATCTTGACAACGTTTCGGTCTTTCTTCACGACCTGCTCGCGGTCGAGCGATTTCTTCACGAGGGAGAGCGCGGCCGCGTGCAGCGGCGTCGACGGCTTGTCCGGGAGCCGGTAATCGATCCACAGGCCGTCCTTCTTCGATTCGACAAGGCCCGCTTCGGAAAGCGTCTTCAGGTGGTGGGACACGTTGGGCTGCGACCCTTTGAGCACGTGCTGGATCTCGCAGACGCACAGGGGTCTTGCCTCCAGCATCTTGAGGATGCGCAGACGCGTCTCATCGGACAGTGCCTTGAACAGCTTGGACGTGGTTTTCAAAGGATTCACCCCCCCGGGATTGATTATAAGGTAATCCTTGCCGTACGGCCCGGTCAAGCGGTACAAAGAGGAAATCGGAAAGGGGTTCGCTCAAGGGAGGACCATGGGGAAGGGGAAAGGATCGGATCGGAAGGAAGGACGGACAAGGGTCCTCTTTCTGTGCACCGGAAACGCCTGCCGCAGCCAGATGGCCGAGGGGTGGGCCAAAGCGCTGAAATCGGAAGAGTTCGAGGCATTCTCCGCCGGGGTGGCGCCCTGCTATGTCCACCCGAGGGCGATCCGTGTGATGCAGGAGGCGGGGGTCGACATCTCGGGGCAGTATTCGAAGCACGTGGAGGAGTTGGACGGGATACGGTTCGACTACATCGTCACGCTTTGCGACTACGCAGGCGAAGTGTGCCCCTACCGCCCCGGCCTGGGGAAGCGGATCCACCGGCCGTTCGAGGACCCCGTTTTCTCCCGGGGCACGGAGGAGGAGGTGCTCGCCCGGTTCCGGGTCGTCCGGGACCAGATCCGCCGATTCGTGGAGGAGATGCCGGGGAACCTCGAATCCCCCGAAGGATAGGGAAAAGACCTCACGCCAGGGGAATACAACCGTCCCGGAATGCCTTTCGATCCCTCTGCGTCCCGTCGGCCGTATGATATGATTTTTTCATTCCTTTCTTGCCAGGGGGGGGCGATGGCGTTCCGCGACCTGCGGGAGTTCCTCTCCGCGCTCGAGGAGCGCGGAGAGTTAAAGAAAATCCGGGTGCCCGTGTCGGCGGATCTCGAGGTTGCGGAGATCGCCGACCGGGCGGTGAAATCCGGCGGACCGGCGCTTCTTTTCGAAAACGTGAAGGGGCACACCGTCCCCCTCGCGATGAACCTTTTCGGCACGATGGAGCGGATGTGCCTGGCTCTTGGCGTTGCCTCCCTGGACGAAATCGGCGAGCGGATGGTGGAGGTGATCGAGCCGGAGATCCCTTCCAATCTCATCGAGAAGCTCAAGATGCTTCCCAAACTCGCCCGCCTGGCCGACTTCATCCCGAAGACGGTCTCCTCCGCGCCGTGCCAGGAGGTGGTGGAAACGGACAGG
>DAOUUI010000079.1 GCA_030668225.1 Deltaproteobacteria bacterium
ATCGCCCGCGATCCGCTCCGCGAAATATTGCAGCGGGTAGTTGGTGGTGTAGACGGAAAGTTCGTCCGCCCGGGAGGTGATCGAAGCGAGAAACAGAACGGCGGCCGCAAGCGAAAGCGTTAGGAACCTGTGCCTCATCGCTTGTCCTCCTTTTCCATCGAAGCAACCTATCGAATGATGAGAGAGCGCACCAGTTCGTTCTCGAACGGCGCCACCGCTCCAAGCAGCGCCATGCACAAAACCCCGCTCCCCACGAGAATGATGCCGATCTCGGCGGAGAGAAGCCGGACAGTGGTGAGACGGCTGCATCCCAGCTTGAAGATGGTCTCGATCTCCCGCTGCCGCAGCCGGAGCGAAAGCGAAAACACGAGCACGATGGCCAGAACCGTGGCGAAGCCTACGATCAGGATGACGGCCTCGATCACGTTCTTGATGCGGAAGATGTTCTGGAGCAGCGAGTCGATCACCTCCTCCGGCACGACGATCAGGTACTCCCCGCCGGAGCCCAGATATCGCCCACGGAGGATCGTCCCCGACTTTGCGTCGTGGGGCACGGCGATCACGGCGGTGGCCGGATAGACGGTCGTGTCCCCGTGGAAGTGAAAGGAGTCCATGTTCTCCGCGGTGATCTCCTGGAAGTGCATCAGCTTGGCGGTGGCGGCAACATTGCCTTCCGTGCGCTTCAGGATCACGCTCTGGTCCCGCGTCCGGGTCAGGTCCTCGTGTCCATGGCCGAGACCTTCGATCACCCAGGCGGTCTTTATGTCCACGAACACGGCCAGGTCGTCGGAGGTGTGGGTGCGAAGCAAGATCCCGACGACCTGCATCTTCAGGGGGTAGACGCCGGCCAGGTCGAACAGGTTCTCGGGGGACGAGACGAGGCTGTCCCCGACGTCCAGGCCCAGGCGATTCGCCGCGGTCGCCCCCAGCACGCATTCCCCCAGGATGGCCAGCTGCCTCCCCCGGGCGACCTGTAGGCCCCGAAAATCGAAATAGTCCAACGTCGTGCCGACGATGGGGAGGTCGCGCGCCTTGAACCGCACGTAGAGGGGGATGGCGACGGCCAGGTCCGAATCGGTCACCTGCCGGGCCGCTTTCATCGTGATCCGTTCGGGCATCTCGTCCCCGAAGTAGAGCGTGCTCATCACGAGGTCGAGGGCGGATCCCTTCGCTCCGACGACCAGCGGGGTCGTGGCCGCCCGGGAGGCCAGCTGGCGCTCGCTCTCGTGCAGGAGCCGTTCCAGGACCAGCGGGAGGAACCCGATCAGGGTGATGCACGCGACAAGCGTGGCCGTCTTGACCTTGTTGTACCGGATGTACTGCCAGGCGACGTACAGGCTGTCGGTCATGCGGCGTCTCCGGCGCCGCTCCGGAAGGCGGAGAAATCCACGACGCGGCTGAACCTTTGCAGCAACCCGTGATCGTGCGTGACGGCCAGCAGGGTGGCCCCGTGCTCGTCCACCGACCGGAAAAGCAGATCCAGGATCCGAATCTTGTTGTCGGGGTCGAGGTTCCCCGTCGCTTCGTCGGCAAGGATCAATGCCGGCCGGGTCAGAAGGGCCCGACAGATGGCGGTTCTTTGCTTTTCCCCCTGGGAGAGATGCCCCGGGCGTCGCCTGAGTTTGTCGGCGATCCCCATCTGTTCGGCCAGGCCGTGGGCCCTGTCGCGCACCTCGCCGTTCAGGGTCAGGGCGCCCGTGATCCGGTAGGGGTGGAGGATGTTGTCCCAGACGGTGAGATAGTCGAGCAGTTCGAAGTCCTGGAATACGAACCCGATGGTGGAGATGCGGAAGTTCCGACGATCCGCATCGGGGAGGGCGTTCACCCGGACCTCGCCCACCTGCACTTCGCCGTCGCCGGTGGTCAGGATGCCCCCGATCAGGTTGAGCAGCGTTGTCTTGCCGGATCCGCTCGGCCCGACAACGGCAACTTTCTCACCGGCCGCGACAGAAAGCCGGGGGATCGCCAGTTGGAAGTCCGTCCCGGGGTAGTGGAAGTGCAGGGATTCGATTCGGATCATCGGACCGCCTTCCGGGTTCATGATGATCGGGTGACATCCTGGAAAAAGGTGTTCCCTACGAAAAAATAGCACAAATGTCCCTTTTGCATGAAGTTTTTTCCCTTTGACAACCATGTCAAACATGTGTTTGAATCAAACGTATGAATGATATTTGGGCGCGCCGCATTTCCAACTCCTGATTGGGCCGGGGAGAGCGCAGGGGAGACCATGTGAAGGTGAACCAGCGGGATACCAAGACCAGGATTCTGGATTCGGCCGAAAGGCTCTTTGCCGGGAAGGGATTCCACAACACCTCGCTTCGTGACATCACGAAGGATGCGGGAGTGAACCTGGCGGCGGTCAATTACCACTTCGGTTCCAAGGAATCCCTCTTCGAGGAAGTGTTCAAGCGGCATTTCCTTCCCGTCAACCGGATCCGGTTGGGGAAGCTGGAAGAGATACGGGACAACGCCGCACGGGATCGTTCAAGGCCTGCGGCCCGCGAGGTTCTTCGGGCCTTCATCGCCCCCGTCGTTCATTTCCGGAAAACGGAGCCGGGAGCGACGGCATTTATCACCCTTGTCATCCGCACGATGAGCGAACACGATGACAGGCTGCGGGAAATCCTCATGGGGTACTTTCGTCCGACCTTTCTTCTCTGTCTCGATATTCTCTGCGAGGCCCTGCCCCAAATTCCTGCAGGCGTTCTTTTCTGGCGCCTTCAATTTTCCATCGGGACGATGAGCCACACTCTGCACATGCTGGACCAGTCCAGGATGTTTCCCGAAGGAGTGGTGCCTGTCTACGATGTGGATTCCATGACGGACATGATCGTTTCCTTCGTCACCGCGGGAATGGAGACGCAATGAGCCGCGCACGGGTCTTCATCCTGTTGCCTGTTCTCCTCGTGACGTTTTTCTCCGGGTGCAGCATCCACAGTAAGCAGGCCATAACTCCGCCGTCTCCCGTTCAGGATTCGTTTGTCCGGCAGGAAGGACCGCCCGTCGAATCGCTCCCGATCGGCAGGTGGTGGGAGACTTTCGGGGATGAGGATCTGAACGCCCTCATGAAGGAGGCGCTTGCAAACAACCTGGACCTGGCCCGGTCCTTCGCCAGGATGGAACAGTTTGAGGCGATAACGCGCCAGGCGAGATCGGTCCAGTCCCCCTTTCTGACCGCCTCCGGGGATGCCGGCCGTTCCCGGCAGCCGGGGATTCTCGGGTCCGATACCGGAAACAGCTACCGTCTGTCCCTTGCCGCCGGATACGAGATCGATCTCTGGGGAAGGAACAGATCGGGCGTCATGGCGGCGATGCTGGAGGAGAGGGCGTCCCGGGAGGACGTCCGGTCCCTTTTCATAAGCCTTTCCGCCGATCTCGTCGATCGCTACTACCTGGCGGTCGAGGAGAGAGCACAGATCGATCTCACCGACGGGACCATCGCGTCCTTCGAGAACACCGTCGAGCTCGTAACGAGGCGTTACCTCCAGGGCCTCGTCTCGGCCCTGGACGTGTACCAGGCCCGCCAGAACCTGTCCTTCGCGAAAGCCAGCCGTCCCGTCTTCGAGGCGAACCTCGCTGCGGCCGAACACGCCATCGCGGTTCTCCTGGGCCGTTACCCGGATCGGAACCTGGCCGGGAATGTGGCGGAGCTTCCCGAAACGATCGAGGCGTTTCCCGCGGGGATCCCCTCCCGGGTTCTCGCGCGAAGACCCGACGTGCAGGCCGAGTTCCTCCGCGTGCAGGCAAGCGATGCGAGGGTTGCGCAGGCCATTGCGGACCGCTTCCCGTCGTTTAATCTGCTCGGAAATTACGGCACGTCCCGCACCTCTTTCAGCACCGGGGATGTCACCGGCGTCTTCTGGAACCTGCTGGCAAGCGCGGCGCTGCCGGTCATCGACGGGGGAAGGCGGAAGGCCGAAGTGGACAGGTCCGAAGCCGAATTCCGCGAAAACCTCTCCCGGTACCGGAAGAAGGTTCTCACCTCCTTCCAGGAAGTGGAAAACGCCCTGGTCAACAACCGCACGACCGAGGAGCGCATCCGTCGGCTCGAGGAACGCGTGGACGCAACCGCCGGAGCGCTGCGCCTCTCCCTTGACAGGTACCTGCTCGGATTGTCCGATTACCTGCCGATTCTTACGGCCCAGGCCTCGGATTTCACCGCCCGAAGCCAGCTTCTCGCCGCGAGACGCCAGCTGATATCGGACCGGATAAGCCTCGCCCGGGCCCTCGGGGGAGACTGGATGGAGGAAGAAATGGAAAACCGCCGGGAGGCGTCTATAGGCAAAGGAAACGTGAAATGAGCGCAAAACAGAAATTGCTGAAGATCGCCCTTCCCGTCGTCGTCATTCTCGCGGGATTTGCCGGGATGCAGCTCATGGTCCACTCCCGTACCGCACCGAAGAAAGAGGTGAGGGAGAACCCGGGCGCCCTGGTGGAGGTCAAAAGCGTAAACCGGGAGAACCTGCCGGTGGTGGTCATCGGGACCGGGACGGTGGGATCCCGCCAGGAGGCGAGCATCACCCCGCAGGTCGGCGGGAAGGTCACCTCCCTCGCGCCCGGTTTCGTCGTCGGCGGGCTGTTCGCGAAAGGAGACTTTCTTTTCAAAATAGAGGATACCGATTACCGGCTGGCGATCGAGAGGGCGAAAGGAGCCATTGCCAAAGCCGAGTACGATCTTGCCACGGTCGAGGGACAGGCCCGCGTCGCCCGCATCGAGTGGGAGCGTTTACAACTCGCGGAAAAGAAGGAGCCGAGTCCCCTGGTCCTCTACGAGCCGCAGCTGAAAAACGCACAGGCCAACGTCAATTCCGCCAAGGCGGCCCTGTCCCAGGCGGAGCTGGATCTTGCGCGGACCTCCGTATACGCGCCCTTTCCTTGTCTGGTCCGGTCGGAGGAGATCGACCTCGGGCAGTACGTGACTGTCGGGAAAAGCGTTGCCACGGTGGCAGGTACCGGTGCGGCGGAGATCGTGGTCCCCCTCCCGCTGGAAGAGCTGCAGTGGCTTGCGATCCCCCGGAAGGGTGCCAACGGAAACGGGTCGAAGGCGCTGGTGAAGCTGGCCGTGGGCGACCAGGTTCTTACCTGGAAGGGGCGGGTCGTCCGGTCGCTGGGGGAAGTGGATTCCCGGGGACGGATGGCGCAGGTGGTCGTCGCCGTCGCCGATCCCTACAACCTTGAACGGGGTCGAGCTCCAAAACGAAAGGACCTCGAGATCGGCATGTTCGTCGACGTGGAGATCATCGGAAAGACCCTTAATGGAGTTTACGCGGTACCCCGTTCCACTCTGCGGGACGGGGACACCGTGTGGACGATGGACGATGAGGGGAACCTCCGGGTGACACCGGTTACCGTCGTGCGCCGGGAGCGCGACACGGTCGTCTTGCGCGACGGTTTCCAGGAGGGTGCCAGGGTAGTTCTCACCAACATCTCGGGAGCTGCGGAAGGGATGAAACTCCGCCTGGCAGGGGAGGAAAACCCGCAGTGAAGGCCGCGATCCGATGGATGGCCCGCAATCACGTCGCCGCCAACATTCTCATGTTCGTGCTGATCGTCGGCGGTCTCTTCAAGGGGTACTCCATCAAGCAGGAGGTGTTCCCCGAAGTCGACCTGGACAGGGTCCAGGTATCGGTAGCTTACCCGGGCGCCGGGCCCGAGGAGGTGGAGGAGGGGATCCTGCGCCAGATCGAGGAAAACCTGACCGGCATCGACGGGATCAAGGAGATCACGTCTTCGGCCTCGGAAGGGATCGGCATTGTCATCGCCGAGGTCGCATCCGGCGAGGACCAGGACCTCGTGCTGCAGGACATCAAGAGCGAGGTGGACCGGATCGTCACCTTTCCCGAAGATGCGGAAAAACCGGTCATCGCGAAGCTGGTGAACCGGGCCGAGGTCATCTCCGTGGTGGTCTACGGGGACGTATCGGACAAAGTCCTGCGGGAGCAGGCCGAGGAAATCCGGGAAGAACTTCTGGCCCTGGAAGGCATCACCCAGGTCGATCTCGGCGGGGTCCGCCCCTACGAGATTTCCGTCGAGATCCCCGAGGAAAACCTTAGGCGCTACGGCCTCACCCTGGAAGAGGTGGCCCGGCGGATACGACGTGCCTCCCTCGATCTGCCCGGGGGGACGATCAAGACCGAGGGCGGGGAGATCCTTCTGCGCACGAAGGAGCGCAGGTACTTCGGCCCGGAATATGCCGATATCACCGTGGTCACCAACCCTGGTGGAGTCCAGGTGAAGCTCGCCGACATTGCCCGGATCAAGGACGATTTCGAAGAGACGGACGTGTTCGCACGGTTTGACGGCGTCCCGGCCGCCATGGTGAAGGTCTTCCGGGTCGGGGACCAGAAACCGATCGAGATCTCGAAACGCGTAAAGGAGTACGTAAAGGGGAAAGAACCCCGATTTCCTGCGTCGCTCAATATCTCTGTCTGGTTCGACACGTCGGAGATTTACCAGAGCCGGATCAATCTCCTCATAAAAAACGCCTGTCTGGGCTTAACCCTTGTGCTCATCATCCTGGGCCTGTTCCTGGAGATCCGGCTGGCCCTGTGGGTCATGCTCGGCATACCGATCTCCTTTTTCGGGGCCATGCTGCTCATGCCGACCCTGGACGTCTCCATCAACATGCTCTCCCTTTTCGCGTTCATCCTGGCGCTGGGGATCCTCGTGGACGACGCAATCGTGGTGGGGGAAAACATCTTCGAGCAGAGGCAGAGGGGAAAACCGTATGTCGAGGCGGCGACCGAAGGCACCGTCGAAGTGGGGATCCCGGTGATCTATGCCGTTCTCACGACCGTGGTCGCTTTCCTGCCGCTTGTATTCGTCACCGGCGTGATGGGCAAGTTCATCAAGGTGATTCCCCTCGTGGTGATCGCGCTCCTGATCATGTCGCTGATCGAATCGCTCTTCATCCTCCCCGCCCACCTGTCCGGGGGAAAACCGAACAACCATGTCAAGAGAGGGTTCTTCGGAGCCCTGGAAAAGGTCCGGCTCGGTTTCGGGAAGCACCTGGAGCGGTTCATAACGGAGACATACCGGCCGTTCCTCGAGCGCTGCCTGCGATACCGTTACACGACCGTGGCGGTGGCCATCGCGGTCCTTCTCTTAACCCTCGGGGTCGTCCGGGGCGGGATCCTGAAATTTACGTTCATGCCCGAGGTGGAAGGGGACATGGTCATCGCGTCCATCAAGATGCCTCCGGGAACTCCCGCGGAGGAGACGGGGAAGGTGGCGCAATTCGTCGTGAAGGAAGGGAAAAAGGTGGTCGACGAATTCGACCGGGACAAGGCGGAAGGAAACTCGATCATGCGCAACATCTTCTCTCTCGTGGGAACTACCCTGGCGCGGGCCGGCCCGGGGGGAGGGAAAACCTCTTCGGCCTCCCACCTATCCGAGATCGCCATGTTTCTGGCGGAAAGCAAGGACCGGGGGGTTCCGGCGGCGGAGGTGGCGAACAGGTGGCGGGAGGCGGTAGGGGACCTTCCGGGCGTGGATTCGGTCACTTTCACCTCGAGTCTTTTCGAGGTCGGGTCCGACATCGATGTCCGCGCCGCCCACGCGGACTTCGACGTCCTGGATAGGGTCGCCGGGACCGTAAAGCGGAGCCTCGCCGGGTACCCCGGCGTGGGAAACATCGACGACAGCCTGTCCCAGGGAAAACGGGAATTAAAAATTCAACTCCGGCCCGAGGCGAGGACCCTCGGGGTCACCGAGGAGGAGCTCGGAAGACAGATCCGGTCGGCCTTTTACGGGGCGGAAGCGCTCCGGCTGCAGAGGGGCCGCAACGAAGTGAAAGTCATGGTCCGCTACCCGGAGGAGGACCGAAGGAACTTGTGGAACCTGGAATCGATGCGGATCCGCACCCCGGACGAGGGAGAGATTGCGCTGGCGGCCGCCGCCGACGTGTCCGAGGGGTGGGGATATGCAAGCATCAACCGGACGGATCGAAAACGGGTCGTAAACGTCACCGCGACCGTTGACGCATCGTCTGCGAACGCCCAGGAGATCCTCCTCGACATGCAGGAGAACCTCTTCCCTGCGCTTGCGACCAACTATCCCGGGTTGACCTTCGACCTGGTAGGGGAAGAGAAGGAGCGGAAGGAGTCCATGGAGAGCATGAAAAAGGGCTTCACCATGGCCCTGATCGGGATCTTCGCCCTTCTGGCGATCCCATTCCGCAGCTACAGCCAGCCGCTGCTCATCATGGCCGCCATCCCCTTCGGCGTGGTGGGCGCGGTGGCGGGACACATGATCATGGGGTACTCTTTAAGCATCTTAAGTTTCTTCGGCATCGTGGCCCTGTCGGGCGTCGTGGTGAACGACTCCCTCCTGTTGATCGACACGGTCAACATCAAACGGAGGGAAGGGGCGGAACTTCAAACGGCCCTGGGGGATGCGGGGACGCGCCGTTTCCGTCCGATCCTTTTGACTTCGCTCACCACCTTTTTCGGCCTGTCGCCGATGATTCTGGAGACCAGCGTCCAGGCGCAGTTCCTGATCCCCATGGCGATCAGCCTCGGTTTCGGGATCCTCTTCGCCACCGGCATTACCCTGCTCCTCATTCCCTGCCTCTACATGATGCTCGAGGACGTTCGCGGTCTTTTCGGGCTGGGAATGAGCAAGGTTCACGGCGAGAGCGAACCGTCGCGGTGAAAGCGAAGAATCCGGATTTCGACCGTGTTCCCGTGGATCGATCAACAGGATTGCTGTAGGGGTTTTAACGTGAGAATATCTGGGTAGGAATCCCGGGGGACGGTTCGGTTCCGCGAGCAAGTCGCCCGTCGAAAATCCTGACCAGGAGTGACCGCCATGAGGCGCACCATATTCGATCTCTTCGCCAAATCTCCCTTCGGGCCCATGCAGGATCACGTGAACAAGATCATGGAATGCGTCCGGCTGATTCCCGATCTCTTTCGTGCGATCGAAGCAGAGGATGAGGAGCAGATCAGGGTCATCACGGAGAAAGTGCAGAAAGCGGAATTCGAGGCCGACGAGATCAAGAACCAGTTACGAAGTGATCTGCCAAGCACCATCTTCACTCCCGTGGACAGGGATGACCTTGTCGATATTCTAAGTTACCAGGACCACATAAGTGATGTGGCCGAGGATGTTGCCGTCCTCTACGGGATGAAGAAACTCCCCTTCCCCGAATCGATCCGGGAACTCTTCTGGAAATTCCTGGACCAGGTCATGGTGACCGTGGAGCAGTACGCCAAGATCAACGGGACACTGGACGAACTCATGAAAGCCTCCTTCGGGGGCGCCGAAGCGGGGAAGGTATTGGCGATGATTGCCACTCTGGGCGAGATGGAGCACGAAGCGGACCTGAGACAAGCGGACCTTGTGCGAAAG
>DAOUUI010000246.1 GCA_030668225.1 Deltaproteobacteria bacterium
CGTCCCGGGAGCGCCGATTCGAACTACTACGGGCAACGGCCTGGTCATCCGGGGGCGCCTCCTCGGGGCCCCCGATTGCCGGCCTCTTCCCGGGGGAGGGATCGAGTGGTGGCAGACGGACCGGCGGGGCGATTACGATGACGCCCACCGGGGGAGACAGAACGTGGCCCCGGACGGATCCTTTCGGTTCGTAACCGATTTCCCCGGCGTATATCCGGGGCGCCCCTCGCACATACACTTCAAGGCCAAAGCCCCCGGGTACCGGAGCCTCACTACCCAGCTTTACCTGCGCGGCGAGGAGACGGAGATCGGATTCGACATCGTTCTCGTCCCGGCAGGGCACGGTTCATCGGAGGAGGAACCGGGCCGGTGATTCCGTCGAGGATGAGGGCGATCGCGTGAAGGTGCTCGTCTCCGGTTCCCGCGGGCTCATAGGTTCGGCACTCGTTCGCGATCTTGCAGGCGGTGGGCACAGCGTCACCCGGCTCGTGCGCCCCTCCTCCAAGACGGGGGGAGACGCAGCTATTTGGGACCCCGAAAAGGGAACCGTGGATTGTAACGGGCTTACGGGACATGACGCGGTCGTCCACCTGGCCGGAGAGAACATCGCGGGCTCTTCCTGGACCCCGGAAACAAAATCAAGGATACGGGACAGCCGGGTCGGGGGAACGGGGCTTCTGTGCGAAACCCTCTCTCGTCTTACGCGTCCTCCGGGAACACTGGTGTGCGTGTCGGCCGTCGGGTACTACGGGGACCGGGGCAGCGAGATCCTCCGGGAGGACAGCCCGCCGGGAGAAGGATTTCTGTCGGAGGTGTGCCGGGAATGGGAGGAGGCCACCGGGGAGGCAGCCCGGAAAGGAATCCGGGTGGTCAACCTGCGCATCGGGATGGTCTTATCCGCCGAAGGCGGCGCGCTGGCGAAGATGCTGCCGGTCTTCCGGGCGGGTGCGGGGGGCCGGATCGGGAGCGGAGAGCAGTATGTAAGCTGGATCGCCCTTCCCGACCTCGTCGGGGTGATCCGCTACGCGCTCGCCACGGATTCCATGGAGGGGCCTGTGAATGCGGTGGCTCCCCATCCGGTGACGAACCGGGAGTTCACGAAATTGCTGGGGCGCATCCTTGGGCGCCCGACCATAGCCGCTTTGCCTGCCTTTGCCGCGAGGCTCTTCTTCGGGGAAATGGCGGACGAACTACTGCTGGCAAGCACGCGCGTTGAGCCCGCGAAGCTTCTCGCCTCGGGGTACAGGTTCCGTCTCCCGGACCTGGAAGGGGCGTTGCGTTCCCTGCTGGGAAAGTAATGGTCAGGCGATATTCTCCCGGATCACGACGGTCGGCTCCCGCGCGCCGAGAAGATATCGCACCACGTC
>DAOUUI010000013.1 GCA_030668225.1 Deltaproteobacteria bacterium
AGCCGTGTGCGGGTTCATCGCACGGCGAGCCACGAACGGAGCCCCCCTCCGACGAAGTCCCCCGGAGCAGCGGTATACCGCTGCGGATGGGGGAGGCTGCGAAGCCGGTCCCGGGCGCCCTGCACACCGGGAGGCACCCCGGCGTTCTACTCCTCCCGTTTCGAGGACATGATTCTTCTCTGGTAGGCCTCCAGGACTTCTTTCCTGTGGATGATCCCGATCAGCTTTCGCGAATGGGGGTCGTCGATCACGGGGAGAATCGCCACGTTTTTGTACCCGAACTTGATCAGCACGTCGAACAGGGATTCCCCCGGCGTAACGGAAACGGGGTTCGAAGTGGCGATATCCTTCACCCGTACGAGGTCCCAAAGCCCCTCCTCCATCAGATAGGGACGGATGTCCCTGAAGGAGACAACGCCGTTTAGCGCCCCGTCCGAATCGATCAGGTAGAAGTAATCGAGGTGCTCCTTCAGGAACCTCGCGGAAAGCTGGCGGAAGGAGGCCGAAGAAGGGATCGTCAGGACTTCCTTCCTCATCACGTCCCGGACCATGAGCGTTTTGAGCACTCCCTCCTCCCGGCCTCTCACCAGGTCCACCCCTTTCTTGTGAAGGTGGTGGGTGTAGAGGGAAAAACGGGATATCGCTCCGGAGACGAGCATCGCGTTGATCACCGCGACGAGAAGAGGCAGGATGATCTCGTAGTCGCCCGTTATTTCGAAGAGGATCAGGATGGCGGTGAGCGGTGCGCCCACCATGGGCGCAAGGAATGCCGCCATGCCGATAAGGGTATATCCCCCAACGCTCCCTGCAACGCCGGGGAAGAGGGCGTTCGCGGCAGTGCCCGCAAGGGCGCCGATCGTGCCGCCAATGAAGAGTGAGGGGCCCAGGACTCCCCCCGACCCGCCTGATCCGAGAGAAAAGGAGGTGGCGGCGATTTTCAGGAAGCCGATTGCAAGCAGGAAGGTCCATGGCAGGGCGCCGTGAAGGGCCTGATCGAGAGCGATGTCGTCGATCCCGAGAACCTGCGGGAACCCGATCGCGATGATTCCGGTCATTCCACCCCCGACTGCCGCCCGCAGCCATACGGGAATTTTCGAGGAGGAAAATTTGTGCTCCGTTGCGTCCAGGGAACGAATGAAAAGCTGAGCGATCGCCCCGCAAGCGGCACCGAGGATGCCGCAGAAAACGATCTGCGGGAAACTTTCCAGAGCGAAAGTCGGTACGCTGAAGATGAGGACGTTTCCGAGAATGGCCCGGGAGACGGAAACGGCCGAGACCGAAGCGATCACGATGAGAGGGAAGGTCTGCGCGGAGAAGTCCCCCAGGAGCACCTCGAGGGCGAAGAAAACCCCGCCCATGGGCGCGTTGAAGACGGCGGCGATGCCTCCCGCCGCGCCGCACCCCACGAGGTTTCGCATCCGTTCCCCGGAGACCCGGAGAAGTTGGCCGACCATGGATCCCACGGCGGCTCCGATCTGGGCGATCGGCGCCTCGCGGCCGACCGACCCGCCCGAACCGATCGTGATGGCAGCCGTAATGGTCCGCAGTGCGACGGTTCTGGGTTTGATGATCCCGCCGCCCAGGGCGATCGTTTCCATCGCGGCAGGAACTCCGTCTCCCTTCGCCTCCTTCGGGAAAAAATGAATGAGCGGACCGATCAACAGGCCGCCCAGCGCGGGGAGCAGGAAGATCAAGTAGGGGGCAGGGGCCATGGCGGAGTAGAGCACACCGAAAAAGAACCCTCTGAAGAGGCGGATCAGAAGAAGAAAGCAAACAGCACCCAGGCCGGTGAGAGCACCGATGGTGGTGGCCAGAAGGATGAGGAACAACTGCGGTCCGATGCGGAACCGCTCCACCATCCGAAAGAGCCATTGCCTCGGGAGATCCATGGCCGCGAGGACCGCTGCGTGGATCTTCTTCACCATACAGGCGGCACCCACCCGTGGAATAGGTCGCCTTCCCGGACGCAAGTCGACGAGCGGAAAGGGATGGACCTGCCGGGAGACCGGGAAGAGGGGCTGGGAGAACGTAAGGATTCCGTTGTCGAATCTCCTGTTTATACCCCGGATGCTTCACGTTGCCAGGGTCCGGTGGGACCCGGTGGGGGTTTGATTTTGGGTATAATAGCCTGTATGGTGAGGAAATATTACAACGAAAAATTGGGATATTACAATCCCGGTGGGGGTTTTTTCGGCAGAGTGCGTTGAGGGGAATTACTGGTCGGACGGACCCGGGAAAGGGATCCGGAAGGGGAATCCACCATGAACGCCTCGGAACTCGCAGTAACCGTGTCGCGTGTTTCCTCGGGGGCGAAGCTGATCATGGTGTCCAACCGGGAGCCTTACATCCACGAGCGGGAGGACGAGGGGATCCGGGTGGTCCGCCCTGCAAGCGGGATGGTGACTGCCCTCGAGCCTATTGTCCGGGCCGTCGGCGGGACATGGATCGCCCACGGAGCGGGCAGCGCCGATCGGCTCGTGGTGGACGAAAAAGGCCGGATCCCACTCCCCCCGGACGACCCGAGATTCGTTCTCAGGAGAGTATGGCTCAGCAAGCAGGAGGAAAAAGGGTATTACCACGGCATGTCCAACAACGCCCTGTGGCCCCTGTGCCACATTGTGTACAAACGCCCTTATTTTTCCCGGTCCGACTGGGAGGTATACAAGGCGGTGAACCGGAAGTTCTGCGGAGCCGTGCTGGAAGAGGCGGGGAACGATCCCGCGATCGTCTTCATCCAGGACTACCATTTTGCCCTTCTCTCCCGGATGATCAAGGACGAAAGGCCGGACATCCAGGTGGTCCAGTTCTGGCACATCCCCTGGCCAAACCGGGAGGCGTTCCGCATATTTCCATGGGAAGAGGAACTCCTGGACGGGCTCCTCGGGAACGACCTCCTCGGGTTCCACATCCAGTACCATTGCAATAATTTCCTGGAGACGGTGGGGAGGGCGATGGAATCGCTCGTGGACTACGAGAATTTCCGGATATTCCGCGGCGGGCATCCCACCTACGTCAGGCCGTTCCCGATCAGCGTCGATTACGAACAGATCCAAAAGGACGTCGATTCTCCCGAGGCGGAGAAAAGGAAGCGCCGTTTTCTCAAGGAGCTGGAAGGAGAGATCCTGAACACGACACTCTACGTCGGCGCGGACAGGATCGATTACACAAAAGGGATTCCGGAGAGGTTCAAGGCATTTGACCTGATGCTCTCCCGGTATCCCGAAACGAAGACGAAGGTCACGCTGCTGCAGTTGGCGGCGCCGAGCCGGACAGCCATCGCGACGTACCGGAAATTGAACGAGGAGCTTGACGAGCTCACCGAGGAGATCAACTGGCGCCACCAGACGGAAGAGTGGGTGCCCATCCGGTTTCTGCGGGACCACCACGATTATTACGCGGTGCTCGCCGCCTGCCGGATGGCGAACGTCCTGCTCGTCACCTCGCTGCATGACGGGATGAATCTGGTGGCCAAGGAGTTCGTTTCCTCCCGTTCGGACGGGGACGGGGTTCTCCTCTTGTCCCAGTACGCCGGAGCGTCCCGCGAGCTTCCGGACGCGGTCCAGGTCAACCCGTTCGATCTGGACCAGATGGCCGATGCGATGTACGCGGCGTTTCTGATGCCGGAGGAGGAACGTCGTCAGCGGATGGAGAGGATGCGCAGCATCCTCGAAAAGAATAACGTGTACCAGTGGGGGGAAAACATCTTCAGCGAGGTGGAACGGACTCCTTCCCTGGAAGGGATGCCGTGAGAAGAGGGGCAAGGTACCGGCACCTTTGGGTCTTTGATTTCGACGGAACCCTCTCCCCCATCGTCCCGGTCCGCACCGAAGCCCGGATGCACCCTGCATGCCGGTCCCTCCTTCTGGATCTGGTCCGAGCCCCGGGGAACATGGTTGCGATACTTTCGAGCAGGTCGCTCGAGGATCTCCTTCCCCGCGTGCCCGTTCCGAGGGTATTCTTGGGGGGTGGAAGCGGTCTCGAGTGGCGTCTTCACGGAGGTCAACGGATACTCCCCGGGAGGGATGAGGTATTGAGCGCGAAGAGGGGACGCACACTCATAGCCCCGGTGCTGAAGGAAATTTCGTCCATCCCCGGAACGGATCTCGAGGACAAGGGCTGGTCGATCGCCGTTCACTACCGGAAGGTCTCCCCGGACGCGCAAACGACCCTCGGACCTCTCCTGGAAAAGGTACGGAGGAAAAAGGAGATCCGCATGTTCGACGGGCCCGCCGTGGCGGAGATCCAGCTCGTGCCCGGGTGGGAAAAATCGCTGGGACTTGCGAGTCTTTGCCGTTTTCTCCGGTTCGACCCGTCGGGAGGGCGGATTGTATATGCAGGGGACGACGAAAATGACGGCACCGCAATGCGTTGGGCCATCTCCCGCAAAGGGACCGCCCTGGCAGTAGGGATTCGCCCCCGTGTTCCGGGCGCGCGGGTCGTATCGGGGCCCGCTGCGCTGGCCAACGCCGTGCGCCGGATTGCGTGTCTCTCCGGAAGAGAAGAAGAGGAGAAGAAGGGAGCTGCGTGCAGATGACACCGTTCCAGGTAAAAGATTGCGGGCTCCTTGTCCGGATGAGCGGTCTGCCATCGGCGATCAATCTCCGGGAACTCCGGGAGCGGATCGCCGCATGCAGCGAAAACGTCCTGTTCCATCACTTCTGCGAGACGCAGCTCCGCCCGGCGTTCGACCACCCCGATTACCGGAATGATTTCGCCGTCTGGGCGAAGTGGTACCTGTCGGACAGGGTGCTCGCGGAGCGGCTGGGCATCCTGGACCCCTTTTCCATGAGCTCCCTCGAGGAGCTCCGGGCCGTCACCCTGGACATCATCGACGAGAGGCTAAGCGAAGTGGCCATGATCCCTTCTGCCGCCCAGGGGGACGAATTCTTCTTTCTCGAAACCACGACCGTCGTCTTCCATACGGAGGAACAAGTCACGCACCCGCGAGATCTGGCGAAGACCATCAAGGATATGTCGAACGGGAGCGTTTACTACCATTTTCTGGAAGCACGCCGGCGCGAGCCCGTCGGAACAGACGATTTCTCCGCGTGGCTCAAGGAGGAGGAGAAAAAGAATGCAAAGTACATCCGCGCCCTGGAATCGATCGACTTCTATTTCCACAGTCTCGGCAACCTGAAGGAAGATATCGTTGCGGCACTGAGAAAGGTGGATCGTAAACGATGAGCGATCGTCTGTCGGCGTATGAGGGGATCGTCGGTTCCTCCCGGATAACGCAACTCCGGCGCATCGGGAAGAAGCTCGGGGGGATCCGGGTCGTTCATGTCAACTCCACCAGGCAGGGGGGGGGAGTCGCGGAGATTCTCGACTGGATGGTTCCCCTCATGCGCGAGGCGGGGCTTGACGCCACGTGGGAAGTGATCGAGGGAACGGACGATTTCTTCGAGGTTACGAAAAACATCCACAACGGTCTTCAGGGAAGGCCCGTGGACCTCTCTCACAGAGGCTGGAAGATCTTTCAGGAAGTGAACGAAATGAACATGGAGAGGCTGCGTCCAACGCTTACGGACGCGGACATCGTCGTCATTCACGATCCCCAGCCGGCGTTCCTCCTGCCGCTTTGCAGCGAGAGGAAAGGGAAGTGGGTCTGGAGGGGGCATATCGACATCAGCCGCCCGTTCCGCCCGGTATGGAAGGTCCTCCGGACCATGTTGGAAAAGTACGACGCCAGCATCTTTTCCATGTGCGAGTTCGCGCAGGCGCTTCCCCACACCCAGTATATCGTCCCGCCGAGCATCGACCCTTTAAGTTCGAAGAACCGGGATCTCGACATGTCCGAACTGGAAAACGTAAGAGCCCGGTTCGGCCTGGACCCCGAACGTCCACTGCTCGTGCAGGTCTCCCGTTTCGACCGTTTCAAGGACCCCGTGGGAGTGATCCAGGCATACCGCATGGTGCGGAAAGTGCTGCCGGTCCAGCTTGTGCTGGCCGGAGGGACCGCCACCGATGACCCGGAGGGGAAGGCGGTGCTGGAAGACGTCATGGAGGTTGCAGAAGAAGACCCCGACATCCACGTGCTGAATCTTCCTCCGAACGCGCACGAGACGATCAATGCTCTTCAGCGCCTTGCGGATATCATCCTCCAGAAATCGACAAGGGAAGGGTTCGGCCTGACGGTGACGGAGGGGATGTGGAAGGGGAAGCCGGTAATCGGCGGGGACACGGGGGGAATCCGCCTCCAGGTGGTGAACCACCACACCGGATTCCTCGTGAACACACCCGAGGGGGCGGCGCACCGTATTCGCTACCTCCTCCATCACCAGAATCGCATCAGCGAGATGGGGGCGGTTGCCCGCGAGTTCGTCCGGGAAAACTTTCTGCTGACCCGGCACCTGCGGGAGTATCTTACCCTGTTCCTCGCAATCCGGCGGGAAACGGATGTACGGAGGTTGGAGGTGTGATCCGGGAGAAGCGTCGATCTCCCCTTATTTCCTGGCCTCGTAGATCCGAAGGGGCGGAAGGTTGAGCATTTCGTACTCGACCTGAACAAAAGGGAAAATTTGCTCCAGGTGCGATTTCAGGTGGTTGTTGGACTGGTAGAAGGTCTGGTAAGCCAGGAATTTCCCCCCCCGATGCAGGGCGGCGTAGGAGTTTCTCAGAATCCGGTTCTTCTGGTTGTCCGTGAGGAAGGAAAACGGAATCCCGGAAATCACACAGTCTGCGGCAGGTTTCCCGATTTCCGCCAGGGTATCGAGGATATCGGACGCGCAGCCGTTCACCACGACCGCCCTCGGGTCCCGGAATTTCATCCTCAATTCCTTGGCGAAATTGGCGTTGCGCTCGATCATGACCAAAAGAGAATCGGGCCCCATCTTTTGCAACAGATATTTCGTGAACACCCCGGTTCCCGGTCCGTATTCCACGACCAGGCCGCAGCGCGAAAAGTCGATCTTGGAGCACACTTTCCGGACCCCGAAGTCCGAGGTCGGGGTGATGGAAGCGATGTATTTGTCCGAAATGAAGTTTTTCACATACGAAAGGGTGCTCATCGTCTTCGCTCCTCCCCTAACGATCCGGCGTCCTCGCTTCCGGAAAAGAGGACCTTGCCCCGGCAAGCCGGGTATGATTTTCCGATGTACGGAATATAATAAGCAATCGATGGGCCGACCGCCAGTCGAAATTCATCGCTCACGAAGCGGCATAAGGGCGTCCTGATAGGTTGCCGGACGGTCCCGGCGGCGGGCAGGTGTCGAGAGGATGAACCACCGTCCGACGAATGACCGGATGTCTTCGCGTTCCTTCGCGCGGGGCGAGGAAGGATGGAAGCCATGTTTCAAGAGTTCCTGAACCAGGAATATTTCCGGAACCGGATATCGGACTATCTCCTTTTTCTGGCCCTGCTGGTCACGGGCTTCGTGGTCGTCACGGTGTTCAAGAGGGTGGTCTTGTGGCGCCTGCGCCGATGGTCGGAAACGACTGACACCAAAACCGACACCTTCATCATCGATGTGTTCAGTAAAATGCTCGTACCTCTCGGCTATTACGGAGCGTTTTTCCTGGCTGCAAAGAACCTGACGCTCAATCCGTTTCTGGAGCGGGTCATCGAAGTGGGGGGGATATTACTCCTTACCTTCCTGGTCGCCCAGTTCCTTCTCGCGATCGCGAAGTTCTCCCTCCGGAGCTACATCGAGACCAAAGGGGGAGATACCTCCCGGGAGAGGGCCCTCCATGGGTTCATGACCCTGATCCGGGTTGTCGTGTGGGGGCTCGCGACGGTCTTCCTTCTGGACAACCTCGGGTTTCGGATATCCACGGTCATCGCCGGTCTCGGGATCGGCGGCATCGCGGTCGCGCTGGCGGCGCAGAACGTCCTGGGAGACCTTTTTGCCTACCTGATCATCATGTTCGACAGGCCATTCGAGATCGGGGACTTCATCATCATCGGGGATTACATGGGCGTGATCGATCAACTGGGGGTCAAGACGACCCGGATCAAGAGCCTGGGCGGGGAGCAGATCATCATGTCCAACAAGGACCTCACCGATTCCCGGGTGCGCAATTACAAACGGATGGAGAGGAGGAGGGTCGTCTTCAGCCTTGGCGTGACTTACGAGACGCCCTTCGAGAAACTGCGCGATATCCCGGGGATCATCGACGGCATCATCCGGGGGGTCGAGGACACCGCCTTCGACCGCGCCCATTTCTTTTCCTACGGGGATTTCAGCCTGGTATTCGAGGTGGTCTATTACGTCATGGGGAACGACTACACCAAATACATGAACATCCAGGAGCAGATCAATTTCCGGATCCACGAGGAGTTCGAGAAGAGGGCGATCGATTTTGCGTACCCCACGCAGACGCTTTACCTGAGCAAGATCCCGCCGTCGTGAAACCGCATGGGGCATGCTCGCACGGCTGACGTTGCCGTTCGGACAAGGGATCGTTTTTCCTTCACGCGTGCTCCCGGGACTCGAGCCATCGCTCCGCGTCGATTGCGGCCCGGCAGCCGCAACCGGCCGCGGTCACCGCCTGCCGGTAGACGAGGTCGTGGACGTCGCCCGCGGCAAAGACCCCTTCCACGCTTGTCATCGAGCCGTCCCGGACTACGATATACCCCTTGTTCAACTCGATTTGCCCTTCGAAAATCGCGGTGTTCGGGTCGTGCCCGATCGCGATGAAGATCCCGTTGGTCTCCCTCGTCTCCTCTTTCCCATCTTTCGTATTCCGGATCTTCACCGCGGTAACCTCTTGTTTCTCCGGGTCCAGGATGTCCGTGATCACGGTGTCCCATAGAAACTGGATTTTTTTGTTCTTCCTGGCGCGGTCGACCATGATTTTGGAGGCCCGGAGCTGATCGCGCCGATGCACGATCGTGACCCGGCTCGCGAATTTCGTGAGGAAGGTCGCCTCCTCGACGGCGCTGTCCCCGCCTCCCACGACGATGACGTCCTTCTCGCGGAAGAAAGCGCCGTCGCACGTCGCGCACGTGGATACCCCCCGTCCGAGGAGTCTCTTTTCGGACGTAAGCCCGAGCATCTTGGCCGAGGCGCCGGTAGCGATGATCAGGGATTCCGCCTGGTAGGTGTTCTCTTCGGTCTTCACGGTGAAGGGCGGACGCTCAAGCGTTACCCCGGTTGCCCTCTCCATGCGGTATTCCGCCCCGAAACGTTGCGCCTGCTGTTTCATGATTTCGACGAGTTCCGGTCCCTGGATGCCGTCCCGGAAGCCGGGGAAGTTCTCCACCTCGGTGGTGAGAGACAACTGTCCTCCGGGCTCGTGCCCTTCCAGGACAAGGGGGGAAAGATTCGCCCGGGCCGTGTAGATGGCGGCCGTGGACCCCGCGCACCCGGACCCGAGGATGATTACCTTGTATGCCATGGTCGCTCCCCCGAAGTGGTACCTGCCATGGGCAAGTGTGGCCCCCGAGGGGAATTGTTGTCAAGCCCGGTTCCGTCTTGCCGTTGCGGATGAAACTCCGTGGAGACGGGTGCATCTCATGATTACCATGCAAGAACGAGCAACGGAAACAGGAGGAGACATCATGTGCGAAACATGCGGGTGCGGCGGGAAGAAATAGGGTCGCCGCGAACAGGAATGGGCGCGGAGAGAGGGAATCCTCTCTCCGCTTTTTTTTTGGATGGTATGGTCCAGGCCCTTCCGGCCGAAACGGACGGGGAACCGGCAACGGGTCCCAAGCGCCGCAGGGGGGAATCCGGCCGGCGTTTCGGGAATCTAAACGACGAAGAATTCAATGGCCGTAAGGAGGGCAGTCGAAATGGAACTCACGGAACATCTGCAACCCGGAGGGATGGGGGTGATGGCGACAGCCGGTGTCGACGGAGCTGTCAACACGGCTGTTTACTCCCGTCCGCATGTGACCGATGACGGAACCGCTGCATGGGGGATGACCGAGGGACGTACCTACAGGAACGTCCGGGGGAATCCGCACGCCTCGTATCTCTACATCGCTCCCGGCGACGGATATCGGGGGGTGAGGCTCACCTTGAAGCTCAGGGAAATCCAGGATTCCGGGAATCTCCTCGAGACGATACGATCCCGTACGAAGCAATCATCGGGGGAGGGGGCGGCGATTGCCGTCAAGTACGTCGTTTTCTTCGAGATCGTTGAGAAGAGGCCGCTTGTGTGAGGCCGTCCCCCCGGGATCCGGAAGCGAAAAGCGGATTGGCCGGGAAGATTAATCCCATGAAACTGCCACATGCCTGTTTAGCCTCCCTGTTTTTCCTCTTTTCTTTCCTGTTCGTTTCCTCCGCTGCCTGTAGCGCCGATTCGCGACTCGAATCGATCCGGCTTCCCCCGGGGTTCAAAATCTCCTCGTACGCCACGAACATTCCCGGGGCGCGCTCGATGGCCCTCGGCCCCGACGGGGTCCTCTTCGTCGGGACCCGGAAAGAAGGGAAAGTGTACGCCGTCCTGGACCGGAAGGCCAGGAACCGGGCAGACGAGGTGATCACCATCGCCCGCGGTCTTATCATGCCCAACGGCGTGGCGTACCGAGACGGCTCGCTCTACGTGGCCGAGGTCAGCCGGATTCTTCGATACGACGGTATCGCCTCCCGCCTGCGGAATCCCGGGAAACCCGTCGTCGTGTACGATCGTTTCCCCACCGCAAGCCACCACGGATGGAAATTCATCCGGTTCGGGCCGGACGGGTTGCTCTACGTTCCTGTGGGGGCGCCCTGCAACGTCTGCGAGGTGAAGGACCCCTTTGGAACGATCACGCGGATCCGTCCCGACGGGAGCGGATTCGAGATTTTTGCACGGGGAGTCCGCAACAGCGTCGGATTCGACTGGGACCCGGAGACGAAGGAGCTCTGGTTCACGGACAACGGGAGGGACTGGCTCGGCGACGACCTCCCTCCGGACGAACTGAATCACGCGCCGGTCAAGGGTCTCCACTTCGGATTTCCGTACCGGCACGGCAAAGAGATTCCCGATCCAAAGTTCGGAAACAGGCAGAGGAAAGAGGAGTTCGTTTCCCCGGCGAGTGAACTGGGACCGCACGTGGCCTCTCTCGGGATGCGCTTCTACACGGGTACGATGTTCCCGGAGAGCTACCGGAGACAGATTTTCATCGCGGAGCACGGGTCGTGGAACCGGAGCACTCCCATCGGGTATCGCATCACCCTCGTCCGGCTGGAAAACGGGCGACCGATGGGATACGAGGTTTTTGCGGAAGGATGGTTGTCGGACGGAAGGGCATGGGGACGCCCCGTGGACGTCCTCGTAATGCCCGATGGCGCTCTTCTGGTTTCCGACGACAAGGCGGGGGCAATCTATCGGATAACCTACAGGAAGAGGGAAGGCGCCAAGAAGGACTCTGCAATCCGGGATTGAATCGATGCCGGGTTGTTCATTGGCCGCAACGCAAAGGCTGTTGAGATCGACAGGGAAAAAACTGTTGGCGGACGGGAAAACCGGATTAGGATTGGAGGGAAGGCATCGAAAAACGCGTACAGAAAAGGGGAGACACGTGAAGAGAAACCTGTTCATCCCCGTTCTGGCCGTTCTCCTGGCAGGGGCTTTCCCGGGATGCAAGCCTCCCCCCGGCAAGGAGATGAAGATCGGCCTGATCACCCCTCTTTCGGGAGATGTCAAGACCTTCGGCGAGTCGGTGAAAAACGCCTTCGAGATCGCAGTGGAGGAGGCGAACGCCAAAGGTGGCGTAGTGGGCATGAAGATCGCCACCTTCATCGTGGACGACAGGAACGACCCCACCGAGGCGAGCAACGCGGCGAACCTTCTCATCAATCAGCATGGGGTGAAGGCGATCGTCGGTTCGGTCACCTCGAAAACGACCATCCCGGTCTCCGATCTCGCCCAGCGCTACCGGATCCCCACGATTACGGGTACCGCGACGAATCCGAAGGTTACCGTCGCGGACGGGAAACGGAAGGACTATATGTTCCGCTCCTGTTACACGGACTCCTTCCAGGGGACGGTGATGGCGAAATTCTCCCGGGACACGCTCCAGGCAGCGACGACCGCCATCCTCTACGACGCTTCGAATGACTATTCCAAGGGGATTGCGGAGGTGTTCCGGGACTCCTTTGCCCGCATGGGGGGAGAGGTGGTCGCCTACGAATCGTACGGAAAGGACGACGTGGACTTCTCGGCACTGCTCACCAAGGTAAAGGTCGCGAAGCCGGACGTCCTCTTTCTCCCCGATTACTACAACAAGGTCGGTCTCATCGCGAAGCAGGCAAAGGAAAAGGAACTGAAAGCGAAGCTGGTCGGGCCGGACGGCTGGGATTCCCCGGAACTGGTGAAGGTGGCGGGGGAGGCGATCGAGGGGGGGTACTTCTCCAACCATTACTCCCCGGAGGATACGCGCCCCGAGGTGGTGAACTGGGTAAAGAAGTACCGGGAGAAGTTCGGCCAGACCCCGGACTCCCTGGGGACCCTTGTGTACGACGCCACCAACATGCTGCTGGAAGCGATCCGGGAGGCCGACAGCGACGACCCCGGCAAGATCCGGGATGCGCTTGCGTCGCTCAAGGGGTTCGAGGGGGTGACCGGAAAGTTCACGATGGACGAGAACGGCGATCCCATCAAGAGCGCCGTCATTATCCAGATCCGGGACGGGAAGCAGAAATTCCTCCAGGTCGTGAATCCCTGACCCCGGAGGGAAGGGGAAGAACGATCGGCCGGGCGGTCTCCGTGCCACCCGGCTGTTTTTTTTCTTTTGCCGAAAAAGGCCACGAAGCGATACATTCCGCTTATGGATTATTTCGTCCAGCAGGTGATCAACGGTCTGCAGCTCGGGTTTGTCTACGCCCTGATCGCTCTCGGCTACACCATGGTCTACGGGATCGTGCGGTTGATCAATTTCGCACATGGGGACGTCTTCATGGTCGGCGCCTTCATCGGTCTTTACACCATCGAACGGTTCCAGTGGCCGCTCGCGGCGGTGTTCGTATCCGCGGTCGTCGGGTGCACGGTCCTCGCGGTGCTGATCGAACAGCTAGCGTACCGGCCCTTGCGGCATGCCCCCAAGATCGCCTCGCTGATCACCGCGATCGGAGTCTCTTTGTTTCTCGAGTACTTCACGAGCCTAAGGCAGGTATTCGGCCCCCACTTCTACTCCTTTCCCCGCCCCTTCCCCGTGGTCAGCTGGAATTGGCACGGCATCCTGGTGACCAATATCCAGGCGGTCATTTTCCTCGTCACGACCCTTTGCGTCCTCCTGCTCCAGTTCATCGTTTTCCGCACGAAGATGGGCAGGGCGATGCGGGCGGTATCGTTCGACTACGTCACCGCAGGACTCATGGGGGTGAACGTCAACATGGTGATCTCCTTTACCTTCGGGCTCGGGGCTGCGCTGGCAGGCGTGGGAGGGGTCTTGTACGGCATTGCTTATCCCCAGGTGAACACGTTCATGGGGTTCATGCCGGGGCTCAAGGCGTTCACCGCGGCCGTTCTCGGCGGGATCGGCAACATCCCCGGCGCGGTGCTGGGGGCGCTCATCATGGGGCAATCGGAAACGATGGTCTCTGCCTACCTGTCCTCCACGTACCGGGACGGAATCGCTTTCGTGATTCTCATCCTGGTGCTCCTGTGGAAACCGACAGGAATCCTCGGGACCTCCCGGACCGAAAAGGTCTAGGCCTTGTTGCGTCTCCTCCGGAGCCTGGTCAAGACCGTCGCCGCGTACGCGCTCCTGGCAGGGAGCATTTCCTTTCTGGCAGGAGCGGGGTTTGTGAACCCATACTGGGTCCAGATCCTTATGCTTGCGTGCATCGTGGCGATTTCGGCCCAGGGCCTGAACATCATCTATGGCTTTACCGGCCTGTTCTCGCTCGGCCATGCGGCGTTCTACGGGATCGGCGCCTACACGGCCGCCTATCTCATGAAGACGTACGGGGGGCAGTCCCAGGCGGCATTCCTCGCCGCGCTGCTCGCGGGAGGGGGCGCCTCGGCCGCGGTCGCCTATCTCATCGGATTGCCCACGCTTAGGCTCACCTCGGACTACCTGGGGATCGCGACTCTGGGGTTCGGAATCATCATGAAGGTCGTCTTCGACAACGCCGACAGTTTCCTCCCCGAGCTGGGGGGAGCCCGGGGGATGACCGGGATCGCGAAGATGACGACCATTCCCTGGGTGATTTTCTTCCTGATCGTCTCTCTCCTCGTTGTGCGCAACACGATCCACTCGAGATACGGGCGGGCGATCCTCTCGGTCCGCGAGGACGAAATCGCCGCCGAGACGATGGGGATCGACACGTTTCAATACAAAATGGTCGGATTCGTAACCGGATGCGCCTTCGCCGGGGTGGCGGGGGGCCTCTACGCGCACCTGTACACCTTCCTCCACCCGAGCAATTTCGATTTTTTCAAGTCGATCGACATTCTGATCATCGTCGTTCTCGGGGGGCTGGGGAACATGAGCGGGACGCTTGTCGTCTCGTTCGGGTGGATCTTCCTCCTGGAGGGGCTGCGGGTCTTTCTTCCTCCAGGGTACGTGGAGCTTCGATGGGTGCTGATCCCCGTCCTGCTGATCGTCACCATGCTCCTGCGGCCGCAAGGCATTTTCGGGGCACATGAATTTCCGTTTCTCCGGGGAAAGGGTGCCCGATGATGCTCGAGATCCGGGGGCTCACCAAGCATTTCGGCGGCATACAGGCGGTAGATGGCGTCGACCTTCATCTCGGGGAAGGGGATCTCGTCGGTCTCATCGGCCCGAACGGATCGGGGAAGACCACGGTGTTCAACCTCGTGACCGGAATCTACCGGCCCGATAGCGGCTCCATGGCACTCGGAGGGGAAAACCTCGTGGGGATCCCACCTCACCGGATCAATCGCCTCGGGATCGCCAGGACGTTCCAGAACATCCGCCTCTTCCGGAACCTGACCGTCATGGACAACGTACGGATAGCCCACCATTCTCACCTGGAGTACGGACCCCTGGCGGCGCTGTGTCGTACCGGGCGATTTTACAACGGCGAGAATGAACTTCATGAAAAGGTTGAGATATATTTATCTATCTTTAATCTTCAAAACAGGAAGTATGAGATCGCAGGGAACCTGTCCTATGGGGACCAAAGGAAACTGGAGATCGCAAGAGCCCTCGCATCGGAACCCAGGGTGCTCCTTCTCGATGAGCCGGCCGCGGGGATGAACCCTTACGAGGTGGGTAGATTGATGGAGTTCATCCTCTCGATCCGGGAGCGGTTCCGCATTTCCATCCTCCTGATCGAGCACCAGATGAGACTGGTCATGGGGATATGCGAACGCCTGGCCGTGATGGATTTCGGGCAGGTGATCGCCCGGGGAATTCCC
Organism: Deltaproteobacteria bacterium; assembly: GCA_030668225.1. Lineage (GTDB taxonomy): Bacteria > Desulfobacterota > Deferrimicrobia > Deferrimicrobiales > Deferrimicrobiaceae > CSP1-8. The sequence continues at coordinate 15,256 of DAOUUI010000013.1, forward strand.
GCCGAGATCCGGGAGAACCGGAAAGTGATCGAAGCATATCTCGGGGAGGATATATCGATCGAATGAGAAGATACAACGGATTATACAACGGATGAGATTATGCTTCTATGTATTGAAAACATAAACGTATATTATGGAAATATACAGGCTTTGCACGACGTCTCCTTAACCGTTGCCAAAGGAGAAATCGTTTCATTGATCGGAGCGAACGGGGCCGGGAAGAGCACCATCCTGAAGGCGGTGTCCGGGATCCTTACTCCCCGGTCCGGAAGGATCCTCCTCGCGGACAAAGACCTGGTCGGGGTTTCCCCGCACAGGATCGTCAGGATGGGGGTATCCCTCGTACCGGAAGGACGGGGGATATTCGCGAATATGACCGTTCGGGACAACCTGGAGATGGGCGCGTTCACCCGAAACTCCCGGGAGGAGATCGAGAAAAGTGTCGCGGAAGTGTTCTCCCTGTTCCCCCAGCTAAGGGAGAGAGCTTCCCAGTCGGCAGGTACTCTTTCAGGCGGGGAGCAGCAGATGCTTGCCATCGGGCGGGCGATGGTCGCCAAACCGGACGTCGTACTGCTGGACGAGCCTTCGATGGGTCTTTCCCCGCTCCTGGTGAGGGACATATTTCTCCTCATCCGGGAAATCAACCGTGCCGGGACGACCATCCTTCTCGTCGAACAGAACGCATTCATGGCACTCTCCGTCGCCCACCGGGCATACGTTCTGGAAACGGGGGCTATTGCCCTGACCGGCATTGCATCCGAACTTCGTCAGAATGCGAAGGTGCGCGCAGCCTACCTGGGAGACGTGGCGGAATAAGAGCGGATTTTTTACGAGTCTCCTGCGCTTGGACGGGACGACGCCTTCGCCGCCCATCGGCCCCGTACGAAGGGGGTTTAGCCCCGGACGGCGGCCACAGGCGAAAGGCGGCGGAAGATATTGTGCGGTGGGCAGACACGAAAGAACCAGGCTGCCGCCTCCCGGGGAAGTTTCTCTGTCCTCCCCAGCACCAGGCAGCCCCCGGGGGCAAGGGCCTCGGCGATCGCTTCGACGATCGCGATCCGGCGCGGAACGGTAAAATAGGTGAATGCCGCATTGCGGCAGAGGACAAGGTCGAAATCTCCGGGCGGCGACTCGCACAGAAGATCGTGTCTTCGGAACGCAACCGAACGGACCACTTCCTCCCGTAACCGGTACCGTCCCCCTTCTCTACCAAAATACCTGTCCGAAATCTCCCCGGGGACCTCGCGAAGACTGCTTTCCGGGTAAAGTCCCTCTCCGGCACGCTTGAGACATTCCTCGTCGATGTCGGTTGCGACAATGGAAAGGTCCGGTTTTTTCCCAGGGAGTTCCTCCCAAAGGATCCGGAGGGTAAACGCTTCCTCCCCCGAGGCGCAACCCGAGCTCCAGGCGCATACCGGGTTTCCTTTCGCCGCAAGAGGAGACAGAACTTGGCTGGCGAGGGTCTCGAAGACCCGGCGATTGCGAAAGAACCGCGAAATCGTCACGGTGAAGAGGGGACGCAGGACATCCCATTCCGAAGGATTCCTGCGAAGAAACTGGAGATAGGAGGAAAAATCGTGGATGCCCACCGACTCCATCCTTCGCATGATCCGGCGACGGATGTTCCGTCGGATCAACGCGGCGGGGGCGAGGCCTAAGGGGGGGAGGGTTTCGGCGAGGAACGTTTCGAAATCCGTCACGGGGTCTCCTAAATAGATAGCAAACCCTTGTTCCTTACCCGGGATCAAGGCAATAATAGGAAAACATCCGACAGTCTATGCCCGACTACAAGACGAGGAGGTATCGAATTGGAAGCCACGATCCCGAAAACCATCGGTCATTTCGTCAACGGCAGGAGCATTCCCGGTTCCGGCGGTCGTTACGGAAACGTCTACAACCCGGCTACCGGAGAAGTGGCCGGCCGCGTTGCGTTCGCCGGCAAGGACGAAGTGGAGCAAGCGGTTTCCGCCGCGGCTGCCGCGTTTCCCGCCTGGGCGGCCACACCACCGCTGCGGCGGGCGAGGGTCCTGTTCCGGTTCAAGGAATTGCTGGACCGGCACGGGGAGGAAATTTCGGCCCTGATCACGGCCGAGCACGGCAAGGTGCTAAGCGACGCAGCCGGATCCCTGACGCGGGGGGCGGAAGTGGTGGAGTTCGTCTGCGGGATTCCCCACTTGTTGAAAGGAAGCTATTCGGAAAACGTGGGGACCGGTGTCGACAGTTATTCCTTCCGGCAGCCGCTCGGGGTCTGCGTCGGGATCACCCCGTTCAATTTTCCCGCAATGGTGCCGATGTGGATGTTTCCCGTCGCCATCGCCTGCGGCAACACCTTTATCCTGAAACCCTCCGAGAAAGACCCCTCCTGCCCGATGCGGCTCGCCGAACTGTTCGCAGAGGCGGGACTGCCTCCGGGAGTTCTGAACGTGGTAAACGGGGAGAAGGAGGCGGTCGATCTCCTGACCTCGCACCCGCAGGTCGCCGCGGTAAGCTTCGTAGGGTCCAGCGTGGTCGGCGAACAGGTGTATCGGAAGGCAACCTCACATGGCAAGCGTGTTCAGGCCCTGGGAAGCGCGAAAAACCACGCCGTCGTAATGCCCGACGCGGACCTCGGGCAGGCAGTGGATGCCCTGATGGGAGCTGCGTACGGCTCCGCGGGAGAACGATGCATGGCCATCTCCGTGGTCGTCGCGGTAGGGGATAAGGTCGCCGACGCCCTGGTGGAGCGGATCGTCGACAGAATCGGGACGCTGAAGGTCCTGCCCGGCCAGGACCCCAAGGCGGAAATGGGGCCGCTTGTCACGGGCGAACACCTGGAGCGGGTGAAAAGATACGTTGACCTCGGCGTAAGCGAGGGGGCAAAGCTTGTGGCGGATGGACGGGGGCTTACGATTCCGGGCCACGAAAACGGTTTCTTCCTCGGCGCCTGCCTGTTCGACCGGGTTACGCCCGGGATGAGGATCTACCGGGAAGAGATCTTCGGCCCCGTGCTTTCCCTGGTGCGCGTTCCGGATTTCGAGGGTGCATTGCAGCTGGTGAACGATCACGAGTACGCAAACGGGACCGCCGTCTTTACGCGTGACGGGGACACCGCCCGCGAATTCGCCAGACGTGTGGAGGTGGGGATGATCGGGATCAATGTGCCGATTCCCGTACCGGTGGCGTTTTACAGCTTCGGCGGATGGAAGCGTTCGATGTTCGGGGACTATTTCGTGCACGGCGCCGAGGGCGTGAACTTCTACACCCAAATGAAAACGATCACGTCACGCTGGCCGACGGGGATTCGCACGGGAGCCGATTTCGTCATGCCGATCATGAAATAGGTTTCCCGGAACGGGCGGAGTTACGGTCGAAGACTGCCGGACGGCTCCCGCGTCACGTTTCCTCCCCGGGGATCAGCGAAAGAAATGACGCCTGCAGCGGGTCCTTGTTCAGAAAGCGTCCCACCCACTCCTGGCCCCCCGGGGAGGCGGTAATCTCCCCGAACGCACCGGCATCGTTTTCCAGGCCGGAGGAAAAGCCGTTCTCGTATCCGTACATCATGGCAAGCAGGGCCCCTTTTGCGGCGGCTTTCCTCGCCGCGACGATATCCTTTGCCTCTTCCGGGCCGGGGTGCGGGGCCGCGAGGATCTCGCGGATCTCCTTTCTCTCGACGAAGCGATCAAGCGCTTCTTTCTGGCTTGCGGCGATGGAATCCCAGTCTTTCCGCGGGACGGCCCTTTCCCCCGAGATAAATTCGCGTGCCCGCTTTACGGCTTCGGACAAGGCGATTGCAGACGGGACGAACTCGTCGGCCAGTCCCCAGGCAACCGCCGTGTCTCCGTCCAACGGTTCGCCGTTTGCGCTCATCATGGCCGCCCTGGCGGGACCCACGAGGCGAGGGAGCCGCTGCATCCCCCCGTATCCGGGGATAATGCCGAGCTTCACCTCGGGCTGCCCCAGGCTTGCGTTCTCCGTCACGATCCGGTAATGGGCGCACATCGCCAACTCGTTGCCGCCTCCCAACGCGAACCCGTCGACAACGGCGATTACAGGAAGGGGCAGGTTCTCGAGTTCCGTGAAGACCGAGATATTTTTCGAGGCGAGAGCGCCGATCGCCTCGGCAGGCTTGCCGAAAAACTCCTTCACGTCCGCACCCGCGACGAACGCCCTTCCGGCCCCCGTCAGCACCACGGCCCGCACGTTTCTTCCCTCGATCGTACCGAGGGAGCCAAGCTCACGGACGGTCGAGGAAAGCTGGGAGAGCAGTTCCTCGTTGAGGGCGTTCAGCGCCTCCGGGCGGGTAAGGGTTGCGACTGCCACCTCCCCCAGGAGTCTTACTTCGAGGAAACGGCCTTTTTTCGGGTCTGCTTCCATGATCTTTTCGCCGAGAAACGCGTCCGTATATTCCCGGATTGCCCTGCCGGCCCGGTCCGCCTGGACGAGCGCGACGCCTTTCGGTTTCTCCATGGTGCCGTCCAGCATCTTCTGCTGAAGCCCGGGGAGGCCGCCAAGGGTGGTGATCTCGAGGTCCTCCTGCTCCATGACGATCTTCCCTTCGGCCAGGAGACGGACGACTTCCGCAGCCTGGTCCAGACGGTACATGTGCGACCCGAGGATGGACAGGTTCGTCTTTCCGCGAACGACGACGAACCCGCAGGGCATCGCATTATTTTCCTGATAGTCACGCAGGATGAAGGTGCTGTATTGGAGGGTGCTCTGATCCGGGCGCTCCACGATGAAGTCGGGGCTTTGCCTTGGTCCGAAGATCCCCCAGTACGCCTTGCCGAGCGCCTGGGCGTTTCGCATATATTCCTTTGCGTAAACGGGGTTCGGCTTTCCGTCGGGCGTCAGCGGATCGGGCATGTCCGGCGGAAGGTGCAAACCGTCCCGGTCGATGACGCGGGAAGAGGGGATACCCATCCGCCGGAGGGCGGCAAGACCCTTCTTGTCCGCGGAAAGGGAGGCGACAATCGCGAGTTCCGCCCCCCGGGCAAGCGCCGCGCGGGCAAAACCGCGGGAGTAGGCGTCGGCCCCCCAGATGAGCCCTCTGCGGCCGGGAAGGAGGCCGATTTCCGAAAATATCGCGTCGGGGGTAGCCTTCCGGAAGAGGACCTGCTTCTGCCGCATCCAGACCCATCGCGCGTCGAATACGAACCTTGCCCCCTCGTAGAAGAACGTTTCCTTGTATTCCCCTTTGAGCCCCTTCCCCGTGGCTCCGAAGAAAGCGAGTTCGCCGTTATGGGAGAGAGCGGAGACGAGCAGTGGAAAGTTGAAGGCGCCTGTGTGTTCGAAGATCTTGTCTACCGGTCGGCCGTTGTTGGCGGCGTAAACCGCCTGGCGAAACGGTCCGGTCCGCAAGAGCCACTCCTCGCAGGAAGCATCTTGCGGGATGGGGCCGAAGACCTCCGGAGGAATGGCGCGCCTGTCGATGAAGGCATCCGCGATTCCGCGTTCGATAAGAGACCGGGCAAGTTCGGGATTGGACCCCATGAGGATCACCCTGGCCCCGAGTTTCCTGGCGATCTGCGCCCCCGCGAAACTCGTTCCCTTACCCCCCCCCAGGAAAAGGACCGAGTCTCCGGGCGTGACCCGAAGTCTTTCGACGACGGTCCGGTATGCCGTGCCGTAGGTAAGAAGCATCGCGGCAAGCCTCTCCGGCGTATGGCCCCGCATAGGGGACGGGATGGGGATCGCTCTCTCCTCGTCCACGATCGCGAACTGGGAGTTGTAGCCGTCATGGGTTTCGTATCCTCGGATGTTGTGTCCGGTCCACGAATCGAGGATGACCGCCTCTCCCACCTTGACGCGCGATACCGCTTTGCCGGCCTCGACCACGATCCCCAAAGCGTCGCTTCCCGGTATGTGAACGGTTGCGGAGTCCCCCCTCCCGAACACCGGTACCGGGAGACCCAACGCCGCGAAGTTGGTGTTGTAGTTCGGACCCGTGGCAAGGATCGCCACGAGCACGCGTTTCGCGTCACGTTCGCGAAGGCCAGGCGTTGGGACCTGTTCCAGGCGAACGGATTCGCCGGGCGGTCCGTACCTGTCCCGGTGTATCGTGAGGGCGTGCATCGTTTCGGGGAGGGGAGTTCCCAGGGTAGGTGGGAGGGAGAGGGGCCACAATCCGGCTTTACCATTCGAGTGTCCGGTCATGTTTTCTCCTGAAAGATTCGTGCTTCGGGGTTTATAGCGGTTCGTCGTCGGAACGGATGTGTCTGTTCGATTCCAAAAAACGGTGATTGATTCAAAAAACAGGGAACTTTTCCACGCAACCTGGTCGCTTCAACCCACAATTCGGGTGGTCCTCCGGGAACCGCGCGGTGAACATTGTCGAGGTGCTGTACCTTCTGATTTCCTGTAAAATGATGTATAATCGAATTGCAAGTAAAAGAACAGGAGGAGGGAAACCCACGGACGAACATTCATGGCCCCGAGAGGGGAAGGGGAACTGCCATGATGGATGTCATGTTCTGGGGGTTTTTCGGCATCGGGTTCCTTGTGATGCTGGCGATGATCGTGTCCGTTTTTCAATCGATCTGGAACGGGAAGAAGGAAAGGGACCGCTGGAAGGATCTTCGTGATAAGCCCTCGATCCTTCGCAGGTAGATCCGAGAAAAACTTTTCCCGTTTTCGGAGTCAGGGGGGGAAATTGCATCCAATAATAGGAAATTTGATTCCCACAATCCGGAATAACCAACAATAACAGCAGGATAACATCCCTAAAACCAAGCGGTTTTTTTTTGCTTCCCAATGAGGCCCGGTTATTGCAAAATTTCCCAATACGTTATGCGTGGATACCCCGTATACAGAATGGACACCTCGACCGACACGATTCTCCGAATCGGGACGATACTTGAATTCCGGAAAAGCAGAAGGAGCATGTATCGGGTTGCCCTGGCGAAACTCGCCCGGAAACTTTTTTCGCAGGGCACGGAAGATGTCATCTATGTGGGGTCCGAATCCGCCCTCGAGCGCTCCGAAGTTGCGCGGATTCATGGAGACTCCCTTTCCGCCGGGTAGCCATTTCTCCTATTCAGGCGGTTTGCCGCGTGGAAAATGGGAACAATCCGCCGTTTTAGGGGCGAGAAAAGCAAAGGAGACCGATTGGAATGGCAACAGGGACGGTAAAGTGGTTTAGCGATTCCAAGGGATACGGGTTCATCACACCGGACGACGGGGAGGACATTTTCGTCCATTTCAGCGAGATTGCGGGCGACGGCTTCCGATCCCTCACCGAGGGGATGAAAGTGGAGTTCGAAGTGACCGACGGGCCAAAGGGGAAAAAAGCGGCCAACGTACGAAAAACGTAACGAATTGCGAACAGGGGAATAAGGGAAAGCGCCTCCGGAGATTCTCCCGGAGGCGCTTTTTTTTCTCGTCGCTCGCCTGATGCCTGAAAGGGAGTGACACGGCGGATTTCCTCTGTTAGATTGTTCCCAAAAATCAGGCCGCCCCGCTTCCCACCGGAACGCGCAAGCCTCCTGCCCCAGGTCCTTATAGACTTGGCCGGGAGGGGGAAGGCCGTCCCTTGTGAGAGGTACCCCCATGACCTCCTCCCTCACGCCTCTTTTCCGACCCGACCGCATCGCTGTCATCGGAGCATCGGCCAATCCCGAAAAGATGGGATTCCAGATCTTCCGGAACATCCTGGATGCCGGATTCTCCGGGGAAGTCGTCCCCGTAAACCCGAAGGGAGAAGTGATCCTCGGTCTTCCATCGGTACGATCCGCCGGCGACATCCCCGAGAACACGGATCTCGCGGTCGTCATCATCCCGGCCAAGCTCGTTCCCGCGACTATGCTTAAGCTCGGGGAGAGAAAGGTGCGCTCCGCGATCGTCATCACGGGGGGGTTCGCGGAGTCCGGGGAGGAAGGTGCCGCGTTGCAGGAGGAGCTTGTCCGGAACGCCACCCGGTGCGGCATCCGCCTCGTCGGACCGAACTGCCAGGGGATCAACTACCCGTACCACGGGGTCTGCGCCTCTTGGCCTCTCATCACACGCAGGGGTGAGATCGCGATCGTGTCCCAGAGCGGAACCGTCGGCGCTGCGCTTTCCGACTGGGCGTCCGAGGACCGGCTCGGCTTCTCCGCATTCGTGAGCATGGGCAACCGGGCGGACGTGGACGAGGCGGACCTGATCTCCTTTTTCGCGGACGACGTGTATACGAAGGTCGTTGCCCTCTACATCGAGGGGGTAAAAGACGCCGGGAAATTTCTCTCGGCAGTCCGGATGTGCAAAAAACCGATCGTGATTTTCAAGGCGGGGCGAACGGAGAAAGGGAGAAAAGCGGCGGAGTCCCACACCCGGTCCCTTGCGGGAAAAGACGAGATCTACGACGCCGTGTTTCGCCAGTACGGGGTGCACCGGGCGGAAACCCTCGAGGAACTGTACGACTTTTCCAAGGCGCTCGCGTACCTGCCCCCCCCGAAGGGTCCGAAGACGATGATCGTTACCAGTTCGGGAGGATCCGCGATCATCGCGACCGACGTGGCCGAGGAGGAGGGTTTTCGCGTAGACTCCCTACCTCCGGACCTTGCAGCACGGCTGCGGGAGATCCTGCCCGCACACTGCATCGTCGGCAATCCGCTGGACTTGACCGGGGACACCGATGCGGAGCGGTACCGAAAGGTCCTTGCCGCCGCGGACGGGTATTTCGATGTGGTCATGACGATCTTTGGCGACCCGATCGCGGGAGCCGTCGATGTCATCCGTCCCGGGAAGTGCGATCTTGTCGCCTACCTCGGCGGGGCCGACGTGGAACGGGAAGAGCGGGGGAAGATGGGCGAAAGGAAGATCGCCGTTTTCCCGACTCCCGAGAGGGCGGTCAAGGCTCTTTCCTGTTACGCGCGGTTCGACCGGAAAACCTTCGTACCGGAACGGACGGACGCAGAATCGCCGGCGAAGACGCCAGGGGGCCTGAGGGCGATGACTCCCGCCGATTCGATGGCTTTTCTCGCCGGAAACGGGTTCCCCGTCACCCCCGTTCACCCTGTGGGGAGCGAGGAGGAGGCGGTCGATGCGGCTCGGCGGATCGGTTTTCCCGTTGCGTTGAAGATGAACTCCCCGGATGTGACGCACAAATCCGACGTGGGCGGAGTGGTCCTGGACGTCGCCGACGAGGAAGGGGTGAGGAAAGCGTACCGCAGCATCAGGGAAGCGGCAGCAAAGGTCGGGGCGAGGGACGGCGGCGCGCTCGTGGCGGAAATGGCGCCTCCCGGCCGGGAGATCATCATCGGCGTGACGAAGGACCTCCAGTTCGGCCACGCGGTGATGTTCGGGCTGGGCGGGATCATGGTCGAGGTGATGAAGGACGTATCGTTCCGGATCGTCCCGCTCTCCGGGAAAGACGCCGAAGAAATGGTCGCCGAGGTCCGCGGGGCCCGTGTCCTGAAAGGTTTCCGGGGGGGAAAGCCCGCCGATGTGGCTGCCGTCCACGACCTGCTCCTCCGGGTTTCGGACCTTGTGACGCGTCACCCCGGGATCGAGGAGATGGATCTGAACCCGGTGATCGTTCACGAGAAAGGTCTGGTCGTGGCCGATTCCCGGGTGATGCTTTCAGGTGGCGGAGGATGAAATTTCGCATCGGCATTCCGAGGGAGATCAAGGAAGGGGAGAACCGGGTCGCGGCGACCCCGCATTGCATAAGCACGCTCCGTGAGGCAGGAGCAAGGGTGTTCGTCCAGAAAGGCGCGGGGGCGGGAAGCGGATTCGAGGACTCTTCGTTCGTCCGGGCGGGAGCAACCGTCGTCCCAACCGCTGCGGACGCCTGGGAGGCCGATCTCGTTGTCAAGGTGAAGGAACCCCTCTCCCGGGAGTTCCGGTTCCTCAACGGCCGAACGGCCCTGTTTACCTACCTTCATCTTGCAGCGGTCCCGGAACTGACGGATGCCCTCCTTGCGAGGAGGGTGACGGCAATCGCCTACGAGACGGTGACGAAGGGCGGCGGCCTGCCCCTACTCCGTCCGATGAGCGAGGTGGCAGGGATCCTGTCCGTCCAGGTGGGTGCGCGGGGGCTCGAGAAGGCGGCGGGGGGGAAAGGGATCCTCCTTCCGGCAGTCAAGGGTGGCAAGCCCGCGGAGGTGTGCGTGATCGGGGCGGGGATCGCGGGGAGAGCCGCAACGCGGACGGCGGCGGGGATCGGGGCACGCGTGACGGTGCTCGACATCTCCCGGTCGAAGCTTGCAGCGGTACGGGAAGAGACCGGGGTACGCGTCCGGACAGTCCTGTCCACACCGGAGTCGATCGAGCGGGTCGTAACGAAGTCCGATCTCGTGATCTCCACGGTGCTCCTTGTAGGGGACAGGGCGCCCGTCCTGATACGCAGAAAACTCTTGCGACGCATGCAACGGGGGGCGGTCGTGGTGGACATCTCCATCGATCAGGGGGGTACGGTGGAAACGTCCCGCCCTACAACGCACGCGGCCCCGTTCTTCATCGAGGAGGGGGTGGTCCACTACTGCGTGGCGAACATGCCGGCCGCCGTTCCCCGGACCTCCACGATCGCCTTGTCGAAGGCTACTCTTCCGTACGTTCGGATGTTCGCTCGAACGGGAGTTCTTCCCGCCCTCCGGAAAGATTCCGGGCTGCGGGCGGGCCTCAACACGTTCCGGGGCAGGGTGACCTGTGAGGGAGTTGCGCGGGCACTGGGCTTGGAGTACACGGAGCCGGAGGCGCTGCTTTAAGGAGAAACCCCGTCCGTCGCACCCTTTCCTGATCAGGTCCCGGGTGCAGGCCCCTTGAGTTTTTCCGCAAGGACCCGGACTTTGGCGTGGGTTTCCGCGAGGTCGCCGGAATTGTCGATCACGTAGTCGGAGGCCAGGGCTTTTTCCTCCGGATCCATCTGGGAGAAGACAATCCGGAGGGCCTCCTCCCGCGAGATGCCGTCGCGGCCCATGATGCGGTCGACCTGAAGACGCCTCTCGCAGCGCACTCCGATCACCGCCTCGCAAATCCCCTGGCGCCCCTTCTCGAGGATGAGCGCTGCCTCGACGATGACGACCGCGTGACCCTCGGAGGCAAGGGCGGAAACGGCATCCCGGATCCCCTCGGAGATGTAAGGGTGCGTTATGGATTCGAGCTCGGTGCGCCTGCCGGGATCCGCAAATACGATCTCACCGAGCTTTTTCCGGTTGATCCGGCCATCGGAAAGCAGAATCTGCGCCCCGAACCGCCGGACGATTTCGTCGTGGGCGGGCTTCCCCGGTGCGGTGACCTCCCTGGAGATCCGGTCCGCGTCCACGACGGGGATATTCTCCTCCCGGAACATGCGGGCAACGACGCTTTTCCCGGAGCCGATTCCCCCGGTCAGGCCGAAAATGCGCATGGCCGAAATCATACCACCGGAAGGGCCTTCCTGGAAAAACTCGCCGTGAAGGCACCGGCGTTGACAAGTCGCGGGAGGGGTGGTAGCGTCGAAGCAAATGAACGGTGATTCATTTATTTTTCCCTTAAAAAAGGAGGAGACGCCATGGCCGAAACGACCGTGAAGGGGTTCTTCGAGTCGCTCGAGTCGAAACTCAACTCCGACCCGTCGAAAATAGCCGGCATGGATGCCGTCTACCAGTTCCAGGTGGGGGATGACACCTTCAGCGTCTCGATGAAGGCCGGGAAGGCCTCCGTTACGCCCGCCACGGCCTCCAGCCCGAACTGTTCCGTCACGATGGCGGAAAATGACTTCCTCGAGATGATTGCGGGACGACTGAACGGGCAGATGGCGTTCATGACGGGAAAACTGAAGGTCGCAGGGGACATGGGGCTGGCGCTCAAGCTCGAGTCTTTCCTCAAGGCGTAACGAAACGCACGAGTTGGCTCACCACCCGGAAAGGATCGTACGGGAGGCGGCGGAGGCGCTCGGGGCCCGCCGAAACGCGGTTGCCTTAACCGGTGCGGGCATCTCGGTGGAAAGCGGGATCCCCGCGTTCCGCGGAGCCCAGGGGATGTGGGAAAAGTACGACCCGATGGAGTATGCGACCATCGGCGC
>DAOUUI010000257.1 GCA_030668225.1 Deltaproteobacteria bacterium
CCGGTCGTACACGTCCTGGCGGATCCTCCGGAGCGACTTGCCGTGGTAGAAGTCGTAGAGCGGTACATGCCGCGACAGACCGGCCGGGCGCAGGGCATGCCCCAGCCCGATCAGCGGAAGGTACACCCCGAAGGTCAGCGCCCATGTCGCCGCGGACCGGAGCCGTGGATCCTCCGTCCGCGAGAGTGAGAGGCGGACCCGAGTGACCGCCGAGAGAAGACTCCGCCAGTAACCGGGCCGGTTGTCCAGAGCATAGTACAGGAAAATGAGGATCGCGGGCGCGCAACGGGAGAGCGCGCGGACTTCCTCGAGTGCGCCGGTGGGGAGGTGGTGGAGCACGCCCAAGGAGAACAGGAAGTCGGCGAAGTCGTCGCGGAACGGCATCCGCCGCAGATCACCGAGGAAGAATAGGGCGTTGGGGACGTCCCGCAGATTCTCCCGGGCCACGAAGATCGCCTCCGAGAAGTCCAGCAGAACCAACTCGCGGCAACGATTCTTCAAAAAGGTGCTCCACCGCCCGATGCCGCATCCCAGGTCGCACACCCGGGCGTCCGCGAGATTCACGATGTCGACGAGGTCGAAATACTGCAGAAATTCCTCTTCGTGTTCCGGGAGAATTCCCGGGAAATGCCGCCACTCTTCCCCGAAGGTGAACTGGATGTCCCGGGCGAAACCGCCGGGCTCGACAGCCTCTGTCTCGTCCGCCCTTCCGGCGAGGCGATTCCGCACCCACTCCGGGCGTTGTCCGGGAGGAAGCAGGATGATGACGTCGTCGAGGACGGGGTACTCCTGCCCGTCCACGAGAATCTTCCCCGCCTCCACGCTCACCACCGAGGCGCCGAAGAGGTCCTTGAGGCTCTCCGTTTTCCCGTCGTAGTACAAGCCTATCCCTTCCCTTCGCCGCGCGGGACGGCCCGCGGGACGAGGGCCTCGTAGAGCGCCTCGATCTCGCGGACCATGACGTCCGCCGAGAATTGCTCAACGGCCCGCCTCCTCCCCGCCTCGCCCATCGCCTGTGCGATCTCCGGTTTGCGAAGGAGCGCCAGCAGCGCCTCGGCGAGAGAGGGGGGGGCACCGGGCGGGACGAGGATCCCCGTCTCCCCGTCAACCACCGC
>DAOUUI010000170.1 GCA_030668225.1 Deltaproteobacteria bacterium
CGGACAGCGCATCCATGAGAAGGCCCTGGTACCGGTCGTACAGGACGGCAGGGGTAAGCTCCTTCGCGGCGGCGACCAACCGGCCCATCTCCGTGTACCCTTTCCTGTCGTGGGACAGCAGGAGGAGCTTGTGGTCGGTGTGGAAGGCCACGAGCCCGCCTCTTGTCTTCCCCTGGGCGAGCAAGTCGCGGAACCGGCGCAGCGTGAATACTCTCCCGATGAACATCTCCCTTAAGGTAGGGTCGTTCAGGCGCCCCTCCTCCTCCACCGGGATCAGCGGGAAATGGTCCATGAACGCCTTCGTGAAGAGCCCCGCGCCCACCTTCGCGGGAATCCCGGAATCGCCGTACACCTTGACGCGCTCCATCCCGGAGCTTGGCGAATCCTTCTTGCAGATGTAGCCGCACAGATTTAGCGGTTCCAGCTCCTTCAGTTTCCTGCCGGCGAACTCCATCATCTGGCCCGTGTGGTCGACGCCGCCCCGGCTTGTGACCAGCCGGGGGAACTTCGGGTCCCCGACGAGCCGCATCGCCTCCCGGGGCGTGGGCAGGCCGCAGTCGACCTCCGGGCAGACGGGGACCCACTCGACGAACCTGCCAAGCGTCTCCACCAGGTACCCTTCCCGCTTGTGCCCCCCGTCGTACCGGACCTTTTCTCCCAGCAGGCAGGAGCTTATGAGGATGCGGATCGGTTCTCTCACGACCGGCTCCTTAACCCGGGGGATCTTGCAACCCCAAGCGGCGAAAGATCTCCCTGCGTGACATTCCGGTGATGCGCACGACTTTTCGGCGCCCCCGTCTGCCGGCGGCGATCTCCACGCGGGACCGGGAGACACCGAGGCTCGCGGCAAGGAAACGGACGAGCGCCTCGTTGGCCCGGTTCTCCAGGGGGGGAGCGGTGAGGCGTACGCGGACCGCATCCCCGTAGAGGCCCGCCACCTCTTCCCGCGAGGCGCGCGGCAGGACGTGGACCGTAACCGTGGCGGACTCTTCTACCGCTTCCCCGCGGCCCTTGCCGCTCACTACATCCTCATCGCCATGTCGAAGAGAGTCTTCACGAGGAAGTACCGGAGGAACAGGATGACGAGGATCGCCACCATCGGGGAGAAATCGATGCCGCCCGCCGTCATGGGGAACTGGCGGCGCAGCCAGGACAGGACCGGGTCCGTGATGGAGGCGACGGCCCGAACGATCTTGTTGTACGGGTCGGGGTTCACCCAGGAAAGGACCGCCCGAATGATGAGGAGCCACATGTAGGCGGACAGGCCGATGTCCAGGATTTTCGCTACGGCAATCAGGAGGTTCTTCGCAACAAACATCGTGGTCTCCTTAGGTGGAAAGTTCGCGGCTGCGCTTCCAGGCGGCGACCACCGCCGAAAGCACCGTACCACGGAACGCTCCGATCTCAAGAGCTGCAAGCCCTGCGACCGTCGTTCCCCCGGGCGAGGTGACCATGTCTTTTAGCTCCGCGGGGTGCTTTCCCGTCACGCGCACCATCCGGGCCGCCCCCTCCACGGTGGCCGCGGCGAGCCGGACCGCCTCCTCGCGCCCCATCCCGGCCCGGACCGCCCCGTCGGCCATCGCCTCGATGAAAAGAAACGCGTAGGCGGGACCGGAACCGGAAAGCGCAGTGACGACGTCGAGCAGTTCCTCGCGGGAAAACTCGCCCACCTCCCCGAAGGAGGAGAAGATCTTCCGGGCCCACGCCTTCTTCTCGCGCGAAACCCCCCTGGCGAAGAAGAGCCCGGTGCAACCCATCCCCACCTGGGCCGGGGTGTTCGGCATCGCCCGGACCACGCTTGCGCCTTTTCCCAGGGCGGAGAGGAAAACCCGGGTCGGCACCCCCGCGGCGATCGAAAGGATCAGCTTCCCCTTCGCGTCGCCCGCCTGGACCTCGCGGAGCACATCTCTTATGCCTTGCGGCTTGACCGCAAACACGATCGTGTCGCACTTCCGGAAAAGGTCCGCCATCCCCCGCGCGACGGAGACGCCAAAGTTTTTCCCAAGCTCCTTCCCGCGCCCGGGGCGGACATCCAGGACGACCACCTCGCGGGGGGGGATGAGCTTGGCCGCAAGGATCCCCCGGATCATCGCCTCTCCCATGTTCCCCGCCCCGATGAATCCCAGTCCCTTCATGTCCCTCTCCTCGCCCGGCTCCCGAAGATGGCCGTGCCGACGCGGACCATCGTCGCGCCCTCCTCGATCGCCGCCTCGAAATCGTTGGACATCCCCATCGACAGCTCCGTCATCCCGGGTTCAGCCCCGCCCCGGGAAACGCAATCCGAAAGCATTTCCCGGAGGCGTATAAAATACGGCCTGCTCTCCTCGGGGTCTTCCGTCCACGGCGGGATGGCCATTAAGCCCCGCAGGCTGATGCCGGGAAGTCCCGGGGCTGCCTCGAGGATCCCTGTTATCTCTTCCGGAGCCACCCCCGCCTTGCTCCCCTCCCCCGCGACGTTCACCTCCACCAGGACGGGCAGGACCTTCCCGGCCTCTGCGGCGCGGCGGGATATTTCCGCAAGAAGTCCGAGGGAGTCGACCGTCTGGATAAAGGAAAAGAGCGAGACGGCCTTTTTCACCTTGTTCCTCTGCAGCTTCCCGATCAGATGCCACTCGGCGCGGGGGAACGCGCGGATTTTTACTTCCGCCTCCTGGACGTAATTCTCCCCGAATACGGCGAGTCCGGCTTCGAGGGCCTCTCCGATGAACTCCACCGGCTGCGTCTTTCCGACCGCGATCAGTCGGATGGCTTGCGCTTTCCGTCCGGATCTCTCCGCGGCCCGCGCGATCCTTTCGAGGACCCGTGCCGCGTTGTCCCGGATCGATTCCACGCCGGTCATCTCTTCCCCGCGAACCCGTACCATTCCGGCCCGGTTCGGGATACGTCGATCAGTTTCGCCCGAAGGAGCATCTCGACCACCCGCGTCATGGGAAGACCGACGACGTTGGTGTACGACCCGACGATTCGATCGATCAGCAGGTTGCCGGCCCCCTGCGCGGCGTACGCGCCGGCCTTGTCGCCGGTTTCTCCCGTCTTGAGATATCCCGCGATCTCCCGCCGGGACAGATCCCGGAACCGGACGCGCGTCGTTTCGCACGCTTCGTCCCGGTAGCCGTCGCGGGAGCGCAGGAGGCAGACCGCGGTGACCACCCGGTGCTCCCTTCCCGCAAGCAGCTTAAGCATCCTGGCCCCGTCCTTTGCGTCCTTCGGTTTCCCCAGGATTCTCCCGGAAACGACGACGATCGTGTCCGCCGCGAGAATAAACGATTCCGGGCACCTTTTCGCCACCTCCTCCCCCTTGTCGCGGGCTGCCCGCCGGACGAATCGCCCTGGGGGTTC
>DAOUUI010000017.1 GCA_030668225.1 Deltaproteobacteria bacterium
CCTGGCCATGCGTTGGAAAGCTCCCGGACCGCTGCGGGGACGGCCCTCCTTCGGGAAAGGATCCAGTCCCGGATCGTCTATCCCGAGGAGGCCGTGCGGCGGGGGCAGCAGGGGGAGGTGCTCCTGCGCATCCGCATCGGTGCGGAAGGCGTCCCGAAGGAGATCCGCATCGCCCGGAGCAGCGGGGCAAGGGCTTTAGACGATGCCGCGCGCCGGGGGGTGGTGCGCGCCGCTCCTTTGCCGTCCGCACCCGGCTGGGTGGAGGTCCCGGTCCACTTCCGCCTCCGGTAGGCATGGAAACCTCAAGCTCCCTCCTTTACTCTCCCGGCACGAAAAATATAATCTATAATGGTTCCGTGGCCGACCTGGAAGGGAGGGGAATGGACCGCACCGTCCTGGGAAAATGCAGGGAAGAGCTGCAGCGCCTGATGGACGAAGTGCAGGCGGGGGCAGGGAAGACGGTTTCCGACATGACCACGATACCGGAGGAGAACTTCCCGGATCCCACCGACAGAGCCCTCCTGGAATCGAACCGGAACTTCACCCTCCGTCTCCGCGACAGGGAACGCAAGCTCCTTGCAAAGATCAAGGAGGCCATGAAGCGGATCGAAGACGGCACGTTCGGCGGTTGCGAGGGGTGCGGCGGCGAGATTGGCAAGAAGCGGCTGGTCGCGAGGCCGGTTACGACGTTGTGCATCGACTGCAAGACGGTCGCCGAGGAGGAAGAAGGCAGATAAAGGCCTGCAAGCCGCATGTCCCGGGCGACCGATTCGCCCCGATCCCTCACGTACCTTCCATGCCATCACCGGAGGAAACATGACGGAACTTCGCAAAGACCCCATCGTGGGGCGATGGGTGATCATCTCCACGGAGCGGGGGCGCCGACCCCAGGATTTCCCCCGGGAGAAGGCGGTCCGGCAGGAGGGGTTCTGTCCCCTGTGCCCGGGGAGCGAGCGGATGACCCCCCCCGAGATCATGGTCTACCCGAATCCCCATCCGGGCGGCGACGGGGGATGGACGCTCCGCGTGGTCCCCAACAAGTTCCCGGCGCTTCGGATCGAGGGGGACCTCGGGAAGGCGGGGGAGGGGATCTACGACAAGATGAACGGCATCGGCGCCCACGAAGTCGTGATCGAGACGGAGCGGCACGATCTCGACATATTCGACCTGCCGGAGGAGAGGGTCGCGGACGTGCTCCGGGCGTACCGGGAGCGGACCGTCGACCTGATGAACGACGAGCGCTTCAAATCCGTTCTCATCTTCAAGAACCAAGGGGCGGCAGCCGGCGCTTCCCTGGCGCACAGCCACTCCCAGGTGATCGCACTCCCCATCGTTCCGAAGCGGGTGATGGAAGAGTTGACCGGCTGCCAAGACTACATGCGGTTCCGCGACCGGTGCCTGTTCTGCGACATCATCGTCCAGGAGATGGAACAGAAGGATCGGATCGTCGAGGAGAGCGGAGAGTTTCTCGCCTACTGTCCGTACGCCCCCCGGTTCCCCTTCGAGACGTGGATCGTCCCCAAGCGCCACCAGTGCTCGTACGAGATGATCGAAGAGGACCAGATCCGGTCGCTCGGGGCCATCTTCCGGCGTACGCTCCGCAAACTCAACATGGCCCTGGAGAACCCCCCCTTCAACTATATCGTCCACAGCGCCCCGTTCCGTTCCGGGACCACCGACTTCTACCACTGGCACATCGAAATCATGCCCAAGCTCACGAAAGTCGCCGGGTTCGAGTGGGGGTCCGGGTTCTACATCAACCCGACCCCCCCCGAGGAGTCGGCCAGGTTCCTCCGCGAGCTGCCCGGGTAGGGGAGAGACAGGCGCCGCCATGAAGGTCCTCATCGCATCTTCCGAGATCGTCCCGTTCGCCAAGACGGGAGGGTTGGCCGATGTCACCGGTTCCCTGCCGAAGGCGTTGCGGAAGATCGGCGTGGAGACCGACGTCATTCTGCCGCTCTACCGGAAGGTGGACCGGGAGCGGTTTCCCCTTACGCAGTCCGGTCCCCCCGTGCGGGTTCTCCTCGGGCACCGGGAGGAGACCGGCGTCGTCATGGAGACGGAGGCGGGCGACGGGGGCAGGGCGTACCTGGTGCGCAACGACCGGTATTTCGACCGGGAGTTCTATTACGGCACGAAGGACGGCGACTACGTGGACAACTGCGAGCGGTTCGCCTTTTTCTGCAGGTCGATCATGGAGTGGATCGGCCTGTCGGGCCGCCGCTACGACATCATCCATTGCAACGACTGGCAGACGGCCCTCTTGCCCGCCTACGTCAGGACGATCTACTCACGGGAGGCGGCGTTTCGGTCCACCGGGACCGTCTTCACCGTCCACAACCTCGGATACCAGGGGCTGTTCTGGAACCACGACCTCCCGATCACGGGGCTCGGCTGGGAACTGTTCACTCCGAAGGGGGTCGAATTTTACGGCAAGTTGAACGTCCTGAAGGCGGGCCTCGTATTCTCCGACATCCTGACCACGGTGAGCGACACCTACAGCCGGGAAATCCAGACGGCCGAGTACGGCCACGGTCTCGAGGGCGTGCTCTACGAGCGGAGGGCCGACCTTTACGGGATCCTGAACGGTGTCGACTACGAGGACTGGAACCCGGAGACGGACTCCCTGATCGCCGCCCGGTACTCCCGGGAGGACCTGTCGGGAAAGAAGGCCTGCCGCGACGATCTCCTCGCCGAGTTCGGTTGGTCCGGCTCCCTGGACGAGCCCATTATCGGGGTTGTCGGGCGCCTGACCGCCCAGAAGGGATTCGACCTGATCGAGCAGATCGGGGACTGGCTGGCGACGCAGCCCGTGCGGGTCGTCATTCTCGGGACGGGTGAGCGGAAATACGAGGCGGCGATGAACGAGCTGGGACGGCTCCACCCGGACAGGTTCTCCCTCCGGTTCGCCTTCGACAACCGGCTGGCGCACAAGATCGAGGCCGGGGCCGACATCTACCTCATGCCGTCGAGGTACGAGCCGTGCGGCCTGAACCAGATCTACAGCCTCCGGTACGGGACGGTGCCCGTTGTCCGGAACACGGGGGGCCTGGCCGACACCGTGGCCGACGCCGACGACGATCCCGCCCGTGGTACGGGGTTCATGTTCAACGGCTACGACCCGTCGGAGCTCATGAACGCCTTGGCGAGAACCCTGACAGCCTACGCGGACAGGCCCCGGTGGGAGGCGATCGTGAAACGGGGAATGGCGAAGGATTTCTCCTGGGAGGCCTCCGCCAGGAGGTACGTGTCCGCCTACGAGAAGGCGCTTGCGAAAAAGGGCGTTCCGTCCTGACCGGTCCCATGGGCAATCCGTCTGAAAAGAACTTTGCACTCCTTTCCCGGGTGGTCGAGATCTCCAACTCGAACATCCAGATCGAGAACCGCCTCAAGTACATCTGCGATTTTCTCGCCACGGATTCCGGAGCGGAGTGCGTATGCGTCTACCGGCGCGACACGCGGGGGGAGTACCTCGTGCCGTGGGTGTCCTCCTGCGTGGAGATCGAAGAATGCGCCCTGTTCGACTTCCGGATCCGGCCGGGGGAAGGTGTGGCGGGGAAGGCGGTCCAGAAGCGGGCCCCCGTGTTCTTCCCCGACGTGCAGGCATCCCCCCCGCCCCTGTCGGTGGCCCGGGAGTCCCGGGACTTCCGTTCGATCCTCTCCGTTCCCGTCATGGATGACGTCTACCTCTACGGCGCGATGAACTTCTCCAGCCGGTCCCCGCTCACGTTTTCCGAGGAGGCCGTCCGGGTGCTGTCCGCCGTGGCCACGGAGGTGGGGGGGGCGATCCGGAACAGCAGGCTGTATCACGACGCCCGGAAGCGGGTGTCCGAACTCATCACGCTAAACGAGATCGGGCGGGCGATCACGTCCACATTCCAGGTCCGGGACATTCTCGGGTACGTGGCGAAGACCACCTCACGGCTTCTGCAGTCCGACGGATGTACCATCCGCCTGGTGGGGGAGAACCGGGGGGCCCTCAAGGTCATGGTGGACGAAGGCTACGCATCGCAGGGGTTGAAGCGGGAGATGCGCGCCCAGGGGAAGCTCCTGGCCCACCAGATCTTCCGGGAGAAAAGGCCCCTGCTCATCAACGAGCCCGGGGATTCTCCGATGGTTCCTGCACTTTCGCAACACGGGGTCACCTCCTTTCTCGGGCTTCCGATCATCTCCAAGGGGAAGGCGATGGGCGTCATCAACTACTACTCCTGCTCGCCGCAGGTCGTCTTCGACATGGAAGTGATGCACCTGATGCAGACCGTGTGCAGCCAGCTCGCCAACGTGATCGAGAACGCGACGATGTTCCGGGAAGCGCAGCAGATGGCCGGGGAGAACCAGGCCCGGGCGCAGCGGTTTGCGACGCTGTACAACGTGGCGCGGGCGCTCATGTCCACCGTGAAGACGGACAGGCTGCTTATGATCATGCTGTACGCGCTCACCTCCCCCACGGGGTTCAACTTCAGCAGGGCGATCCTCTTCCTTCTCTCCGACGACGGTTTATCGCTTACCGCCCAGATGGGGATGGGGCCGAGGGACGTCAAGGAGGCCCGACGGGCCAGGAGGTCCCGCCGCATCCCGCTGGAGGAAGGGGGGACGGAGGCGGGGGCGAAAAGAATCGGGAAGATGCTCTGGGGTGACACGGAGAACCTCTCGATCCCCGTGGACGGCTCGGGATGCCTCGTGGCGCAAGCGGTCCGGGAGAAGCGGACCATACGGGCGGACTCCGGATGCAGTGCGGTCCCGGAGGGGTCCCCGGTGGGGCTTTGCGGAAACCATCCACCCTCCTTCTTAACGGTTCCCCTCGTCATCCAGGGCGAGGCACGGGGGGCCATCTACGTGGACAACAAGTTCCGGGAGCGGGAGATTACGGAAGAGGATATCCAGATTCTGACGATGTTCGCCTCCGAGGCGTGCCTTGCCATGGAGAACGCCTCCCTCTACGAGAGCCGGGAGGAGGCGCTGGGAAAAGTCCGGAAGGCACAGGATCTTCTGGTCCAGAGCGAAAAACTGGCGGCGCTGGGGGAGATGGCCGCACGGATCGCTCATGAGATGAAAAACCCCCTTACCGTAATCGGAGGGTTCGCGGCGCGCCTGGTACGCAAGGAACAGGACGACCGGGACGACACACCGACGGCCAGGTATGCCTAAATCATCCTCAAGGAGGTGAAGCGGCTGGAACGGACCATCCAGCAGACGCTCTCCTTCTCCCGGGAAGTGGTGGCCGACTTCCAGCCGGTGGACATCAATGCCGAGATCCGGGACGTTCTGGGAATGTTCCGTGAAGAACTCGCGGAGAGCGGCATTGTAAAGGAGGTGGACCTCTCGAAGGAGGTCCCCGAGATCGCCGTCGACCCGGACCAGATCCGGCAGGTGATATGGAATCTCCTCTCCAACGCGGTCCAGGCGATGGGGGAGGGGGGAAAGCTCATGCTGGTCACGCGGCCTGCCTCGAAGGACGAGGGGGATGGCGTGGTATTCCTCGTCGGCGATACCGGCGGGGGGATCCCCCACGATGTGGTGCACAACATTTTCAACCCCTTTTTCACCACGAAGGCGAAAGGGACGGGGCTTGGGCTTCCTATCGTCCATTCCATCGTCCAGAACCACGGGGGGGCGATCCAACTGGACAACCGGGAGGGAGTGGGCGTGACGTTTTCGATCTTCCTGCCCAGGGTGCCGAAGGAGAAGGGGGCGGGGATTCGGATCCTGGAGCAGATGAGGAAAGGCGACAAAAATGGAAGCCTCGCTACAGGGCATTCGGGATAAGGTGACCGCCGGGGAGAGGGTGTCCGAGGAGGATGCCCTCGCCCTGTTCCGCACCCGGGACATCCATGCGGTGGGGGAGATCGCGGATATTGCAAACCGGCGCCGGAACGGCGACCGCGTGTATTTCATCGTCAACCGGCACATCAACCCCACCAACATCTGCGTCAACCGGTGCAGGTTCTGCGCGTTCAGCAAGAGCAAGGAGGACCCCCTCGCCTATACCATGACAATGGACGAGATCCTGGTTCGGGCGGAGGAGGCGAGATCCCAGAACGCCACGGAGCTGCACATCGTAGGCGGTCTTCATCCGGACCTGTCGTTCGATTTCTACCTTCGGATGCTCAAGACCCTGCGGGAGCGCTTCCCGGAGCTGCACATCCAGGCGTTCACCGCCGTGGAGATCGACCACTTCTCCCGGATCACGGGACTATCCCTGGGGGAGGTCATCCGGCAGCTGAAGGAGGTCGGCCTGGGGAGCCTGCCGGGAGGGGGGGCGGAGATCTTTGCCCCGGAGATACGGAACCTGATCTGTTCCGAGAAGATCTCGGGGGACCGGTGGCTCGAGATCATGGAGGAGGTCCACGGCGCCGGGCTCAAGAGCAACGCCACGATGCTGTACGGCCACGTGGAGACACTCGAATCCCGCGTCGACCACATGCGCCGGCTCCGGGAGCTGCAGGACCGGACCGGCGGGTTCCAGTCGTTCATTCCCCTGGCGTTCCACCCGAAGAACACGGAGATCGCGAAGGGGTACACGACGGGGATTGAGGACCTGCTCTCCCTCGCGGTGGGGAGGATCTTCCTCGACAATTTCCGCCACGTGAAATCGTTCTGGATCATGGTGGGGCCCAAGGTCGCACAGGTCTCCCTCCACTTCGGCGTGAACGACATCGACGGGACGGTGGTGGAGGAGAAGATCACCCACGCCGCCGGAGCCCGGGCGGGACAGGAGATGACGGTGTCCGAGCTGGTCACCATGATCCGCCAGGCGGGAAGGATCCCGGTCGAGCGGGACACGCTGTACAACGTGGTCCGCGAGTGGCCGGAAGGAGCAACGGCGTGACCTCATCCTGTTCCTGGCGGGACGCGCTCGACGCGACCGCGGAAGGGCGGGCGACCGTCGAGGACGGTGCGCTTCTCCTCCGGGAAGCCCCGCTGTTCGACCTGGGACGGGCCGCAGACGTTGTCCGGAGGCGCCTGCACCCGGACGGCGTGGTCACCTACATCGTCGACCGGAATATCAATTACACCAACGTCTGTTCCTGCCAGTGCACGTTCTGCGCCTTCTTCCGGGAGAAAGGCGCTCCCGGTGCGTATGTTCTTTCCGACGCGGAACTCTCGCAAAAGATCGAGGAGACCCTCGACGCGGGGGGGACGCAGGTCCTTCTCCAGGGGGGGCTGCACCCCGACTGGGGGCTTGCGGACGCGGTCCGGCTGGCAAAGGCGGTGAAGAGGCACCCCATCCGTCTCCACGGGTTCTCCCCGCCGGAGATCTGGCATTTCGCGGACCGGTCCGGCGTCTCGATCGCCGAGACGATTTCCCGGCTGAAAGAGTCCGGACTGGACTCCCTCCCGGGAGGCGGGGCGGAAATTCTCGACGACTCGGTACGCGGGCTCGTAAGCCCCAGGAAGATCTCCTGGCGGCAGTGGGCGGAGGTGATGCGGGAGGCGCACCGGCAGGGCCTTCCCACATCGGCCACGATGATGTTCGGAAGCATCGAGGCCCCGGAGCACATCGCATCCCATCTGGTCCGGATCCGGGAACTCCAGGACGAGACGGGAGGCTTCACCTCGTTCATCCCCTGGACCTTCCAGGCCGGGAACACCCTCCTCTCCCGCGACCCTCGCTTCGGGGAGAGCCGGCCTTCCGGGTTCGGCCACGCGATCGGCTACCTCCGTGTGCTGGCCGTCTCGAGACTCATCCTCCGGAACGTCCCCACGGTCCAGGTGTCGTGGGTGACGATGGGGGCGAAAGTCGCCCAACTGGGGCTCTTTTTCGGCGGGAACGACTACGGAAGCACGATGATGGAGGAGAACGTGGTGGCGTCCACAGGGGTCTCCTTCCGGATGTCCGAGGAGGAGATCGTTGCGACGATCCGGGATGCGGGGTTTCATCCGAGGAGACGGGAGGAACATCGATGCTCGACCTGAAGTTCGTGCGGGAGAACATGGATCTCGTGGAGGGTGCGTTGCGGCGCCGAAGGACCGCGGTCGACCTCTCCGGATTCGAGGAGCTCGACAGGGCGCGGCGGGAGACCCTTGCCTCCGTGGAGAAACTCCGTGCGGAGAGAAACGCGGCATCCGAGGAGATCGGGCGCCTGCGCCGGGAAAATAAGGACGCCTCCGCGCTGATGGAGCGGATGAAGGAGGTCTCGGCGGCGATCCGGGAGGGGGAGGAGGGCCTTCCCGGCATCGAACGCCGAATGGAGGAGGTGCTTCTTTCCCTCCCCAACCTGCCCGACCCGTCGGTTCCCGATGGGCAGGGGGAGGAGGACAACCCGACCGTCCGGACCTGGGGGGATCCCCCCGCTTTCTCCTTCCCGGTGCGGGACCACGTCGACATCGGGACGGAGCTGGACATCCTGGATTTCGACCGGGGAGCCAAGATCGCGGGGGCGCGGTTCTGCCTGTTGAAGGGGGCGGGGGCCCTCATGGAGCGGGCGCTCATCAACCTCATGCTGGATGTCCACACCCGTGAGCACGGCTACACGGAGGTTCTCCCGCCCTTCCTGGCAAACACGGCATCCTTCATCGGCACGGGACAGCTCCCCAAGTTCGAGGAGGACCTGTTCCGCGTGGCCGGGACCGACTACTACCTCGTTCCCACCGCCGAGGTGCCGGTAACCAACGTCGTGCGGGACGAGATCCTCCCCGCCGATACGCTTCCCAGGAAGATGACGGCCTACACCCCCTGCTTCCGGGCGGAGGCCGGGTCGCACGGCAAGGACGTCCGCGGAATGATCCGCCAGCACCAGTTCAACAAGGTGGAGCTGGTCAAGATCTGCCGGCCCGAGGAGTCCATGGCCGAGCTCGAGTCCCTGACCGCCGATGCGGAGAAGATCCTTATACGCCTGTCCCTCCCGTACCGCGTGGTGACCCTGTGCACCGCGGAACTGGGATTCTCGGCTGCCAAGACGTACGACATCGAGGTGTGGCTCCCGTCGCAGGGACGGTACCGGGAGATCTCCTCCTGCAGCAACTTCACCGACTTCCAGGCCCGACGGGCGAAGATCCGGTTCCGCGACGGCGCAAAGGGGAAGGTCCGGCTCGCCCATACCCTGAATGGATCCGGTCTGGCCGTGGGCCGCACGGTGGTCGCCATCCTCGAGAACTTTCAGCAGGAAGACGGCTCCGTCCTCATCCCGGAGGCGCTTCGGCCCTACATGGGAGGGATGGAGCGGATCGGCCCGGCATGATCCCCAACACGAAGGAGGAACGCCGATGCATCGTTTCTGGAAACCGGAGGATATCCCACCCCGGGAACTCGCCCCCGGGGTCATCGCGAAGATCGCATCCGGGGAGAAGGTGATGCTTTCCCTGGTCACCCTCGCGCCGAACGCGGTCGTCCCCATGCATGCCCACCCGCACGAGCAAATGGGGATGATGGTGTCGGGGACGTTGGAGCTGACCGTAGCCGGGGAGTCGCGCACCCTCTCCGGGAACGCGATCTTCCTTGTCCCGGGGGACGTTTCCCACAAGGCCGTGGCGGGACCGCAAGGGGCGATGACCCTCGAAGCCTTCTCGCCCCCGCGGGAGGAGTTCCGCTAGGCGGATGGTAGGGCGCAGTGAGAGACGCCAGCACCAGACACCAGTCGTTGATAAATCGAGCTTCACTGTTTCCGCAAGGAGGTCGTTGATGATACGAAGTCAACTCACTCTGAAGAGTGTTCGGGTGCGGCCTGTCGTTGTGCCCTTGAAACGGCCGATTGTCTCGAAAGTTGGCCTGTATCAAGACTGGCCGCTGATTCTGATTGATCTCTACACCAACGAAGGTGTTGTGGGTCACAGCTACCTCGAGCCGTATCTCAAGCAGTCGATGCGTTACATTGTTCCCGCGATCGAGGATCTCGCCGAAGCGGCGAAAGGCCAACCGGTGGCACCATTTGATGGTTTTCGCCGAGGGATCGGCTCGCTGCATCTCGTCGGCCGTGAAGGCGTATCACTGATAGCAGTATCCGGTCTCGACATGGCGGCATGGGATGCTCTGGCCAAAGCCGCCGAGATGCCACTCGCCGTTTTCCTCGGCGGCACAGTTGGTCCGGTTCCCGCCTACAACAGCAGCGGACTATGGCTCACGCCGCCGGACAAGCTTGCCGCTGAGGCGGCAGCGCTTGTGGCTGAAGGCGGGTTCACCGGCCTAAAGCTCAAGCTCGGAAGAGAAAGATTGACCGATGATCTCGCGGCAATCGCCGCCGTGCGCGACGGGGCCGGCCCAACAGTGAAGCTCATGTGCGACTTCAACCAGGGCTTGTCGCTGGGAGACGCACTCGTGCGATGCCACGCGCTCGACGACCAGGGGCTCTATTGGTTTGAAGAACCTATCACCTACGACAACATTCCGGGTTACGTGCAGTTGGCGCGGGAGCTCAAGACTCCGGTTCAGCTCGGGGAAAACTTCTACGGCCCGCGCCTGCTGTATCAAGCCGTGCTTGCCGGTGCGGGCGACTACATGATGCCCGACCTCATGCGCATTGGCGGTGTCAGCGGATGGTTGCGTGCGGCGGCAATTACGGGTGCCGCCGGCATCCCGATGTCCACGCATCTCTACCCGGAAATCGCCGCGCATCTCATGCGCGTCACCGATACCGCACACTGGCTTGAGTGGCAAGATTGGGCTGATCCAATCCTGTCCGAGCCGTTTCAACTCAAGGACGGTCACCTCATGGTCCCTGACCGGCCTGGTCAGGGCATTGAGTGGAACGAGAAGTCCGTCGCCAGGTTCGCACAATGATTGGAATACTGTGGCTGCAGAACTCGCGCCCTAACCAGC
This sequence comes from Deltaproteobacteria bacterium, assembly GCA_030668225.1. GTDB lineage: Bacteria > Desulfobacterota > Deferrimicrobia > Deferrimicrobiales > Deferrimicrobiaceae > CSP1-8. Next base: position 10,757 of record DAOUUI010000017.1, read on the forward strand.
GCTTGCAGGGGACGCCCGCAAGCGGGCACCCCTGAAGCGAGACGTTCGACCGTCCGACCGATTCGCGCCGTCGGCGTCCCCCCCCCTCCCTGCCGGTCCCCGGTTACGGGGAGGCGACGGCCAGTTTTTTCGCCGGCTTCCTCTTCGCTTTCCGGGTTGCCTTTGTCTTCTCCTCTTCGGCGACCCACCGGTTGATGGCGTTCAAGTACGCCTTGACCGCTGCCTCGATGATGTCCGTGGAGCTCGCCGCTCCGGCGAAGATCGTCCCGTTGTCCCGGATCCGGACCGTCGCCTCACCGATGGCGTCCTTGCCCGACGTGACGGCGGTAAGCCCGAAGTTGATCAGCCGGAACTTCTTCCCGACGATCCGCTCGATGCACTTGTAGGCGGCCTCGATCGGCCCGTTCCCCGTGGACGCCTCCTCGATCACCTCGTCATGACGGCGCAGCCGGAGCGCGGCCATCGGCGTGGCCTGCGTGCTCGAGAGGATCTGGACGTGCTCCAGACGGTACGTCTCCGGTACCTTGAAGAGCTCCTCCTGCACGAGGATCTCCAGATCCTCGATCATCACTTCCTTCTTCTTGTCCGCCAGCGCGAGGAACTTCTGGTAGAGGGAGTCAACCTGGATGTCGGTGAGCTTGTGCCCCAGGTTCGCGATGTGGTGCTTGAGCGCCGCCCGGCCGGAACGCGCCGTGAGGGTGAAGGAGTGGGCCGACCCGCCGACGTCCTCCGGCCGGATGATCTCGTACGTGGAGCGGTCCTTGATGATCCCGTCCTGGTGGATGCCCGAAGAGTGCGCGAAGGCGTTCGATCCCACGATCGCCTTGTTCCTCTGGATGGAGAGCCCCATGAGGGCCGAGACCATCTTGCTTGTCTTCATGATCTCCTTCGTGTTGATCCCCGTGCGGAGGTGTCCGAAGATCTCCTTCCGGGTGTGGATCGCCATGACCACCTCTTCGAGGGCGGCGTTCCCCGCCCGCTCCCCGATGCCGTTCATGGTGACCTCGGCCTGCCTGGCCCCCGCATGAATCCCGGCCAGCGTATTGGCGGTCGCCATCCCGAGATCGTTGTGACAGTGCATGGAGAGAATGACCTTGTCCAGTGCGGGGACCCTCTCCTTCAGCCGCCGGATGCGGTCCGCCATCTCCTGGGGAGTTGCGTACCCCACCGTGTCGGGGACGTTGATCGTCTTCGCTCCCGCCTTCACGACCGCCTCGACCGTCCGGCACAGGAAGTCGAAGTCCGTACGTGCGGCGTCCTCGGTGGAGAACTCCACATCGGGGCAGAGCGAGCAGGCGTATTTCACCGTGTCCACGCACCACTGGAGAATCTTCTCTCGATCGGAGCGGAACTTCTTCTGGATGTGGATGTCCGACGTGCCGAGGAAGGTGTGGATCCGCGCCCGCTTCGCGCCCTTGACGGCCTCCCACAACGTGTCGATGTCCTTCTTGATCGCGCGGGCGAGCCCCGTCACGATCGGCCCCTTGACCTCCCGGGCGACCGCCTGGACGGACTCGAAATCTCCCGGCGAGGAGGCGGGGAAACCCGCCTCGATGATATCCACTCCGAGCGCCGCGAGCTGCCGGGCGATCTTCACCTTCTGTTCCTTTGCCAGTTTCGCGCCCGGGACCTGCTCCCCGTCCCGCAGCGTCGTGTCGAAAATGAATACTTTCTCCGCCATCACTTCCTCCCTTTTGTTTTTCTTTCAGGGGGACATTCCTCGGATCGAGTAGAACGTTTAGGAGTGTCCCCCACCAACAACAATAAAGGCCGCCGGGTTGGAGATCCCCTGCGGCCGAAACGAAAAAAGCCGCGGGGATCGTTGCCAGTCCCCGCGGCCATGTTGAGCGTACGCTTATGTCGTCACGCGCTCACGCGGTTGCGGGCCGGCACCCCCGTAGGCCCAGTAGGGCGAGGCCGCAAAGTCGAATGATCTCCTGCGCATGTGCTACCGGAATCATGGTTTCATAAGGGTACGGGGGTACCGAGCGTCTTGTCAAGTCCGTTTTTACGAAGAGAAGAAACGAGACGGCGAACCGATCCCCACGGAGACGATGATGCGGACCGCCTGCTCGACCGGCATGTCCAGGCGCACCACACGCTCCTCGGGGAGGAAGAGGAGATCACCGAAGTAGATGTGGTTGGTGGGGACGAACACGACGGCCAGCATCCTCCCCTCCCTCTCCACCGTGGCCGTGCGAAATCCGATCGCCTGCGAGCCTTCCATCGGGTAGTCCACGAGGACCACTTCCTTGAACGAGCGGGCGTTGTTGGGAGAGAAGGCGTCGGTCAACTGCTTCACCGTGGAGTAGATCGTTCGGTACCAGGGGATCCGGTTGATGAAGTTGTCGAGGGCGGCGAGGATCCGCTCCCCCACGACGTTCCTGGCGAAGAATCCGACGAGGAGAATGATCACCAGCCCCGCCAGGATCCCCACCCCCGGGATATGGGCGATATCCGGGGCGATCATATGCGCCACTCCGCCGATGAGGGGGGAGAACAGGTGGTCCAGCGTCTGGAAGAACCAGACGAGAAGGGCGACGGACACCACCAGGGGGATGATGACGAAGAGGCCGGTGAGGAAAGTAGTCTTCAGGTTTTTATTCACCGTTGTATTCTATCGTAAATTCCGGGGGAGGTGATCTTCGAATGGACCACGTAATCGTCATGGCGGGAGGTTTGGGGACGAGGTTCTGGCCCGAGAGCCGGATGAGCCGATCGAAGCAGTTCCTGGATCTGACAGGAGGAGGGTCGATGATCGTCGAAACGGTGCGCCGCCTCCTTCCGCTGGTGCCCCGGGAGAACGTCTGGGTGGTGGCAGGGGAAAAGGACGCCCCGCACCTCTCGGCCCGCAAGCTCGGTATTCCGCCCGGGAACATCCTGCTGGAGCCGGAAGGCAGGAACACCGCTCCCGCCGTTGCTTTTGCCGCTGCGCGTATCGAGAGCCGGGATGCGGACGCGGTGATCGCCGCCACCCCGGCCGACCACGCCGTGGCGAATGCTGCGTCTTTCCGTTCGGTGCTCAAGAAAGGGTTCCGACTTGCCCGGCGCACGGACCGGTTCGTGACACTGGGGATCACCCCCGACCACCCGGCGACCGGCTACGGCTACATCGAGCGGGGGACGCCGTTTGGGGCAGGGAGGAAGGACGTGTACCTGGTACGAAGGTTCACCGAGAAGCCCGATCTCCGCACCGCCCGGAGGTTCCTCCGCACGCGGCGGTTCTACTGGAACAGCGGCATCTTCATCGTACGCGCAGCGACCTACCGCAACCGGGTGGAACGGTTTCTTCCCCCGGTCCACCGGGAACTGGAGAAGGTTTTCCGTGATGGCGGAAAGAGGGGGTTCCGGGATCGCCTTCGCCGTGCCTACGCCCGCATGCCGTCGATCTCCGTGGACTACGGGGTTCTGGAGAAGGAGGTCGGGATCCTCGTCATCCCGTCGGATTTCGGATGGAACGACATCGGCACATGGCGGTCGCTCCACGAGTTCCTGGGAGGGGCGGGGAAAAATGTCACCACGGGGGAGGTGGTCCTCTCGGACTGCCGCGGTAGCCTGGTCCGTTCGGACCGGGGAGTGGTCGCGGTCATCGGGATGGAAAACGTGGTGGTCATCCGGAGCGGGGACGCGGTCCTGGTCTGTCCCCGAAACCGGTCGGAGGAGGTGAAGGGAGTCGCGGAAGAGGTGAAGAGGAAGTTCCCCGCACTGGCATAGCCATTTTACTCCAGGGTGTCGCCGAAGGTCGTGACGACCTTTGTCACCTCGAATTCCAGCGTTCCCTTCGGCGCCTGCACCGTGACCTCGTCGCCCGGCTTCCTGTTGAGGAGGGCCGTCCCCACCGGCGAGGCGATCGAGACGAAGTTCTTCTTCCCGTCGGCGGTCTCCGGGATCACCAGGGTGTACATGACCTCCTGTCCCGTCCCGACGTTCTCGACGGTTACCCTGCTTCCGAGCCCCGCGCGGTCCCTCGGGATGGCCGTGACGTCGATGCGGGAGAGGTCGGCAAGCCTCTTCCGGATCTGGGCGAGGCGCGCGGACAGGGTGGACTGCCTCTCCTTGGCGGCCTCGTACTCGCCGTTCTCGGAGATGTCTCCGTGCGCAAGCGCCGTATGGATCTCCTTCGGGAGGACCACCCGGAGTTCGTACTCGATCTTCTTGGCTTCTTCCTCAAGCCGGTGCGTCGATTCGCTGAGGAAATCCATGAGGTCCCCCTTTGGTGAAATCGGTTTTCAACCCTCGTAGGGGAGGAAGAGTTCCTTCGGCGCGTCGCAGACAGGGCAGCGGTCGGGTGGTTCCTCTCCCTCGTGGATGTACCCGCAGACGGTGCACTCCCAACGTTTCATACAAGGAAATATTTTATCAGAGAGGTTTCCGTCCGGGGGAAATTGTTCCCGGACTCCCTGCCCCGTAACCGACTCAAGGGGACCGCAGGGGGTGTCCCGGTGGGAGGTGCACGGCATTGCCCGATACGTCCGGCAACACGAATCCCGCGTCCGGGATGACAAGAGAGGAGGGAACTTCGCCCAGCATTTCTTCCGCCTTGCGGACGGCGTCGCCGAGGGAAGAAGCGGGAATCATCCCCATCCTCTCCACGTCCTCCGGTTGCAGGGAGGAGACCAGGACCACCCGGCACGATTTCGCTTTCGAAAATGTCGCGTGGGCCGTCTGCCCGTAGATCTCGTAGTTTGCGCGAAGTGCGACCTCCATCTCCACGGGATCCTCGAATCGAAACCAGGGGAGGAAATCGGGGCTTCCGAACCCGTCCCGGCACTCGGCCAAAAGAATGATGACCCCCCCCTCCTCGGTGGTCGGAAACGCGTTGTCCAGCGCCTTGTGGGACTGGATGAAGTTGATGTCCTTCGGGAACCCTCCCGCGGATGCGATCACGAGGGGGTACCTCTTCGGCAGGGAGACCCGGTAGACCTTCGCATACCTCGTGCACGCTTCCTCATGGGCCTTCTGCCAGTGCCCGGCGACGGCGTCGAAGATCTTCTTCTGCGGGGTGAGCAGCGTGTTGAACAAAAACGTCGGGGACGCCATGGCAACGGCCTCGAGGATGTCCTCGTGCACGGGATTCCCCGCGAGGACCCCGGGACGGGCGAGCGGGTGTTTTCCCGGCCCGTCCGTCCGGAAGATGCGAGAGTGCGTGGCAGACGCGGTCTCCCGCGCCGCACAACCCGGGACGAGGGCCTTCCTCCCGCCCCCGAACCCCGCGAAGTAGTGGAAGGTGATGGTTCCCGTGAGCACGATCCTGTTGTGCTCCATGAGGGGGCGGCTGATCCTGACGGGTGTACCGCGGGTCGTGACGCCGAGACGGAGGGTCTCCCCGTCGGGGTTCGATTGCGCCACGCGGATGCCGGAGGAGATCTCCGGCCCGACGACCGCACGAAGCTCCTCGTCCGACAGGGCCCGGTGGGTCCCCCGGGCCACGAAGACCGTCACGTTTTTCCGGGGAATCCCCGCGGCGTCGGTCTCCTCCAGAAGAGGGGTGAGGAACCTCTCCGTGGCGGAGTAGCGCGTGATGTCCGATACGGGAACGGCGACAGAATCCGCCGGGTGGACGAGTTCCCGAAGGGGGAGAGACCCGATGGGGCGCGCTATCCTTTTGCGGACAATGTCGTCCTCGGAGGGAGGGAGCAGTGGAGGCCGTGCGGTCAACCGGTAGACGCTGCGGAAGATATCGTCCGCAAGGACCTCCTGTGTCTCTCCGTACTTCAATTCGATCGCCCCTTTCTTCATCGTTTGCTTCCTCCCCCGGGGCTTTCGTCGGGATGCTCGTGGAAGTGCACGATCTCGTGGTGTTCGTGCTCGTGGACGTGCCAGTAGTCGTCGTGGGCGTGCCGGTGCAGGTGGACGAGGTTGGCGGCAAGCAGCAGGGACCGGTTCGTAAGGATTTCCTCGGGAGTTCCGGAGGCGAGAATCCGGTTGTCTTCGCCGAACACGACGACCCTCCGCGCGATCTCCGATACGATGTGGAGGTCGTGTGTTGCCGTCACCACCGTTTTCCCCTTCTTCTCCGCCTCGACGATGGTGTCGACGAGTGCCCGGCTGCTCCGGGGATCAAGCCCCGCGGTGGGCTCGTCCAGGAGGAGGACCTGCGGGTCCATCACCAGCACGGAGGCGATCGCCACCTTCTTCTTCTCGCCCCCCGAGAGCTCGTAGGGGGCGCGGCTCGCCAGGGGGCCGATCCCGAACGCCTCGATCGCCCGTTGCACCTTCGAACGGACCTCCGCGGCGGGGTCGTTCATCTGCAGGGGGCCGAAGGCGATCTCGTCCTCGACGGTGGGGTTGAACAGCTGCGCGTCGGAGTTCTGGAAGAGGATCCCGACATCCTTCCGGAAGAAGATCCCGAACGGATCGCGGGAGAGCAGGCGTTCGTCGATCTTCCTGCCGAAGGCCCGGTAAGAGCCTTGCCGGGGGAATATCAGCCCCGCCAGGAGCTTGAGCAGCGTCGATTTGCCGCACCCGTTCGCGCCGAGGACCGCGACCCGCTCCCCGGGAAACACCGACAGGGAGAGCCCGGAAAGAGCCGGGATTCCCTCCCGGTACGCGTAATGGATGTCGGTCAGTTCCAGAAGGGGGGCCACGGCTTCGCCGACGTTCGCCGTCCTCGTCATGTCAGGCGAGATGTGCACCCGTGCAGAATAGCACGACCGCAAGGAGAAGCCCCCACTCCGGGGCTCCGAACCAGGGACCGCCGATCAATTTCGCCTCGCCCGTGAAACCGCGAGCGGACATCGCCATGCTTACCTCCTCCATCAGGTGGAGGCTTCTTTCCCAGGATCTTGCGATCCGGGATCCGACCCACGCCTGTTCCGCCGCGACCTTCGTCCTGCACACGGTGCGGCTCTTTTTTCCGAGGTGGGTCTCTTCGGAGTGGCGAAGCAGTGCGTGGGTGTACCGGACGGTCATCCCGATCACCTGGAGAAAGATCGCGGGGAGGCGAAAGAACCGGAGGGCCCGCAGGAGGTCGGCCCACCGCGTGGAGAGAGTGAGCCACAGGACGGCGGCTACCGAGGTCAGGGCGCGAAGAAGGAAAGTGGCGGCGGTAAGAAGTCCTTCCCGTGTGATCCCGATCACGGCCGGGAGGAAATACGGCCCGTAGCGCCATTCCCGCCCGTTGTCGATGAGCGGGATGATGACCGTTCCGTCGAAAAACACGTTCAACGTCGCCGGGGCAGCCATGAGGACGGAGAATACGATCGCGATGAGGAACCCCGCTCCCAGGAACTCCCCCGGGCGGATGCGGGACAGGGGGATGGCCGCCAGCGGGAGGATAGCGTGGGCGAGCAGCTCCGGGATCGACCGGGCGAGGCTCACGCTTACCAGGAACAGGAGCGTAACCAGGATCCTTGCCCTCGGGTCCACTCTTTGTAATAGACCCGGGCGGCGTGCCGTCTCCTCCCGGAACATCGAGCGGGAGAAGAACGAGGACAGCTCCCGGAGGGTCTTCTCGACGTGGGTTCTCCCCGCGGGCCGAAGACCCCGCGATGCGGCCGTATCGAGGAATCGTTGTTCCCTGGAGGGTTCGCTCATCGGCCCCTCACTGCCGCCTGTCTGCGGGAGGACTCCCCCGGCGCGTCAGCCAGCGGGCGAGAAGGTAGGCGCCTCCCCCGCAGGCAACGATTCCGAGAAAGGCCGAGAGGAGGTAGTGAAGGCCTTGCTCCGGAATGGAGGCGTTCTCCCGTCCGGAGGGGGCGTAGTCGGGGATCGGGGCCTTCCATGGTTCCGCCGCCTTCTCCATCCCGGCCGGGGCGTAGCCGACCATCTTCCTGACCTCGAGGATCCCCCATTCTCCCCAGGCTGCGCCCGCCTTCATGATCTGCGGCAAATAAAGCCCGATGGGGGCGAGGAGCGCCATCACGCCCAGGGCGACGAGAAGTCCCCGGTATTCCTTCATCGGGAGGACCCGCTTTCGGGGGGGTCGAGGACCCAGGCGGATCTCGACCGGCGAAGGTAATGCACCGCGAGCCCCGTGACCAGGGCCTCGATCGTGCCGATGACGATCATGTGCTGGAGCATCATGGCGTGTACGGCCACGGAGAGGGGATAGGGCGCGTACAGGGCACGCCCGTCGGGCGACGTGTGCAGAAGGGGCTGGATCCCGAACATGACTGCCGTCGTGAACGCCGCCGCGTTGAGGCCGACATATCCCCCGATCCCTGCCGCCAGGACCCGTCCCCTCTCGGAGGAGAGCGCGCGAGACAGCAGGCGGTACGTGTAATACCCCGCGAACGGCATCACGAATGCGATGTTCAGGCAGTTCGCCCCGATCGCCGTTATCCCCCCGTCGCCGAAGAGGAGCGCCTGGATGACGAGTGCGATGCTGATGGAAAGCATCGCTCCCCAGGGGCCCACGGAAATGGCGATCAGGACGCCCCCCACCGCGTGTCCCGTGCTTCCCCCCGGAAGGGGTACGTTGAACATCATCACGAGGAAGGAGAACGCTGCGGAAATGGCGAGGAGGGGGACCCTTCGCGAGTGGAGGCTTTCGCGCACCTTCCGGGCGGCGACTCCCCAGAGGGGGGCGCAGACGGCGTATGTGGCTATGTACGTCGGGGGGCCGAGATACCCATCGGGAATGTGCATGCCCTCCTCCGTCTCCTACCGCGTTTTCCTGCCCGGCTCGGTCGCCGCATCCTGCTCATCTTGCGGGGGCGATTCCCTATCGTCCCATTTTTTCGGGCACGGGGAATTCCCGTGAGCAATGCGGGCAGATGACGCTGTCACCGGGATCCCAGGTTTTCACTTCTTTCCGGGAGCCGCACGCAGAAAACAGAAGAAGGATTGCAAGCACAACGGTCAGGCTTCGAAGATTCATCGTGGTCTCCTGCCAAATGGGATTCTGAAAATCTGCCTAATTATTGCGGGGGCGGAATAATCCCCATACTATAATGACCCGGCAAACGATGCAAAGCGGTCGGGGAGGAAGCCATGGAAAGCCGGAAATGGCTGGATTTCGCCGAGGACGTGGCGCGGGGAGCGGGTAAGATCCTCCGGGAAAACTACGGGAAGCGGCAGTCCATCCATTACAAGGGGGAGATCAACCTCGTGACGGAAGTGGACCGGCAGTCCGAAGCGTACATTTTCGGGCGGATCCTCTCCGCCTTCCCCGACCACGGGATCCTCTCCGAGGAGAGTTCGGAGCTTACGTCCCCCTCGTCATACCGCTGGGTCATCGACCCCCTGGACGGGACGACCAACTACGCCCACAACTACCCCTGCTTCTGCGTATCCGTAGCGCTCGAGAGGAACGGGGAACTCCTCGCGGGGGCCGTGTTCGACCCGCTTCTGTCCGAGTTGTTCACCGCTTCTGCGGGGGGCGGGGCCTTCCTCAACGGGGAGCGGATCCGGGTTTCCGCGACAGAGATCCTGCGTCGGTCCCTCCTCTCCACCGGCTTTGCCTACGATGTGAAACAGTCGTCCGACAATAATCTCGATCTCTTCCGGGAGTTCGTTCTTGCGGGACAGGCGATCCGTCGCGACGGGTCCGCGGCACTCGATCTGTGCTACCTCGCCTGCGGGAGGTTCGACGGGTTCTGGGAGCTGAAGCTTTCGCCCTGGGACACGGCGGCCGGGCTTCTCATCCTCCGGGAGGCGGAAGGGGTGGCGACCCGCCTCGACGGCTCCCCGTACGACATCCACCAGCCCGACATCCTTGCCTCGAACGGCAGGATCCACGAGCAGATGATGGAAGTGATCCGCCGGGCCAATACATAAAAATGCTCCATGAACGACGGGGGGACGCCTCCCGGCGGGGAAGCCCCGCGGGAAAACGTCCCCCCGGACAGGATTTTCCCGGGCGGAACCTACTTCTTTATTCCCTCCAGCAGCTTCACCCCGTACTTGTCGTTCTCGAACGGGTGAACGTCCGGAAACTTCGCGAAGAGCCACCCCTTGTACGACTGTTTCTCCCCTATCAGGATCTCGATGTTGCAGGCTGGATTCACCAGATCGCTGGAGCCGGATGTGATCTGATCGGCCGTCATCGTGAAGTGCGGGAGGAAGCCCCCGATCTTCAGGACGAGGTCGGTGTCGGGGACCTTGAACACCGAATTCAGGGGGATGGTGAACGCCTCTTTGGACTTCTTCTCCTTGAACTCCACCTCGATCTTCACGGCCTTCCACGTCGCCTGGACTTCCTCGGGGACAACGACCTTCTTCTCCGGGCCGCCCCCCATCGGGTCGTGCGGCGCTTCGGGCATCCCGGGCATTTCCCCCTGCGGCGGCGGGGGAACCGGCGGATTCTCCTTCTTCTTGCAGGACACCCCCGCGAGGGAAATCACCAGGAGCGCTGCGAACACCAGGGATAGTCTCTTCATGGTTCCTCGTACCTCCTCTTTTCTTGCGTCCCCTCGGGGGGACGGAGATTGAATGGCGTAAACGGCGATGCCCTCCTTCGCTCCTCGCGTTGTCCCATACCTTTCGCTACGGAGCTACGGCGTGGCATCCCGCCGTAGCTCGAAGTCCTCGTCTCCCGTGGTGGACTTCGAGCGAAGGCGGATGGCGGAGAGGGAGGGATTCGAACCCTCGGTACGGTTTAACCCGTACAACCGCTTAGCAGGCGGTTGCCTTCAGCCGACTCGGCCACCTCTCCGTCTGATTTCTTCATCCTGGCGGAGGGAGTAGGATTTGAACCTACGGAAGCTCGCGCTTCAGCGGTTTTCAAGACCGCCGCCTTAAGCCACTCGGCCATCCCTCCGAAACCTCATATATATAGCAATTCCCTCCCGCAGGCGCCACCAAAAACGGGGCGCAAATTGGAAAACCGCCGGGGGTGTGGTAGAAAAAGAACATGTTGCCTCACGGCAACCGCCACGGAAAGGATCGTCTCCCATGAAATTTGTCGACCTGCAGAGCCAGTTCGCGGCCTACGAGCCCGAGATCCGCAGGGAGATGGAGGATGTGCTCCAGGGCGGCCTGTTCATCATGGGGCCCAAGGGGAGCGAACTGGAGAAGAGGCTGGCCGACTACGTGGGGGCGAAGCATGCGATCGGCTGCTCCTCCGGAACGGACGCCCTGGTCCTCGCTCTCATGGCCTACGGGGTCAAGGCCGGGGACGAGATCGTGACCACCCCCTTCACCTTCGTCGCCACGGCCGAGGCGGTGATGCTGACCGGCGCCAAACCGGTATTCGTGGACATCGACCCGGTGACCTACAACATCTGTACGGACAGGATCGAGGAGGCGGTCACGAGGAACACCCGCGGGATCATCGCGGTCGGTCTTTACGGGCAGTGCCCGGAGATGGAGGCGATCCTTTCGATCGCCAGGGAGTTCGGGCTGTTCGTCATCGAGGACGGCGCCCAGTCTTTAGGAGCGGAGCGGAACGGACGCAGGTCGTGCGGGTGGCCGCACGTGGGGACGACCTCGTTCTTTCCCTCCAAGCCCCTCGGTTGCTACGGGGACGGCGGGATGGTGTTCACCTCAGACGACGGGGTGGCCGATCGGGTTCGGGGCTTGCGCAACCACGGGCAGTGGGAGCGGTACCGGCACCGGGCCATCGGGATCAACGGCCGGCTCGACGACCTGCAGGCGGCGGTCCTGCTCGGCAAGTTTCCCCGCTTTCCAGACGAGGTGACCGCCCGCGCAACCATGGGAGAGCGATATTCCGACAGGCTTGGCGACGTCGTCGGCGTGCCCGCCGTGGCCCCCGGGAACACCCATGTCTTCGCGCAGTACACCATCCGCACGCCGGGGAGGGACGACCTTGTCGCCCACCTGCGGGAGAACGAGATTCCCACGGCGGTGCATTACCCGATCCCCCTCCACCAGCAGGAGGCGTTTCGGGGCCTGGGACACGGAAAGGGGGATTTTCCGGAAAGCGAGGCGGCGGCGCGCGAGGTGGTTTCGCTCCCGATGTCCGCCTTCCTCTCCAAGGCGGACCAGGACGAAGTGATCCGGCAGGTCCGAAGATTTTTCGGAAAGTGATCCGGTCCAGGGGAAAATCTCTCCCGTTGGCGCTATCCGGGTGAATTTCAGTCTGATATTCTTCCATCGTGGATTCCTTTCCATGGCATAGGCCTGGGGCGCTCCTCGTCCGGGCCGTCAACTGGCTCGGGGACGCGGTGCTTACGACCCCCGCCCTCGGAGCGTTGCGGGCGGCATGCCCGCAGGCGAGGATTACGGTCGTCGCCAAGCCCCTCGTCGCCGAACTTCTGCGGCATCACCCGGACATCGACGAGATCGTGGTGTACGACAAGGATGGGCGTCACGCCGCCGCTCTCGGAATGCTCCGGATGGCCGGGGAGCTGCGCCGAAGGGGGTTCGACAGCGCACTCCTTCTCCAGAACGCCATCGAAGCGGCCCTCCTCGCGTTCCTGGCCGGAATCCCGGAGAGGATGGGATATGCGACGGATGCCAGGCGTATGCTGCTTTCCCGGCCCGTCGCCGTGACGGAGGAGATCCTCTCCCTGCACCACGCGGAATATTATCTTCGGCTCCTTTCGTTGCTGGGTGCTCCCCGACCGGAGAGGCCGCGCCTTGCCCTCCGGGTGACCGAAGACGAGATGGCGTCGATGCGGTCCCGGCTCGCAGCGCTGGGCGTTCCGGAAGGGCGGAAGGTGGTGGGGGTCAACCCGGGGGCGACCTTCGGATCCGCGAAGCGGTGGTTTCCGGACAGGTTCGCAGAGGTTGCGGACACCCTCTCGGAGGAATGGGACATGAGCGTCGTCCTCATGGGGTCGGTCCCCGAGATGCCCCTTTCGGCGGAGATCGAGGCGGCGATGGGTCGGAAACCGGTGAATCTTGCCGGGCGCACGACCGTGCGGGAACTGATGGCCCTACTCGCTTCCTGCTCGTTCCTGGTGACGAACGACTCCGGGCCGATGCACATCGGGGCGGCGTTCGGCGTCCCGATCGCGGCCATCTTCGGTCCGACGGACTGGGACAAGACCTCCCCGTGGACGGACAAGGCGAGGGTCGTCCGGGTGGATGTGGACTGCTCCCCCTGCCGACTCCGGGAGTGCGACCGCGGACACGAGTGCATGCTGGGGATCACGGCGGAGATGGTCATCGCGGCGGCGCGCGAATTCATGGCGGATGCCGGGGGTGTCCCGTGAAGGGCGTGAGCGCGATTCTCATCACGGAAAACGAGGAGCGGAACATGGCAGACTGTCTCGCTTCCCTCGTCTTCGCGGACGAGATCGTCGTGGTCGACTCGGGGAGCACGGACCGGACGGAGGAGATCTGCCGCCGGGACCCGCGCGTCCGCTGGTTCCCCGAGGAGTGGAAAGGGTTCGGCCCGCAAAAGAACAGCGCCTTCGACAAGGCGGCGGGCCCCTGGATCTTCTGCATCGACGCCGATGAACGGGTCTCGGACGAGCTGGCCCGGGAGATCGCAGACCTCGACCTGTCCGCTGTTTCCGTCGAGGGGTACCGCGTCCCACGGAGAAGCCATTTCGGGGAGACCTGGGTGCGGCACGGGGGGTGGTACCCGGACTATACGGTCCGATTTTGGCGAAAGGACAGGGGGAGGTTCAA
>DAOUUI010000051.1 GCA_030668225.1 Deltaproteobacteria bacterium
CCCGCTCCTGGGAGAGCGTGGGTTTTCCGTATGATCCCGCGGAGTGATTTCCGGGAAACGCCCGCACTCCACGAAGTTCTGCTAGTCGCTCTGTTCCTGGCGGGGCTGGTTACGGGTTGCTCGAGGGGAAAAGGGGTCTACCACCGGATAGAAAGAGGGCAGACGGCCTATCGCATCGCGAAGACATACGGGATCGAACCGCAGGAACTCCTCGAGGCAAACAAGAATGTCGACCCTAAAACGTTGCAACCCGGGCAGATGCTTTGGATTCCCGGGGCGACCGGCACGAAGACCGTCCCTCCCGTGAGGGTAGAGGTCCAGCGTTCCCGCATCTCGGGGAAGAAATTCATCATGCCGTTGCGCGGAACGGTCTCCTCGAGGTTCGGCATGAGAAACGGTCGGATGCACGAAGGGATCGACATCCTGGCGCCGGGAGGCACGGTAGTTCGGTCGGCGGGCTACGGGGTGGTCCTCTACGCCGGCGACGGGATGCACGGATACGGGAACGCGATCATAGTGGACCACGGGGACGGGGTCACGACCCTGTACGGACATCTGAAAAGGTTTCGCGTCCGTTCGGGAGATGCCGTTGCGGCAGGAAGCGTGATCGGGACGGTGGGAGACACCGGAAACGCCACGACGACACACCTGCACTTCGAGCTTCGGTTCGGGAAGGAAGAGGTAGACCCCGAAAAATATCTGGAGAAGGCGGAGAAAAGACGGTGAAGGATCTGAAAAAGCGGATACGGAACATCCCCGACTTCCCGATCAAGGGGATACAATTCAAGGACATCACGACCCTGCTCTCCGACGCGGCAGCCTTCCAGCAGGCAATCGACCTCATGGCGCACCGCCATTTTCATAAAGGGGTGGAGGCTGTCGTCGGGATCGAAGCCCGCGGATTCGTGATGGGCGCGGCGATGGCCTACAAACTGGGGGTGGGTGTCATCCTCGTGCGCAAGGCCGGGAAGCTTCCCTACAGGACGGTCGCGGCGGAATACGCGCTCGAGTACGGAAAGGACAAGCTGGAGATGCACGAGGATGCGATTCGACCCGGAATGAAGGTGATCGTGGCCGATGACGTTCTTGCCACGGGAGGAACGGTCAGCGCCGTGGTGGATTTATTGAAAAGGCTGGAGGCTGATATTATAGAATGCGCTTTCCTGGCCGAACTGACGGATCTTAAGGGACGCAAGAAATTGAAGGGCCAGAAGGTGTTTTCCCTTCTCAAGTTCAAGGAGTAAGTAGGGGAGAGGGAGGATATCGGGGGGTGCGCCCCCGTAGCTCAGGTGGATAGAGCAGCGGTTTCCTAAACCGCGGGCCGGGTGTTCGAGTCACCCCGGGGGCGCCAGTTTTTTCCTTTCCTTCTCGATGTACCTTTCGATATCCTTGCGGCGGAAGCGCCACTGGTTGCCGTTCTTGTACCCCTTGACCGCCCCCTTTCGGGCGAGATCGTTGACGGCATCGGGGCTCATGTCCAGGAGAACAGCGAGGTCACGCGTTTTCAGAATATTGGGAAGGTGATCCAATCGGCAGAACCTTTCAAAACGCCATTTTAGGGAACTTTCTCTAATGAAAATAGCATAATGATTATTCCTTGTAAACCAGTTTATTCACGGTAATGAAGCGCCATTCTATTGATAATAACGGCAGTGACTTCTCTTCGGCCCAGGACAGTTCGTGAGGGTCTTCCTCCTTTCCCTTGTCGGGATCCCATTTCTTTTCGTTGATGGCGTTTTTCTGTACACGGTCCCGGTGCCTGTTCGGGAACTCGCGACGCGGGAAGAGGGCTGGATCGTCCTGGGGGGAGTTCTTGCCTACCTTCTGATGCATTTTTTTGTTCGCAAGCCGGAACGGTTTTACCTGTGGGGGCACGAGTTCGCCCACATCATCCTTGCCAAGATCTTTTTCCGGAAGATCCACCAGTTCCACATCTCGTCGAGAAACGGGGGAAAGGTGGTGCTGGACAGGACGAACGTCATGATCGACCTCGCGCCGTACATCTTTCCCCTGTACAGCGTCGGAATCGCCGTGCCGGCGACGATGTTCCGGGACGTTTCCCCTTGGGTGGCGGACATCTATCTTGTAGCGGCCTCTTTCCTGTTCACGATGCACCTCCTCTTCTCCGCGGAAGGGTTCCTGACGGGGCAGCCGGACGTGCGCAGGAGCGGGAGGGTGTTCTCGGCTGCGGTCGTGCTGCTCTTCCTACTGTTGTGGATACCATGCCTGATGGCGCCTGGCGTCTCCGCGGGATGGGGGAGCGTGGCTACGGCCTACCGGGCGTGGCTGTCAGCCGTCGGAGCCGCGGGAGAGGGAATTCTCACCTTTGCCCGTTCCCTCATGGTTCTTTGAACGCGATGGTCTTAAAAGCCCGCAGCAGATTCCCTCCCTCCTTCCACCCGGAGGCCGCTTTTGTGATAACCTGGCTTTTGCATGACGGCGTTTCGATAAACTTTTGCGCGCCATTTCCGTAAAGAATGATAGACATTGAAATCCTTACAGAGAGGTAATCTCCTTTTTGGCAAAGCGGGGTTCGGGACGGATACAAAAACGGTTTCTGTCGGGTGGAATCGCGATGATTCTCGTAGGTGCCGCATTGGCTCTGCTTGCCGCGGGGCTCCGCCTGAACGGGGGGAACTTTCCACAGGGACGATGGTCTCCCGGTCTTCTGTCGGGAACCGCACCCATGGCTGCGTGTGCAGCCCTGGCCCTGCTCGCCGGAGTTCTCCTGCTTGCAGTGAGGGCATATCTATCCTCCTCGGAGGACGCCGCCCGACTGCTGACGGATGCGGTTCGGCTGCATGGAGAGGATCTTCCCGGCCATCCCGGCCCGCGCGCAATAGCAGACGCCGCCAGGCGCCGCCTCGACAAGTACCGGGCGGATATCGGAGTAATGGAGGCTAAAGTAAATGTGGAGCAGGAGCAGCGGATCCGCGAGATCACAGATGCACACAAGGACCTGCTCACCCGCCACATGTTCACCAAGAAGATGCTCCAGTCCCGGCGGGCCAATGAAGTCTTCGAAATCCTTCTCCGGGGGGTACGGGAAGGCCTCGGATTTCCCTGGACGGTCATAGGCGTCCTCGATGAGAAGGGTGACATCGTGTTTGGAAGCACGGGAAACGGGGACGGAAGTTCCGTCATCCGGATCCCTTGCTGGGATGAAGGATCGATCATCGCACGAGCGACCTGGAAGGGAATCGCCGTGGTCCTCCCTTCCCCGGAAGACCAGAAGAGTTGCCAGGAGGACCGGGCCATCCTGGGAGAAGGACCGTCCTTTCTGGTTCCCGTGACGAGGAAACCCGGCAGAAAGTGTTCCGAGATCAAGGCATGCGGACACATCGAGTGCCCGGCCTTTCAACATGCGGACACCAAATGCTGGATCGAGGGATTTTCGACCTGCAGATCCCACGAATCCGATATCCATGAGGAGAAGCGAAAAGAGTGCGCCCGGTGTGAGATGTTCGCGACATCCGCGATTCTGGTGGTGCGCAGCCATCCCGCATCCCGCATGATCAGCCCGAAAACCACGGATTCGATCGTCACGCTTGCCTACGATGCGGCTGTCGCCCTGGAACTGGTCGAACTGCACGAGACCACGAAGAAGTTGTCGATCACGGACGGTCTGACCGCAGTCGCGAACCACCGGGAGTTCTACCAGTCCCTCCGCCGGGAACTCGCACGCGCCAAACGCTACGGACACGGCGTCTCCCTCCTGATGCTGGACGTCGACGATTTCAAGAAGTTCAACGACAGTTACGGTCATCTGGCGGGGGACTCCGCCCTCAAGAAGATCGCCGGGGTTTTACAAAAGTGTGTCCGCGAGAACGACATCGTGGCACGTTACGGGGGAGAGGAGTTCGGGATCGTCCTTCCGGAAGCGACACCCGCCGGGGCCCTGATGCTCGCGGAGCGGATCAAGACGGAAATCGCACAGCACAACTTCCTGGAAACCTCCGGCGAAGCTGGCCATCTTACTGTTAGTATCGGAATCTACTCGACGGCTCGGGGGGATGAAACCGAGGAAAGAATGGTAAAATTCGCGGACGAGGCGACCTACCTCGCAAAAAACATGGGGAAAAATCGCGTCGTTATGAAAGACCATGCTTGACCGGAAGGAATTCGAGCGCCAGGAAGCGGAACGCCTTGCGCCATACGCCGTCAAAAGCGAGGGATCCCGGGGCCGGAGATTTCGGGAGCCGGAAGATCCTTTCCGCTCGACCTTCCAGCGGGACCGGGACCGGGTGATCCATTCCGCAGCGTTTCGCCGCCTGGAGTACAAGACACAGGTTTTCGTGAACCATGAGGGGGACCATTACCGGACCCGCCTCACCCACACCATCGAGGTATCCCAGATCGCGCGCTCCGTGTCCCGCGCCCTCCGCCTGAATGAGGACCTGACGGAGGCCATCGTGCTGGCCCATGATCTTGGGCATACCCCTTTCGGACATGCGGGGGAACGCATGATGAATCAGCTGATGGAAGGGGAGGGGGGCTTCGAGCACAACCTCCAGAGTCTCCGGGTGGTGGACATCCTCGAGAAACGGTATCCTGCCTTCGAGGGGCTGAATCTGTCATTCGAGGTCAGGGAGGGGATCTGCAAGCACAGCTCCCCGTATGACAATCCTCCCCAGGTGCCGGAATTCCAGGATCCGGGCCATCCGACTCTTGAAGCCCAGGTCGCAGACATCGCAGACGAGATCGCCTACAGCAGCCACGACGTGGACGACGGTATTCGGTCGGGCATGCTCACGATATCCGGCCTGGAGACCGTGGAACTGTGGCGCGAGGCGGTACGTTCCGTCCGCAATGAATATCATGTCATAGATGAGGATATATTACGTTCCAGGGCGATTTCCAAGATGATTTCTGCTCTCACAAGGAGCCTGATTTGTTATTCTGACAATCTCCTGACGAAAAATCTGGTCCGAACTCCGGACGAGGGGCGTACCACCAGGGACAAATGTATCGCTTTCGATGACGATATTCGCGAGAAGAACAAGGAGCTGAAGTCGTATCTCCTGAAGGAAATGTACGGGAATTATCGGGTGATCCGCATGGAGCAGAAGGCGCGCCGCGTCATAGGAGATCTTTTCTTCTCCTATTGCGATCGCCCCGAGCAGCTTCCTCCCCATATCTTCGCCCGCCTGGATCAGGGCCGGACAAAACGCGTGGTTTGAGACTACATCGCGGGAATGACCGACCGGTACGCCATGGAGGAATTCCAGAAGCTCTTTGATCCGATAAAAAAAGTTTAGGATATCAAATGGATAAGAAGGTCGATTTCAATAAAAAGTTTAAGCTTGCCGTCGAACGGAATTTTGACCAGAGCGCAGGTATTTACGACACGTTCGAGGAGAAGCACCGGCTTTTCGAAACGCTTACGAGAAAACTGTGCGAACTCAATGCGCCATTCGAACCGAAAAGAGTTCTGGATGTGGGTTGCGGTACCGGGATCTCCACGCTCTGCATCCAAAAATCCCTGAAGACGCCGCCGATCATCTATGCGATCGACATTTCCGAGGCAATGCTTATCAAGGCACGAGAGCGGTTGAAGGGCACTGAGGGGATCTACTTTATCCGCGGGGACGCAGAAAAGCTGTCGCAATACTTTCACGAAGCCTTCAACGCCGTGTTTTACACTGCCTCGATATTTCTTCTCCCCAACTTCAAGGAATCGATCGACCAGGCCTGCAAGCTGATTCTTCCCGGAGGAGTGCTGGCGATCAGCTATTACGACGGCCTTTTCAACGCGAAAGGGCGGAATGCCGTCTCCCTAGCATTCCCGGAGATGAAATACCAGTACGGCACCGTTTCCTACGATGAACTCATGAAGTGCATTAAATCAAAAAGGGGGTTCAAAACCTCCCAGTTTGACTACCGTTTCGAGATAACGGAAGAATTTCTTTTTGATTTCCTGAGCATTCCCGCGCAATCGGCGGGAATTTACCCCAAGGCTCAGTACATCGAGAGGATCCCCCTGGTGCGCGAGACCTGCGACAAGCTGATGAAGAAGGTGAGCCCCCTGTTCATGGGGTGGAAGTTCGTCGTTTCCCGGAAAGAGTGAAAGTTCGTTTCTCTCTCCTCAATTTTACATAATATACATTACCAGACGTTGGCCCGGTGTTCCGCAGGCGCCGTTATACCTCCCACATGCGCTCTTCGAAGTCTTTCCCGGGGAGTTCCGCGATAAACGTTCCGTACGTGGGCCACCGCTCTCCTACCGATCCCGTTTTTACGATCGTCAGGAAGAATTCGATTTCTCCGTCTTCTTCGCATCCAAGTTCCTGAAACGGCACCCCCAACTCCAGCACTTGATGGAATGACGCGCTGAAAGGCCCGGGCGGGACGGTTTCGTGATCGGAAAGGAGGTTCTCGCCAATGTTCCCGATCGCCGCGCGAACCGAAGGCTCCATGGGGAGAAGAACCATGCTGATCTTCCTGTTCCTGGACGGGAAGAAGATTTCGGCCTCGACCGGATCCGGGGCTTCGAAAAAAGAGCCGTGAAAATCGAGGCGGAGATAGAGATTCGACTTGTCGAACCCGTAGAAAAGGTATTCGAGGACTCCGGATGCAACCCTGTGCATCGATCCGAATTCCGGGCGGGGAATATAGCGGGTCGCCGAGCTCCATTCGTAGTAAGAGGTGAGTTTCCCGTCTATATTCGGGCGAATGAAACTGCGAGGGCTTGCGAGACGATTCCTGTCCACGGAAATTTTTTCCGCCCGGATGATGGGAATGTCGATCGAATCGGGTGGGGACTCCCCGAGTTCACGGTAGGCAGCTTTCACGTAGCTGCGGAACAGGCGGTCGAACTCCTGACCGTGGGGAGTATAATGATCATCTCCGTACCACCAGCACCAGTCCGAACCTTCCGCGGCGAGAAGGTGATCGAAAGCGGCGATCATGTTTTCCGGAAGCCTGGACCCGGATTCGGTCGTCTGGTCGGAACGCAGCTTCCAAAGGCTTCTGGCGCGTGCGAGAAGTTCCCACGCCTCGTGGTCCTCCTGATGCCCTATCCAGATGTTAAAGGTACCGTCGATCCAGGAACCGGTGGGTATCGAAGGCAACTCTTCGGCATCGTCAATGAGCGATGATGCCTGACTGAAGGTAATACAGGATATTTCCGGTCCCAGGGAACCCAACTGTCCCATCAAAGTGCGAAGAAATTCCTCGCCCGAATCCGGGAAATACTCCCACGCGTTCTCTCCGTCCAGGATCACTGGAATTACATAGGCATCTTTACGAGAACCTGCTGGAATAGATGATAATTTATTATATATACCTCTAATATTATTAGTGAAATTAGATGCCGCATCGAAAGCCCCCCAGCGGGAATATTCGAATCCGATCAGGTCGGAAAGGTGGTGGTCCCGGAAGAAGATCCGGATCGGCCCCGCAGGCGTGGAAGCGACATAAGGATTGTACAGCCAGGACGGGTCATGAGGGACGCCGCCGGAATCCCGATGGACGGATTTTCCCAGTGCCTTCGACAGGAGGATCTCGTCCGTGGCGGTCCATCGGAATCCTGCTCGTGCGGCGATTTCAAGAGTTGCGGGACTGATCGACCCCTCGGAAGGCCATAATCCATCCGGGAATCTTCCGAAAAGGGAGTGAAACACCTCTCTTCCCCGGGAAATCTGCTCCACGGCGTCGCCCGGATAGGAAAACGGGATCTTCGGCAAGGGTGCCCCGGGAAGCGCATCCTGGGCTGCCCTGCTGTCGATCAGAAGAGGGAGTATGGGGTGGTACATAGGCGTGGAGGTAAGTTCCCCGCCGTCGCTCTCCGCCACTTTCCGGTATTCCGTGATGACCGTCGCCATGACGTCGATCTGCCTGTCCAGGATGTACCCCTTCTCGCCCTCTGTGTACCCGCTCCCCTTCCGCCAGAGACGGGCGAGTTCCGCGTCCTCATTGCGGTGGAGGGGGTGGAACCAGGTCAGGTTGAACAGCGTCATCAGATCGGTGTAATCAGACGCCCCGAATCCCCCGGGCGTACCGGGTTTCCCCGCTGCCCGCATCGCCGCTTCCCTTTTCCCGTACAGTTCCGCGTATCGACGCTGGGGCAGGATCATGGTAGGGGCGTAGGCGGAAAAGAAGTTGCGAAGGAGGAATTCCTCTTCCTCGTGCGAAAGGTCCAGGGCGTTTTTCCGGGAAAGGGTAAGGAAAACGTCCTCCGCGCCGTTTTCTACGTAGTCCTGGATCTGGATCAACAGTGAAGGGACCAGATTGAATGTATGCCGGACGCCGGGATAATCCCGGAAGATGCGCGGAAGCGCCACGTAGTCCTTGATGGCGTGCAGCCGGACCCAGGGCAGAATATAGGTCCCTGTTTCCGGGTCCTTGTAATACGGCTGGTGCATGTGCCAGAGGAAGCAGAGATAAAGCTTCATCCGGCGTCCCCCTTCCCTTAGCCCGGATGCGAAAGCTTGATCCCGATGAGATCTTTCAGGGGGGTGTCGGGATTCTCGGCGAGGATCTTGCGGAATACGACAGCCGCCTCTTCGTTGCGTCCCTGGATGGAGAGCGTTCTCGCCTGCCCCATCCACGCCTGGGTGCGCAGTTCGCCGCGTGCGAATGTAACGGCCTCTGCGTAGGTCTTCTGGGCGTCATCCAGGTCTCCTTTTGCCTCGAGCGCCTGCGCGAGACCTTCCCGGAGGAGGAAGTCCATGATGGTTCCCTGTCCCTTTCCATCGGAAATCGCCGAGCGGAATTGCGCCACGCTCCGGTCGTAGTCTCCGCGCCGATAGGCGATGCTTCCGAGGTAGTATGTCGCGAAGCGAGCCGCTCTGGTGTCCGGATACATGTTTACTTGAGCGGACAGGGACTGCTCGATCTGTTCGAGGTTCTCGTTGTCCGGTGCGGCCGGGGCCTGGAGAGCCTCGCGCGCGAGATTCATCTGGGGCCAGAGATCACGGGCCGCTTTCGTCTCCTGCCAGCGGAAGTAGGAGAGCGTCCCGAAGACCCCTCCAAAAGCGAGGAGGACGGCGGCAAGAGCGACGAGGACCGTGGAGAGGTTCTCCTTCATCCACAAGGTTGTCCTGCCGAGGGTGGAGATGAATTCGTCCGGGCTTTTCAGTTCTTTTCGCGTGTACTTGATCTTCCTCGTCATCCCCTTCCCCTCTCGCTTATCGATCCCGCGGTTCCCGTTCGTTCGATCGACGGCATCATCCCGTTTCCTCCTGGAGGTACTGGCTCACTACCTGTGCGAGGGCATCCCGGATCTCTCCCGGAGATATCTGGTCGAGCCGCTGAACCTTCAAGGTACAGCCAAGTTTCTCCACGCGTTTCTGGAACAGGCGAAGGGTATTTTCCCCCAGCCCGAAATTCGTGAACGACCTCCCCATCACGGCCATCACCACTCGTGCATCCGTACCCTTCGTAAAGTCCGAGACGGCCTGAAGGGCCTCGATAGAGCTCGATACCTCGTCCTTGAGGAATGCGACGACGCCTACCGGGCATGGCGCAAGAGCATACCACAAGGGAGAGGTGGAACGGAGGTACGGGAAAACATAGAGAAGGAGATGGGACCCCTCCCCGACCCTCATTTTCCCGAACATCCCGATGGGGGATACTTTCTCCCTCCGGAGGGAGAAAAAGGAGGAGTCTAGCTCGAACTCGCGGATTTGCCCAAGAGCGAGAACAACCCCCTCGAGCAGCCCGGCGTCCGGGAGAAAGATGACGATGCGCCCCTCGCCGCTTTCGGAGAAGGACCCCAACTCCTCGATGCGTGTGCGCAGCCGCGCAAGGTCCTTCGGGGGCAGGAACTCGCTCTTCCCCTGCGGGACCTCGAATATCCCGATCCGCACCACCCCCCGCTTCTTCAGCTGGAGAAGGGTCTCGTAGACGATGAGGTCCGGGTAACTGCAGTTGTTCACGATATCCTTCACCGAGTTGCAGAACTCCGCGAGGAGGATGACCTCGCGTACGACCCCCGATCCTCCGGAAATGGACTTCGCACCTTTTGCGAGAACCACCGAATCGTTCGGCGCGGGAAGATCGTCGCCGAGTTCCTGGATTTCATCCAGGTGCCGCATGCCTTCGACCATGGCATACTGGCTGGTGACGTGTATTGTTCGCCGGACCTCCACTCTCCCCGGCAGGAAACGGAACCTCCCCTTCCGGAGCGAGATGAGTCGGTAGAGGGCCTTCTCTCCCGTGGTGTTCTGTGCCAGGGCTGAGACGATTTCCCCCCGTTCGATGTAGATCGAACCGGAAATTCCCTCCCCCTCTACCTGGATGACACCGCTTTTCGCGTTCACGGAGAGCATCTGCCAAATGTCGGGGATAAAGATCTGCGTCAGGTCTCCGCTGATTTCGGGTTCCCCCGTTTGGGATTCCGCGATGTTTTCCCGGAACAGCGACCGCTGGATCCGCAGAAGCACTTCGTCTTTGTGAAACGGCTTCCGGATGAAATCATCCACCCCCGTTCGGAAACCGGGAACGTTTTTTTCCTGCTCGCTC
This sequence comes from Deltaproteobacteria bacterium, assembly GCA_030668225.1. Classification (GTDB taxonomy): domain Bacteria; phylum Desulfobacterota; class Deferrimicrobia; order Deferrimicrobiales; family Deferrimicrobiaceae; genus CSP1-8. The sequence continues at coordinate 10,465 of DAOUUI010000051.1, forward strand.
ATGAAGAAGATGGGGATGGTTTTCGTGTTCGGATTCGTGCGCAGGATCTGGACGAGACGCTCCGCCCCGAGAGCCTCGACGGAAAGGTCGAGGAGGAGGACGTCGGGCCGCCTCAGAAGCGTCTCCGCCAACGCCCTGCTCCCGTCGGGCGCTTCGATGACCTCGAACCCCTTCTCCCGGAGAAACCGGCCAAGTGACTGGCGGACCTCCTCCGCCGGGTCGGCGATCAGAATCTGTTTTACGTCTGTCGCGGTCGCCATCGTCCGTCCCGTCCCTAGAAATTTCCCTGCAGGTGATACTTTTCCTGCACCTTCTCCAACATCGAGTCCACAAGCCACTCGTCGGACGTGTTGAATCCGCACATCTCGTCCTGCCGATGGGTGGCGAACAGGCCGTATGCTCCGTTTTCTTTGAGGCACAGGACGAATTCCCTGTCGCTTAGATGGTCGTCTTCCGCGTTTACGTAAAGGAGGTTTTTCGAGTCGAACCGCGTATTTCCGGCCCTTCCGATGATGTAGATGTTCCCTCCGTTTCCCGACTCCGAACCGAGCGAGAGGAAGATCTGCTTGAACATTTCCGGGCGGGGTCCCGCGGCGATGATCAGCCCCCTTTTCATGCCGTGCCTCACGGCGTCCTGGGCCACGGATTCCACCATTCGGAGAAAGGTCTCCCTGCCCAGGCAGAAATGCCCGTTGCGTCCCATGTCCCGTGTAAACCTTGAAAAGTAGGGTACGCTCCGCCCCTCCCGCAGAAGGTCGTAATACTCGGGCTTCCCCAGCAGGATATCGAAGGCACTCCAGAGTATCTTCTCCTGCAGGTGCATGCGGTGGAAAGGACTTCGCTTCTGCAGGAGGTACTTCTCTTCCGAAACGCGCCAAAGGCCCATGAGATCCTTCCCGTCGCGAGGCATGGTGGCCGACACGAAAAACGGCTCGAGGAGGTGTTCCGTCCCCATGTACGGGATGCGGCAATGTTCCCGCACGGCTTTCCGGAGTCGACGCGCTGCCAGGACAGAGCCGAAATGGTCGGTCTCCGGAAGAACCACGCAGAACCGGTTCGACTCCACCCGGGCGATGAGGTCGGAGTCCCGCAGGGCCTTCCGCACGGCGTCCACCATATCCGCGATCGCCCCGGCGACGAGGGTTTCACTGGTCTGCTCCACGAGGCGGGAAACGTTGTCGATGATCATGAAAACAACCGAAAGGGGCCTGCGGAACCTGCCCGACTTGTAGCTCTCCTTCTCGAAGTAGTCCGACAGGAACCCCGGGGAGTAGGCTTGCGTCTCCTCGTCGCGAAGCGACACCTGTTCCATTTTCGCCAGGCGAGTGGCGTTTTTCCGGGCCGACGCCGCGTACCCGGCGATGATCGATGCGACGTAGATGTCCCGCTCGCTGAACGGTTTCCGGTCCGTCCTCGAGACGAGCTTCACGAGCCCGATCGGCTTCTCCCTGTGCAGGAGAGGAATATAGAGATTCGCGCCGCCCGCCGCATCGCGGGGCGTTTCCACCCCCTCGTGCTCCGGGAAGGGGTAGAGGAACGGCTTTCCTTTTACGGTGGCGTCCGCCCAGCCAGTCTGGGAGAGAAAGAACTTCGACCCCTCCCGGTCGATGCTGATCAGTCCCCTGACGGAGGCGATCATCATCTCGTCGGGGTCCAGGGGAGAGGCAAGCCAGATGACGCAGCTCTCGGCCCCAAGCTCGTGCGAGAACGTATCCGCGATATGGGTGAGGAGCTTCTCCTCGTCCTGGCATGCCATGATCTTCAGGCATTGCTGGTAGAGGGAGGCGAGGGAGTAGTACTCCGTGCTTTCCGAGAGAAGCCGCACGGTGACCGCGGAATCAGGCCCTTCCTGTGTCCTTGCCAAGGTGATCCACCGGGCGATTTCCTGGAGGGGAGGTTCGCTCCGGAAGAGGAAAAGCGGGGGGCCTTCGTCTGGCCCCTTCCGGAGAGATTCGACCAATGCCTTGTGGTCGCAATCGAGAGTGGCGACGATCGCGACGCAGGAGGAGAGGTCCGCCTCCCCTCGTACCACCTGGTCGAACGTGCAGAAGGAGAATTCGATCGGATGTTGGGAAGTTACCAGGCGGAGATCCCGGGTTGTCTCGGTGTTCTCCTGGACGACCATTATGCGGGCGACATCCATGTTGCGAGATGTCACATCTTATACTTGCTGAAATCTTCCGGATCCATCTTCTCGAGAAGCTCTGTCCACTTGTCCTTCTCCCCTCCCGAGGATGTCCCGGTTTCGACCCGCAGCGATTTCTCGATAACCACATCCCTGACCATGATTGGAACCTCCATCCGGATGGCGATGGCGATCGCGTCGCTC
>DAOUUI010000109.1 GCA_030668225.1 Deltaproteobacteria bacterium
CCGGATGAGATATAATACCGCCATATCATGTTATCTGTATCCCCGCCTACACCGCCCCAAAACGAGATGAAAACGCGTCTTGCATGAAGGTGGGACCGGTTTCGCCGAAACCTAAGCAGGAGGATGCGGATCGTATGGAAGACCAGGGATTTTACAGAATTTGCCGTAAGGACCGGACATGAAGCCGGATGTACGGAAACCGTGGGAGGAATGGACACGCGCGGATACCGCTCATCGCGTGGTCATCGAGAACGTCTCCCCGGAAATCGACGGTGGCCGCTTTCCCGTCAAAAGGACCGTAGGGGAGAAGGTGACCGTCACAGCGGACATCCACACCGACGGCCACGACCTGATCGCGGCCGTGCTCCTCTATAAAAACCACGGTGACGCCGCCTGGCGGGAGACTCCCCTGCGGGAGCTCGGCAACGACCGTTGGGCCGGCTCTTTCCCGGTCACCTCCCTGGGGCGTGCGATCTACACGGTTACGGCCTGGGTCGACCGGTTCCGCTCCTGGCGCCGCGATCTGGACAAGAAGGCAGACGCGGGACAAGACGTCCGGGTCGACCTGCTGGTGGGGGCGATGCTGGTCGAGGAGGCGGCGGCGCGCGCGGGGGGACCGGACCGGGAGGCCCTCCGGGAAGCGGCCGACGCGCTTAAGGTGAGAGACGAAGCGGAAGCGGCGGAGGCAGTGCAAAGGGCCCTCGACGAGGGGCTTTTGCGGCGGATGGGAGGATATCCCGACCGGCGGTACGCGACGGTATACGAAAGGGAACTGGAGGTGGTCGTCGATCGGGAGAAAGCCCGCTTCAGCACCTGGTACGAACTGTTCCCCCGGTCGTGTTCGCCCGTGCCGGGGAAACACGGCACCCTGCGCGACGTGGTGCTTCGACTGCCGTATATCGCCGAGATGGGGTTCGACGTCCTCTACCTTCCGCCCGTCCACCCGATCGGACGCACTCACCGAAAAGGAAAGAACAACGTCGCCGTCGCGGGACCGGACGACGTGGGGAGCCCCTGGGCCATCGGCTCCGAGGAAGGGGGGCACAAGGCGGTCCACCCTGCGCTCGGGACCCTCGAGGATTTTCGGCACCTCGTGGCGAAAGCGGGGGAGTACGGGCTCGAGGTCGCCATCGACATCGCCTACCAGTGCTCCCCGGACCATCCAACCGTTACGGAGCACCCGGAGTGGTTCCGCCACCGGCCGGACGGCACCGTGCAGTACGCCGAGAACCCGCCGAAGAAGTACCAGGACATCTATCCGTTCGACTTCGAAACGGAGCATTGGCGCGAAATGTGGGAGGAGCTTTCCTCCGTCATCCGGTTCTGGATCGACCAGGGGGTCCGGATCTTCCGGGTGGACAACCCCCACACCAAGCCGTATACCTTCTGGGAATGGCTGATCGCAGGGGTAAAGGAGGAGTTTCCCGAGGCGATCTTTCTCGCCGAGGCGTTCACCCGGCCCAAGGTCATGAACCGTCTGGCAAAGGCGGGGTTCACCCAGTCGTACACCTACTTTACCTGGCGCAATTCCAAGTGGGAGCTGATGGACTATTTCGAAGAGCTTACGCAAACCGAGATGCGGGAATACTTCCGGCCCAACCTCTGGCCGAACACTCCGGACATCCTGACGGAACAGCTCCAGTTCGGGGGGAGAGCGTCGTTCATGGCGCGCCTCGTCCTGGCCGCGACGCTGGGCGCCAGCTACGGCATCTACGGCCCCGCCTTCGAGCTGTGCGAGAACCGCCCTCTCGCGCCGGGAAGGGAGGAATACCTCGACTCGGAGAAGTACGAGATCCGGCACTGGGACATCGAGCGACCGGACAGCTTGAAGGAATTCATCGGCGTGGTGAACCGGATCCGGCGGGAGATCCCGTGCCTGCAGGAGGATGGGAACCTCGCGTTTCACCCCGTGGAAAACGAGCAGATGATCGCCTACAGCAAGGCCGCGGACGACCTGTCGAGCATCATCCTGATGGTGGTCAACCTCGATCCCCACAACACCCAATCGGGATGGGTGGATCTCCCGATGGACCGTCTCGGTCTCGACCCGGCGGTTCCCTTCCAGGGGCACGACCTGCTAAGCGGGGCAAGGTACATCTGGCACGGGGGGCGCATCTACTTTCAGCTCAACCCCGCGGAGGTTCCGGCGCACATCATCCGCATCCGCAGGAAGGTTCGAACCGAGCGGGATTTCGACTACTTCCTGTAACGGGTCCAAGAAAAGGGGAGTGTTTCGGATATGGCGGCGAAAGGGAAAAAACCGTATGTGCCGGATGAGGATCCCCTCTGGTACAAGGACGCGATCATCTACGAACTCCACGTGCGGGCCTTCCATGACAGCGACGGAGACGGCGTGGGGGACTTCCGGGGGCTTACGGGCAAGCTGGACTACCTGCAGGATCTCGGGATCAACGCGCTTTGGCTCCTTCCCTTCTACCCTTCGCCCCTGAAGGACGACGGGTACGATATCTCGGACTACACAAACGTCCACTCCTCCTACGGGACGCTCGCCGACTTCCGGCTCTTCCTTCGCGAGGCGCACCGGCGGGGGATCCGGGTAATCACGGAGCTCGTCGTAAACCACACCTCCGACCAGCACCCGTGGTTCCAGAGGGCGAGGCAGTCCCCCCCGGGCAGCAAGTGGCGAAACTTCTACGTATGGAGCAACACGTACGACAAGTACCGGGAGGCCCGGATCATCTTCCAGGATTTCGAGACCTCCAACTGGTCCTGGGACCCGGTGGCGAACTCCTACTACTGGCACCGGTTCTACTCCCATCAGCCGGATCTCAACTACGACAGCCCGGATGTGAGGAGGATCATCTTCCGGGTGATGCAGTTCTGGCTCGGCATGGGCGTGGACGGCCTGCGGCTGGATGCGATTCCCTATCTTATCGAGCGGGAGGGGACGAACTGCGAAAACCTCTCCGAGACGCACAAGGCGCTCAAGGCGATCCGGAAACGCGTCGACGAAAAATTCCGCAACCGGATGCTCCTCGGGGAGGCGAACCAGTGGCCGGAAGACGCGGTCGCCTATTTCGGCGAGGGGGACGAGTGCCACATGGCCTTCCACTTCCCCCTCATGCCCCGGATGTTCATGGCCATACGGATGGAGGACCGGTATCCCATCATCGACATCCTTACCCAGACACCGAAAATCCCCGACGTCTGCCAGTGGGCTCTCTTCCTTCGGAACCACGACGAGCTGACCCTGGAGATGGTCACCGACGAGGAGCGGGACTACATGTACCGGGTCTACGCCCACGACCGCCAGGCCCGGATCAACCTGGGGATCCGGCGGCGGCTGGTCCCCCTGCTGGGCAAGGACCGGCGGAAGTTCGAGCTGATGAACGCGCTCTTATTTTCCCTGCCGGGGACCCCGGTCCTCTACTATGGCGACGAGATCGGTATGGGAGACAACATCTACGTCGGGGACCGCAACGGCGTGCGAACCCCCATGCAGTGGAGCGCGGACCGGAACGCCGGTTTCTCCCGCGCTTCCGCCCAAAGGCTCTATCTCCCGGTCAACAACGACCCGGATTACCATTACGAGACGGTCAACGTGGAGGCGCGGCAGAACAACCCGAGTTCCTCTCTCTGGTACATGAAGCGTCTCATCTCGCTCCGGAAGCGGTTCCAGGCGTTCGGCCGGGGAGCCATCGAGTTCCTTTATCCCGAGAACGCCAAAGTCCTCGCCTTCATCCGCAGCTACGAGGAAGAGACGATCCTCGTCGTGGCCAACCTCTCCCGGTTTTCCCAGTTCGTGGAGTTGGATCTTTCCGCCTTTGCGGGCAGGGTTCCCGTCGAGCTGTTCGGACAGACGGAGTTCCCCGTCATCAAGGACCAGCCGTACCTCCTCACGCTCGGTCCCTACGCGTTTTACTGGCTCCTGCTTGGGCAGCAGCAGGTTTCCCTGGGCGATGCCGATCCCGGCCACGGGGAGAGGAGGATCCCCACCCTCATGGTGGAGGGAAGCTGGGACCACCTTTTCCGGAAGGAAGGAAAAGGAAGGCTGGAGAGGATTTTGCCGGATTACCTGAAGACGAGGCGCTGGTTCGGAGGCAAGGCCCGGCGGGTCAAGTCCTCGGTCGTTCGGGATGTGGTCCCGCTGCCCGGCGTCTCTCCCCCGTCCGTCATCCTTTTGGTCCAGGTCGAATACGTCGAGGGTGACCCGGAGACATACACCGTCCCCCTCGCCTTTTCTTCCGGCGAGCGTTCCGCGCAGGTGCAGAAGGAAATTGCCCACGCCGTCGTCGCGCTGCTCACGATCAGCCGGGTGAACGGCGACGTGGAGGGTGTTATCTACGACGCCTTGTTCGAGAACGATATGTGCGACTTCCTGCTCCAGGCAGTCGGCCACAGGCGACGGTTCAAGGGGAGTTTCGGCGAGGTCGTGGCTTCCCCCACGCGGGCTTTCCGGCGCCTCCGGGGGCCGGAGACGGAGCACCTGCCCCCTTCCCTCATCAAGACGGAACAGAGCAACACCTCCGTTTTTTACGGCGACCGGCTGATCCTGAAACTCATCCGGAAGATCGACGAGGGGCTGAACCCGGACCTCGAGATCGGCACCTTTCTGACGGAGAAGGCGCGTTTCCCGCATATACCTCCCGTGGCGGGGGCGCTGGAGTACCGGAGGAACCACGATGAGCCGATGACGCTGGCCATCCTCCAGGGATTCGTGCCAAACCAGGGAGACGCCTGGAAGTACACGCTGGACGCCCTGGGGCGGTTTTACGAGAGGGCGATGTCCCGGCCACCCGAAGCGGAACCGGTGGTTTGCCCCCAAAAATCCGTGCTGGCGCTGGTCGGTGAGGAGGTTTCGGAAAACGCGAGGGACCTGATCGGGCCCTACCTCGTCTCGGCGCGCCAGATAGGGCAGCGCACGGCGGAGATGCATATCGCGCTTTCGTCGAACGTCGACGACGAAGCCTTCGCCCCCGAGCCGTTCTCCGCGCACTACCAGCGCTCCCTCTACCAGTCGATGCGGAACCTCACCGCCCAGACCCTCCCGCTTCTCCAGAAGCGGCTCCGAACCCTCCCGGAGGAGGTCCGGGAAGAGGCAAAGACGGTCCTGGACCTCCAGGACAAGATCCTGAAGCGTTTCCGGTCCATCCTCGACCGGAAGATAACGGCCATGCGGATCCGCGTCCACGGGGATTACCACCTCGGGCAGGTTCTTTTCACGGGGAAGGACTTCGTGATCATCGACTTCGAGGGGGAGCCGGCCCATTCCTTAAGCGCGCGGAGAATCAAGAGGTCCCCGCTGCGGGACGTGGCGGGCATGCTGCGTTCCTTCCATTACGCGGCCAACGCACCGTTCATCGGGATGACGGGGGGGAGCGTGTCCCGCCCGGAGGACCTCGCGCGCCTGGAACCGTGGGCGCACTGCTGGACCTTCTGGGTCTCCGCGGCGTTTCTTTCGGCGTATCTTGCGTCTTCCGCCCGGGCGTCATTCCTCCCTCATTCGCGGGAGGAGATCTCCTCGCTTCTTTCCTTCTACCTCCTCGAGAAGGCGATCTACGAGCTGGGGTACGAACTGAACAACCGTCCCGACTGGGTGAAGCTCCCCCTTCGCGGGATCCTGGATCTCCTGGAGACGACCGAGTGACGGCTGCGGGGGCCAAAACCGGGGGGACGGGTCCGCTCGGGCGGCTGGCGCGCGCGTACGGCGTCCAGACCGCCTATTACGACATCACTCACCGGAGGAGACAAGTCTCTCCTCAAACGTTGCTGGCCGTCCTCAAGGCGCTCGGAGCGCCGCTCGAGAAGGCGGAAGACGCCCGGGACGCGCTGCGGGAGCACGAACAGACCCGGTGGCGCCGTCCGTGCGATCCGGTTGTGGTGGTCTGGGACGGAGGTACCGGGGAACTCCCGGTTCAACTCCCGCATACGGTGTCGGATGCGCGGATCGACTTCCGTCTTCGTCTCGAGGACGGAAGCGTGCGGGAGTTTCCGTGCGATCTTTCCCGCCTTCCGGCCGCGCAGGAAAAGGATGTCGAAGGCGAGCGGTACGTGATGAAG
>DAOUUI010000248.1 GCA_030668225.1 Deltaproteobacteria bacterium
CGATCGACCACACGCTACTGCCCCGTCTCCGTGAGAAGAACGCTGTCGACCGCCTCCGCCGCCTCCTCCAGGGTGATCTCCTCCATGCCGGCGTTCCGCCTCCCCTCCTCCACGCCCCTGCGCAGGCAATCCCGGTCCTTCTGCACGACGATATGGCGCCCCACCTGGCGCGTCCCCGCGGGGCTCTCCGCCGTGTATCCCCAGTCGATCCCTTCCCACGGAGCCCAGTTGTAGGCCCCCGTCGGGCCGAACAGCGCGACGACCGGCGTCCCCACGGCCGCCGCGATATGCATCGGCGCCGAATCCACCCCGACGAAAACGCTGGCCGAGGCGATCGCGGCCCCCAGTTCCTTCAGACTGAAACGTCCGGCCAGGGAAACCGCCTTCCCGCCGCTTGCCGCCACGACCCGTTCGGCCTGGGCGACTTCGGAGGGTTCCGGACCTGAGGTGACGACCGGCATGACCTCCCGCCTCGCGAGGTGTCCCAGGACCCCGGCCATCCCCTCTTCCGTCCAGCACTTGAACTTCCATCGGGACGTCGGCTGCACCACCGCGTAGGAAACACCCTCGGGCATTCCCGCCCCGGAGAGTTTGCGATGCGCTCCCTCCCTTTCCTCCTCCGAGAAGGAAAACCGGAGGCGAAGATCCCCCGGCGGGATACCGGCCGCGGCCAGCACGTCGAGATCCTTCCACACCTGGTGGCGGTACAGGTCCGGGCGGGGGCAAAGATGCGAATAGAACCGCTCCTTCCCCCACAGGCTCCGGCGGGCGGAAGCGACGCCCACGCGGAATCTCGCGCCGGAGAGCAGGGAGAGGGTGGCGCCGCGGTCTCCCTCTGTGAAGTTGACGGCGACTTCCGCGCGGTGGGACCGGATTTCCCGGAGCAGGGCGAGTTCCTCCCCGAAGCGGCTTTTCCCGCCCGCGTTCCTGCGTCCCCGCCGGAACACCAGAATGCGGTCGATGTCCGGGTTTCCGGAGAGCATGTCCTGTGTCTCCTCATTTACAACAGCTGCGATCCGGGCCCCCGGGAAGGCTTTGCGCAGTGCGTGGAAAGCGGGCGTGGAGAGCAAGACGTCCCCGATGTGCCGCAGCTTGAACGCCACGATGGAACGGATTTCGCGTCCAAGGAGACTATCCCGCATTCCGCTCCCTCAGTTTCGAATACTTTGCGAAGGTGTACCGGGAATAGAGCCACGCCAGGTGGAAACCGAGCGCCCCGTCGAGGAACCCGCGCTTCAGGAGGAACATTTTAAAAAAGGTGAACGGCGGACGGAACCAGAGGTCCAGATGCGTCCCCCGGACCCCTTCCTTTC
>DAOUUI010000193.1 GCA_030668225.1 Deltaproteobacteria bacterium
GCTGATCTGGAACCGTTTCGTCGCCTCCAAGATGGCGGCCGCGGAGTTCGAGCAGACCACCATCAATATCCTCTGCGAGCCCGCGGACACCCCGGCGTCCGAGGGGGGGCACCCGGCAGGGGGATACCTGTTCCGGGCGACGGGATCCATCCCCCGGTTCCTCGGATATCTCGACCTGTACCAGGAGGGGAACGGTCCGCAGGCCGACCCCGCGGCGGGGGAGCAGGAGGAGGAAAAGGACGATGGGAACGTCCTGCCGGACCTGTCCGAGGGAGAGAGGCTCGCGCTTCGGGAACTTGTGGATGCACAGCATTTCACCCAGCCGCCCCCAAGGTTTACCGAAAGTTCCTTCATCAAGGAACTGGAGGAGCAGGGAATCGGGCGGCCGTCCACGTATGCCGCGATCGTGAAGACGATCCGGGATCGCGGGTACGTCCAGATGGAGGACAGGAAGTTCCTCCCCACGGAGCTCGGCCGGATCGTCACGGACCTCCTCGAGGAGAGCTTCCCGAAGGTGATGGACATTGCCTTCACCGCAAGGCTGGAGGAGGAGCTCGACCAGATCGAGGACGGGGAGGTCGCAATGGCCCGGGCGCTGGGCGAATTCTACCAGCCGTTCTCGGAGGAGCTCGAGCGTGCAAAAAGCGCGATGCCCGAGTTGAAAGACGAGCTCATCGCCACGGGGATCCCCTGCCAGGCGTGCGGGGGAGAGATGGTCATCCGGTTCGGGAGGGCGGGGAAGTTCCTCGCGTGCCGGAATTACCCCGAGTGCCGCAACACCGCGAACTTCCGGGAATCTCCCGAAGGCGGCGTGGAGCTGGTCCCCGACGAGGAAGCAGGCGTCTCGTGCGACAAGTGCGGAAAACCCATGATCGTCCGCCGCTGGAAGGGGTCCCGGTACATCGCCTGCTCCGGCTATCCCGAGTGCCGCGCCACCCGCCCGTACGGAATCGGGGTGAAATGTCCGGAGTGCGGCGAGGGGGAAATCGGGGAGCGATCCTCCAGGGCGGGAAAGCTGTTCTACAGCTGCTCCCGGTATCCCGATTGCCGGTTCGCCTCCTGGAGCCGGCCCGTTACGGAACCGTGCCCGGTCTGCGAATACCCCGTGATGGCGGAGAAGGTCCGCAAGAGCGGGAAGACGGAGATCGTCTGCCTGCGCAAGGGGTGCAAGGGGAAGAAGGCGGAAGAACCGCTAAACAGGACGGGGTGATCTACGTACGTAAGCCCCCGCGTCCCGCGAAGAGGAGCCGGAAGTGAAGGAGTATATCCTCGTAGTCGATGACGAGAAAAGCCTTCGGCGGTTTCTCGAGATATTTCTCGAGAAGGAAGGGTACGAGGTCGACACGGCCGCTTCCCTGGAAGAGGCCGAAAAGGCCATCGGCCAGAACGTGTACGACCTCGTCCTGACCGACCTGCGGATGGCCGGGGAGGACGACGGACTCAAGGTCCTTCGTGCGGCGATCCATAAGAACCCGTCCACCGAGGTGGTGGTGATGACCGCTTTTGCCGAACATAAGACGGCGGTCGAGGCGATGAAGCTCGGTGCCTTCGATTACGTCGACAAGGAGGCGTTAAACCTCGGGGCGGACACCATCACCAAGCCGTTCGACCTGGGGCAGATGCGCGACTTCATCAAGAAGGCCATCGTCCGCAAGGAGACCGCCGACATCCGGAGCAGGGAGCTTCGGGAGGCAGTCCTGGAGAAGTCGTCCTATGAGGGAATCGTCGGGCGCTGCGAGGCGATGCTTAAGATCTTCGAGATGATCGAGCGGGTTGCGCCCACCAACGCGAACGTGATGATCCTGGGGGAGAGCGGCACCGGCAAGGAGCTGGTCGCCCAGGCCATGCACTCCCGGAGCGAGCGCCGGGAGCATCCGTTCGTCCCCATCAACTGTGCCGCCATCCCCGAAACGCTGATGGAGAGCGAGCTGTTCGGCCACACGCGCGGCGCCTTCACGGGGGCGGTACAGCAAAAGACGGGTCTGTTCGAGCAGGCCCACCGGGGGACGCTGTTCCTCGACGAGGTGGGGGAGCTCCCCCACAGCATGCAGAGCAAGCTGCTGCGGGCGATCCAGGAGAGGTCCTTCCGGAGGATCGGCGGCAACGAAGACATCTCCGTGGACGTCCGGATCGTCTGCGCCTCCAAGCAGAACCTCGAGGAGTGGATGAAGGAGGGACGGTTCCGGGACGATCTCTTCTTCCGGCTCAACGTCATCCAGATTGTGGTGCCCGCCCTGCGCGAACGAAGGGAGGACATCCCGAGCCTCGCACGGTATTTCCTGGCGAAGTTCTCGGGCAAGATGGGCAAGCAGATCACCCGGGTCGACGGCGAGGCGATGCGCGCCCTGCTTTCCTATGATTTCCCAGGAAACGTGAGAGAGCTCGAAAACATCCTCGAGAGGGCGTCGATCATAGAGACAAAAGATGTCATATCGTTGGACTCCCTCCCCTCAAATGTGACAAATATGGGCA
>DAOUUI010000098.1 GCA_030668225.1 Deltaproteobacteria bacterium
GATCAGATCATCGCGGTAATCGGGGTCCTCGTTGGAATCGAACTGGCCCGAAGGGTCGTGGGGTTGTCATTCGTCATCATCGGCACCCTTCTTTTGCTCTACGGGGTATTCGGGGAGTACATGCCGGAACTGTTCGCCCATCCCGGGGACACCTTCGTGGGGCTGTGCACCACCATCTTCTACAAGAGCGACGGGATCTTCGGCATCATGGCCAACGTGCTCGCCACCTACGTCCTGCTGTTCGTCCTGTTCGGGGCTTTTCTGGAAAAATCCGGGGCGCAGCGGTTCTTCATCGACTTTCCCCTTGCCGCGGTCGGGCACCGGACGGGGGGGCCGGCCAAGGTGGCCGTCCTGGCAAGCGCCCTTTTCGGCTCGATCTCCGGCAGCGCCATCGCGAACACCGTTTCCACCGGCTCGTTCACGATTCCCATGATGAAAAAGGCGGGGTTCCGGCCGCACGTGGCGGGGGGCATCGAGCCGGCGGCCTCCATCTCGGGGATGTTCATGCCCCCCATCATGGGTGCCGGGGGCTTCATCATGGCGGAGCTCACCGGCGTTCCGTATTCCCGCATCATGATGATCGCCATCTTCCCGGCCATCATGTACATCTACAGCGTCTACAACATGGTGCACTGGGAGGCCAAGATCCACAACATCAAGGGCGAAAAAAGCGAAAAACCCGCCCTGGAGATCCTCAAAAAAGAGTGGTATTACATCCTGCCGCTGGTCGTCATCACTATCCTGATGCTTTTGGGGTATTCGGCCGGCTTTGCGGCGGTAACCGGCATCGTCTCCTGTATCGTGGTCAGCTGGTTCAACAAAGAGACCCGGATGGGACCGAAGGAACTTCTGGAAGCCGCACGGGGCGGGGCGGAAGACAGTCTGAAAATCGGCGCTACCGTGGGGGTCATCGGAATCATCATCGCGGTCCTGACGTTTTCCGGGCTAATTCTCACCTTTGCCGACATCGTCATTCAACTGGCTGCCGGGAAGCTGTACCTCACCATCTTGTTCATCGCCCTGGCATCCCTCGTTCTCGGCATGGGGGTGCCCGTCACCGCCGCCTACCTGATCACCGCCGTCGTGGCTGTCCCGGCGCTTACCCATCTCGGGGTAAACGAGTTGGCGTCGCACATGATCGTCTACTGGCTGTCCCAGGACTCCAACATCACCCCGCCGGTCTGCATCGCCGCCTTTGCGGGAGCCACCATCGCGGGGGCGAACATGTGGAGGACCGCGTTTGCGGCGTTCAAGTTCGCGAAATTCCTCTACCTGGCGCCGTTCCTGTTCGGGTATGTCCCCGGGTTTACCCTTCAGGGAGACTCGATGGACATTGCAAAAACCTTTGTCCTGATTATCATCGGGACGTATCTTTATTCTTACCTGTTCAGTTTCCATTGGGCCTATGCCCTGAAGAACAAGTTTTCCAAGAAGGCGGAAGCGGCTTGATCGGATAGTCTTCAACCCCTTGTCAAGTCGATCGTGGAGGCGGCAGGGACCTCATAGGTTTCTGTTGCCGGGAGGGAAACTATGATTCCCGTGATCAGGAAGATTCTCTATTGCACGGAACTTTCCGACACCCCCAGTTACGTTTTCCGCTATGCGGCAAGCATTGCCCATCAATACGGGGCCGGTATGACCATTCTCCACGTGATAGAAGATGTGCCCGAAGGGTCAAGACAACTGATTGCCAGCGAGATCGGTGTGAGCCGGTGGGAGGAGATGAAGAAAAAAAACGCGCAGGAAGCTTGCGACATCCTTAAGGCACGCACGGAAAAATTTCTAGAAAAGGCGCGTTCCGAGCAGTCCGATTTCTCCTTTGCCATCGACTCGATTATCGTCAAGTTCGGATTTCCAGTTGATGAGATCCTGCATCAGGTCGAAGCCGGCGGCTTCGATTTGCTCGTCATCGGTTACCACGGGAGGGGAAGGGTGGCCGAGGTCGTGATGGGGAGTACCACGGGCCGGGTGATACGCCAGTCCAAAACGCCGGTTCTGGTCGTGCGGCATCCCGATTGAGCGGAGCCCCGTATCCCGAACATGGTGCACGGGCGGGAGGGGAGCCGCAATGCGTCCGGTGGAACCCGGAAAAACCCGAAAAAGAAATAATTCCCGAAAATAACCAGGAAAGATCATGATACCCTGTCGGCCGTTGCACGATCACGCCTGACGTGGAACCGATGCCCTGGCACGGCGGAACCTGTCGGTAGCCCAACAGCCGGAGGATGTGCGGATGGTCACGACAGCCCTGCTGTTTGCTGCGGGGCTTTTGATCGGGACGCTGGGAACCCTGATCGGCGCCGGCGGCGGCTTCATGATCGTTCCCCTCCTCCTGTTCGGACTCCACTTTACCCCCCAGCAGGCGGTGGGAACCTCCCTCTCGGTGGTCTTTCTGAACGCCCTCTCCGGGAGCATCGCCTACATGATCCAGCGGCGGGTCCTCTACCGGATGGGGATGGCCTTCGCCGTCGCGACTATCCCCGGGGCCCTCCTGGGCGCCACGCTCGTGCAGTATCTCGGGTCGCGATGGTTCACGCTGTTCTTCGCCCTCTTCCTGCTCGTGCTGGCCGGCTTCCTTCACAAGGGGAAGACGTTCGGCGGGACAGCGCATCGGCATCCGACTTCCGCGGAGCTGGGCCCTCTTACCTCTCCGCTCATGCTGCTGGGGATGCTGCTAAGCTTCCTGGTCGGGATAATCTCCAGCCTGTTCGGCATCGGCGGAGGGATCGTGCACGTCCCTTTCTTAATCGTCATCCTGGGGCTTCCCGTGCACGCGGCCACCGCGACCTCCCACTTCGTCCTGGCGATCACAAGCCTTGCGGGCACCCTGATCTTCCTCCACAACGGCCAGGTCGTACTCCCCGTCGCGGCAGCCATGGGCGTTGGCGTGCTCCTGGGCGCGCAGGCGGGCGCAAGGCTCTCCACCCGGATGCGCAGCGAGCCCATCCGCCGGGTACTGGCCCTGGCGGTATCGGCCTTTGCGCTCGCCCTTATCTTCCGCCACGTGATCGGGTGAGCAACCCGTCCCCCGATGCAGCGGGGAGGACAGCCCCGCGCAGGGTGCGCATGATGCCGCGTCACGGGATGCGCACGATGGGATCCAAACGAAAAAAGGGCTGCGGCCCTTAAGACGCCGCAGCCCCCTGGATGTAATGGTCGGGATGACTGGATTTGAACCAGCGACCCCCTGGTCCCGAACCAGGTGCTCTACCAGGCTGAGCCACATCCCGAAAGAAGTTGCTATGGTACCAGCGGCCCCAACGGGCCGTCAATATGCTACAGCCCCAGGGGCTCGCCGCACAGAAGCACGGAGATGTCCGAGTTGGCCGGCTTCCGCTCGATGATCGAGTAGACCCGGCAGATACGCTGGGGGGAGTCGCAATCCTCGCAGAAGCCGGACGTGGCGCACGGGGTGTCGAGCTTCAGCCGCTTCGTGTTTCGCGGCGCGGCGACCGACTTGATCCGGCGGAGGGCATCCCCCACGTCGGCGACCACCTTCTGTCCCCCCGCGACCACGAGGATCTTCTTCGGTCCGAACGTCATCGAGTTCGTCCGGTTCCCGTTCATGTCCAGGTTCACCAGGCATCCGTCGAGCGTAACCGCGTTCGTCCCGGTCAGAAAGAGGTCGCAGGTGAGCTGGCCAAGCCGCGTTTCCGCCTTCTTCTCCGGGGCCACACGGCCGTGGTCGAACAGCTTCTTGCCGCTCGGCTCCAGAATCTCGAAGATCCCCATCTCCGCAACCGACATGGAGCCTCCGAAGCCGATCGATTCCGCCTTCTCGCACTCCGCGAGCACTCGCTCCCGCACCGTTTCCAGGCTGGAATGGTACTCGGCGTCGAATCCGTTCTTCCGGAGCGCCTCGACGCACTTCTTCGCCCGAACCTCCAGTTGCCACAACCCGATCTCTACCCGGCTCATCCTTCCACCCCCTGTTCCGGATTCTTCCGCCCCACCCGCGTCACGCGGGGGCGGAAACCGCTTTGCGTATGTTCCTCCGCATCTCGGAAATCGTCCTGCCGTAATCCTTCGTGCCGAATATGCCGGACCCGGAGACGATCACGTTGGCTCCGGCTTTCACGACCTCGGAAACGTTGTCCGCCTTGATCCCCCCGTCCACCTCGATGTCGACCGGGAGCCCCGCACGGGAAAGCTGCGCCCGGAGCAGCTCGATCTTTCCGGTCATCGAGGGAAGGAACACCTGCCCCCCGAACCCGGGATTTACCGTCATGAGGAGAACCATGTCGATGTCGGTCAGGACCCACTCGATGGCCGAGAGGGACGTGGACGGGTTCAGGGAGACCCCTGCCTTCTTCCCCAGTTCCCGCACGCGCGCCACGGCGCGCTGGAGGTGCGGAGTCGCCTCCGCGTGGACGGTGATGACGTCCGCCCCGGCGTCTGCGAACGCCTCGAGGTACTTCTCCGGCTCGACGATCATGAGGTGCACGTCCAGGGGGAGTTTCGCACATCGTTTGACCGCCGCAACCACGGAGGGCCCGATCGTGATGTTGGGGACGAACCGGCCGTCCATGACGTCCAGATGGAGGAGGTCGGCCCCCGCCTTTTCCACGGCGCTTACCTCCTCGGCGAGCCTGCCGAAGTCGGCCGACAGCAGGGAGGGTGCGATGTAATACTCCACTGCGTTCCCCCTTTCGCTAAGGTTCGCCCGATTCTACCACGCGGCCGGGGAGGGGAGGGAGGGAAGAACCCTTCCGCCGCCCTTAAGCGCCGCCGCAAGACCGATCTTTTAGCCGCCCTTCCGGAAAAGCGCTGCGAAGAACCCGTCCGTCCCGTGCCGGTGGGGAGACAGACGGAGAAACCCCTCCGGCGTCCATGCGTCCAAAGGCCCCGGCCAGTCCCGCGCGCCTCCCTGGTGCAAACCCGCCTCCGCATGCCTTCCCAAAAAAGATTCCACCACCCCTTCGTTCTCCTCCCCCAAGGGAGTGCAGGTGCAGTATACGAGAAGCCCTCCGGGCCGAAGCGACGCCCATGCGCCGTCGAGGATGGCGCCCTGCAGGCGGCCCAGCTCCGCAAGCCCTTCCGGGTGGAACCGCCACTTCGCGTCGGGATTGCGCCGGATGACTCCCATGCCCGAGCACGGGGAATCCACGAGAATCTTGTCGAACCTGTCTGCGGTCTTGGGAAGCGGCCCTTTACAGAAATCGTGGAGCCGCGTCGTAACACCTGCCGCACCCGTTCGCGACACCGTCTCCCGCAGCAGCCGGAGGCGTCCTTCCGAGACGTCCGCAGCGACGATCCGCGCCTTGCCCCCGGCAAGTGCCGCAAGGTGGGTCGTCTTTCCCCCGGGGGCGGCGCACGCATCCAAAACCTCCTCGCCCCCCGAGGGAGCAAGAAGCGGTGCGATGAGTTGCGCCCCTTCGTCCATCACCAGGTACTCCCCCACCCGGAATCCGGGGTCCGCGTGCACGCCGGCAGGCTTGGACAGCACGATCCCGTCCGGCGCATACCGGCAGGGCGAGGGGGCCATCCCCGCCCGGGCCAACCGGGCAAAGAGGTCGTCACGGGCGATACGGAAAGGGTTGGCACGGACCACGAAAGGGGGCTTTTCCAGGGAGGCGGCCAGAAACGAGGCGGCTTCCCTCTCCCCCAGCGAGCGGGAAAGGGCGGACACGAGCGAATGGGGGGCCGAAAAGGTAACCGCCAGACGTTCCGCTCCTTCTGCGGCAGGCAGTGCCGGCGCTTTTCCCGCCTTGACCACCTTCCTCAGGATCGCGTTCACCAGCCCCGCGGTCTTCTCCCCCCGGATCTTTTTTACCGCCTCTACGGTTTCGAAGATCGCCGCCCGTTCCGGCACGCGGGTGTAAAGAAGCTGGTAGGCGCCGAGGCGCAGGGCGTTGAGCGCCCATGCGTCGGTATTTTCGATCGGGCGGAGGAGGTGGGCGGAGAGGGTGAAATCGAGAGTGCCGCGGCGTCTGAGCGTCCCCATGACGAGCTCGGTCAGGAGTGCCCGGTCCCTCGGGTCGGAGAACGAACGCTGCGCCCGGTCGAGAAGGATGTCCGCGTACGCGCCTCCCCGGTCCACCCGGAAAAGGATGCGAAGCGAAGCTTCCCTTACGGAGATAGCCGGTCCCCCTTCCGGACGCGGCGGCCCTGCGCGTAGTCCCAGGAAGACATCACCCTTCCCCCTTCGGGCTGGACTTTCTCCAGACGGAGGGCCCCCTCGCCGCATGCGACCACGATCCCGTCCCGGTCGACCGACAGGATCTCGCCGGACTCCCCCTTCCCCTCCCGGACCGAAACGGAAAGGATCTTCAGGGTCTTCCCGGCATGAGACGTGCCGGCGGAGGGCCACGGGGTCATCCCCCGGACCAGGTCCCGCACTTCCCGGGCGGGCCTGGCCCAGTCGATCCGCCCGTGCTCTTTTTTAAGCATCGGGGCGTAGGTCGCCTGTTCCCCGTCCTGGGGAGTTTCGGGGAGGATCCCCTTGTGGAGCATTCCGAGGGCTTCGATCAAGGCCTCCGCGCCAAGGGCGGCAAGCCTGGGGAACATCGTCTCCGCCGTGTCGTCCTCCCCGATCGGCACCTCCCGCACGTGCAGCATCGGCCCCGTGTCCATCCCGGCATCCATCTTCATGATCGTGATGCCCGTCACCGTCTCCCCCCGGGCGATCGCCCAGTTGATCGGCGCGGCCCCCCGGTACCGGGGGAGAATGGACGCGTGCACGTTGATGCACCCGATCTTCGGGATATCGAGGACCGCCTGGGGGAGGATCCGCCCGTATGCGGCGACGACGATCAGGTCGGGTCGCTCGGCGGTGAACCGCGCCACCGCCTCCGGGCTTCTGGGTTTCTCCGGCTGGAACACCGGGATCCCGAGCCGAAGCGCTTCCCTCTTCACCGGGGGAACAGTGAGAGTCCGCCCGCGGCCGGCGGGGCGGTCGGGGTTCGTGACGACGAGGGTGATCTCATCGACGCGGGCAAGCGCAGCCAACGAAGGAACCGCGAACTCCGGGGTCCCCATGAAGACCACCCGGGTTCGCTGCATTATTGGGCGGAGGCGGTGGAGGAGGAGAGCCTGTCGATGAACAGAATACCGTCCAGGTGATCGATTTCGTGCTGCAGGACGCGGGACAAA
>DAOUUI010000112.1 GCA_030668225.1 Deltaproteobacteria bacterium
ACGCACGTACCGCCGTCGTCTTCCCCGTCCCCTTCTCCCCGCGGATCAGAACACCGCCGATCGAGGGGTCCACCGCGTTCACCAGCAGACCCTTCTTCAACAGATCCTGACCGACGATCGCGCTGAACGGAAAAAGACGCATCTGCTTCCTCATGCCGCAGGATGAGAAGAAGGGAGACAAAGTGGCCCCGCCACGGTTATTCACGAAGATGTTGCGGTACGGATCAGGACCGGAACGGCTCCTCCCCCGGAGGAAGCGCCTCGAAGAACTCGGCGAGATGTTCCTCGATTTCCGGGGGAACGGGCTTTGTCTCTTCCCCGCCGTTCAGGGAGCGAAGGAACGCCCCGCATTTCTCGCACCGGTCACGGTGCGAATCGAACAACAGGGAAAGGGAGGGGGAGAGCCGACCCTCACGAAACGCCCGGAGGAGGGCCTCGACTTGCTTTCTCTGTTCCTCGGCGGCCATCTTCCGGTACTTTTCTATTCCCTGATGATGTTCCCTCGCCTTGTCGGCGAGGAACGACCTCAGCCGTTCCCGGAACTCCCCGGGGATCTCGTCAAGCTGGACCTGCCGGGAGATGAGCCGCGTCCTGTCGTAGGTGACCATGAAATTCGTGCAAGAGTCGCACATCGAGATGTGGTCATCCAGGTCGCTCCTGAGCTGTTCCTCCATCGAACCGTCGATATACTCCCCCAGGAGGTAGACCAGTTCCTTGCAATTCATCGCTTCTATGCCGTCTTCCCTTCCTGCAGGTATCGGCCCAGCTGCTCCCGCAGGTACAGGCGCGCCCGATGGAGACGCGATTTCACGGCGGGGACCGTCAGGCCCAGAATCTGCGCGGTTTCCTCGTTCGATAGCCCTTCCACGTCGCTCAGGACGAAAACCACCCGGTACTTTTCGGAAAGTTCGTCCGTAAACTTCTTGATCACCTTCCCCAGCTCCTTGTCGAGCATCTTCCGCTCGACTTCCTTGCTCCAGTCCTCCACGGGGCTCTTGTGCATCCCTTCATCCGTGAAGACCGGCATGAACTCCTCGATGGACACCGTCTCCTGCCTGCGCTTCCCGCGAAGCCGCATCAGGCAGGCGTTCACGCAGATACGGTAGATCCAGGAGTACAGCGCCGAGTTCCCCTTGAATGTGTGCGCTTTCTGGAACACCGTCAGGAACACGTCCTGGGTCGCTTCCTCGGCGTCGCTTTCATTCTTCAGGATCGACATCGCGAGGCCGTAGATCTTTCCGTGGAACCGTTCGAACAGCGCCTCCACGGCCTCGGAGGAGCCCTTGCGAAGTTCCTCCAGAAGAACGTTGTCGTCGAGCAACTGCTCAGCGGGCATGCTCTTCTCCAGCTTAGATTCGACCACGAGGATCGGGTTTCGGATGTGTCCCTGAAATTCAACGATTATCACGTTTCTCCCCGCCGGTGCAAGGGGCTCGGCCGCATCCTTCCGGTTCTCCATTCGTGCTTGGCCGCGGGGGGAATTTGCCTTACAATCAAAGAAAATGCCGGTTTTTCCCCGGCACGTCGGGAGACATATGTGAAATTGCACCGGAGCAGTTTTTTCCTCGCCGCCTTCGTGGCCGCCGGGGCCCTCACCTTCTTCCTTTCCGTGGTCTTGCGGAAAAGGACCGAATCGCCCCACCCTTACTCCCGCCCGACAGGCGGGGAAAGAGAGGGGGATTTCGAACTCTTCATCGGGTCGTAAGAACGCCGCTACGACGCTCTTCCTTTAACCGGAAGCGGGGTGGTGCAAGCGCATCGACTTAGCGGTCAGCACGGCCACCCGTCCGCACAATGGCCCTCTGCCCGGGCAAGGGCCTCCCGGGCACGGCAGGAAGAGTGCATTGGATTCGGCAATCGCCGTTTCCTCCAGGGGAAGATCCGGCGATTGCCGAATGGCGGGCGAACGAAGGCATACGCTCTTCGATCGGCCCTCACCCTCTGAAGAAAATCAGGAAGAACAAAACACCGATGCAGGCGGACATAAGTCCCAGCAGGAGGAACTCAAGTTGGCCGCCTTTCTTCCCCTTGACAACTTTCCCAAGCAGATCCGGATTATCTTTGGGACCTGACTTTCGATCATCAGGCCTGTGAGTAGTCAATCTCGCCATGCCACGCTCTTCCTTTCTCCCCCAAAATCACGGACCACGGGTCATATAGAATATTAATGCCGTCCCATTGTCGTTCGTTTCAGGTTCCCATCAATTCGATGAAGTTCCCGCGGTCAGCCCAAGGGGGAAATTTTCGCTGCATTCCGCACTCTGCCCGTCGGGACGGGTCCCCTGAAAAAGGAATCGCTGCTTCCTCTTTCACGGGGATTTCACCGGTTTTCGCTCTTATAAACGAAATTAAATATTGATTGTTGGGCAATTTTTTATTAAGGAAAGATTGACTTACGGCCCGCAAACAAAGAGAATATTTGCGATTTCCTCATTCCGTGGGAGGAAGATGAAAAAGCGAGTCGTTATTCTTACCGCGCTTTCCGCCGTGCTCCTCATCGGTTATTTCACGATCTCCCCCCGTCCGCAGGGAATGGCCGAATCCTCCTCCATGGAACACCCCGAGGAATCCCCGCAGGAGATCAAGGACGTCGTGAAGGCGGGCGAGACGATGTCCGGCATATTCCATCGGTACGGCCTGAACGGCAAGGAACTGTTCCTCCTCCGGAAAGCCTCGGCCGACATCCACCGGTTGAGGAGGATCGTGGCGGGGCAGCCCTATGAATTCCGGCTGGACAACGACAACAACGTTCTGTCCTTTACCTATCAGATTAACGACGAGGCGCTGCTGCGCATCACGCGGGACGACCCCGGTTTCCGGGCGGAGAAGATCGACATTCCATACGAGAAGAAGATCGGGAAGTTCGGCGGGGTAATCGAGAGCAATCTCTACGACTCCCTGGGCAATAGCGAAAATCCCGCCCAGCTCGCCTACCTCCTTTCCGACATCTTCTCCTGGGACTTCGACTTCACGACCGACCTGCGGAAAGGCGACACCTTCAAGGTAATCGTCGAGGAGCTGTGGCTGGACGGGCGCTTCAAGCGACTCGGCCCCATCCTCGCTGCCGAGTTCGTAAACGACGGGAACACGCACCGGGCCTTCCGGTACGAGGACCCCGACGGGCGAGCCGGGTATTACGACGAGGAGGGGAAATCGCTGCAGCGGTCGTTCCTCAAAGCTCCGCTTAGCTACCGCCGCATCAGTTCCGGGTTCAGTTACAGCCGGAGGCATCCGATCCTGAAGATCCGCAGGCCTCACCTTGGCGTCGACTACGTCGCCCCACGGGGAACGCCTGTTTCCGCCCTCGGGGACGGGACCGTCAAATTCGCCCGGTACAAGGGCGCAAACGGCAATCTCGTGATCCTCAAGCACCCGAAAGGGTTCACCACCTACTACGGCCATCTCCACAAGATCCGCAAGGGGATCCGGAGCGGAGTCCGGGTTTCGCAGGGAGACGTCATCGGGTACGTCGGGGCCACCGGCCGCGCCACCGGACCCCACCTCGATTTCCGGATGAAGAAGGGGAGCCGGTTCGTCAATCCGCTCCGGGTCAACGTCCCGCGCCGCGAGGGAATTCCGAAGCAGCTTCTCGCAGACTTCCACAAGAGCCGGCACACACTCGGGCTCGAGCTCGCCTCGATCGTCCCCGCCTCGCGGGAGCCGGGTCCCGAACCCGCGGAACAAACGGTCGCATCAAGCCGCTGAACCCGAGCGTACCCCCCTCCCTTTTTCCCGTTTCGCAGCGGGACGACATTCCGGCGGCACCCTTTTCCGCTATTCCAGGATTTCCGAGGAGGGATGCTTCGCCCTCCACTTCTCCCACGTCGTGTCGTCGGAGGAAAGTTTCGGCAGCCACCTCTCG
Source organism: Deltaproteobacteria bacterium (assembly GCA_030668225.1). Lineage (GTDB taxonomy): Bacteria > Desulfobacterota > Deferrimicrobia > Deferrimicrobiales > Deferrimicrobiaceae > CSP1-8. The sequence continues at coordinate 3,863 of DAOUUI010000112.1, forward strand.
AAATACTTCCCCTGGATCCCCTTGAGCCCTTTCCTGTACGGGTACCACAACGTGTTCGTCTCCCGGTCGTACAGCACGAAGGTGTTCCGGTAGGTCCACCCGGTGGGAACGAGCGTCAGCGTCCGGCCGTCTATTTGGCGGCTGTACACAGCCGCTAGGTCGACGAGCGGTCAGTACGCGACGGCGATCTCTTTCCCTCCCAGCGTGCTGTTGGCGACCTCGTGCCCGCTGAGCCGGGGGACGGAGTACGCTCTTTTTTCCTCCCCTTGTGCCACTCCGATGACGCGCAGGCGCCCGGGGAGCCCCTTATCCTCCTTGCGGACGCGCGCGTCGGTAAGCGGGGTGAACGCGTTCCTCCCGATCCCGTACTGGAACCCTCCCGGGTCGAAACCCAGGGTTTCCGCCTGGGTGACGTCCCACCGTTCCCCTCTCCGGTCCTGGATGTAGGTCTTCCCACCTTCCCGGATCACCGATGCCGCGCGGGCGCGATCCGCACCCGCCATGACGGCCAGAACGAGGCAAACAATCCACAAAATAAATCGCCGAATCTCCATGTCCGACCTCCGAAGGGAAAATTGTCCCCTTGTCTGTTCGTCGCACGCGGGCGGCAAACCTTTCACCTGCACGGCGAAAACCGCGCCTCTTTCCTTTTCGGATGCAACCCCTGCTTCCCGCAGATCCGGTGCTGAAACTTTTTCCCCCCGACGGTCATCTTCTTCCATATAATTCTTCCATATAACCCCTTACAGGAGGATGTGCCCCATGAAGAACCTGGTTCTGGCTGCAACAGCGGCAGCTCTCGTGTGCCTGCTGACTCTCGGAACGGCAACACCGGGATTCGCGAAGAGTCACGAAATGAAACCCTCGGGCGAAATTGCAAACGTCGAGGAGATGACGGCAACCGTGGAAAAGATCGACCACTCCACCCGGATGGTGACCTTGAAGGGACCGAAGGGGAACACGGTCACCTTCCGCGCGAGCGATGAGGCGAAGAACCTTGACCAGGTCAAGGCGGGCGATTTCGTCAACGTGAAGTATTACGAAGCCGTCGCCTGGCAGGTGATGAAGCCCGGGACATCCCCGAAGGGGATGAGCAAGACCAGCGCCGTGGAAAGGGCCAAGAAGGGAGAGAAGCCCGGGGGAGTAATGGGAAAGCAGGTGACGATCGTCGCAGATATCGAGGCGATCGACAAGGACAAGAAGCACGTGACCCTCAAGGGTCCGCAGGGGAACTCCGAGAGGGTGGCGGTGAGGAACCCGAAGAACCTGGAAAACGTCAAGGTGGGTGACCAGGTCCAGCTCACCTACACGGAAGCGATGGCGATCTCCGTGGAGCCGGCGTCCCCCAAGGGGAAGAAGTAGACGGAACCGTTTTCCCGCGAACCGCCCGTTCGAAATTTCCAAAGGGCGGGGCCTTACCACCCGGTCCCCGCCCTTTTTCCCATGAAATATTTTGCAATAAGAAGAGCGCCGGGAGATTTCCCGCGCCGGGCGTTATGTCCCCGTCACTCCACCGTGACGCTCTTGGCGAGGTTGCGCGGCTGGTCGACGTCTGTGCCTTTGAGCACCGCCATGTGGTAGGCCAGAAGCTGCAACGGGACCACCTCGAGGATCGGGCGGACAAGTTCCGCGCACGGCGGCAGGAAGAAGCTCTCCTCCGCCTTCTGGCGAAGGTCGGTGTCCCCTTCCGTCCCTACCGCGATCATCCGTCCCCCCCGGGTGCGCGCCTCCTCCAGGTTGGAGAGGGTCTTCGCGTACGTGTCCCCCCGGGAGCAGAGGACCAGCACCGGCATCTGCTCGTCGATCAGGGCGATCGGCCCGTGCTTCATCTCGCCGGCGGGGTACCCTTCCGCGTGGATGTAGGAGATTTCCTTGAGTTTCAACGCCCCTTCGAGCGCTATCGGATAGGAGATCCCGCGCCCCAGGTAGAGGAACTCCCGG
>DAOUUI010000087.1 GCA_030668225.1 Deltaproteobacteria bacterium
AAAAGCGGTGGCGCTTGTGCTCGTGGTGTCCGTGGGAGTCGTCTTCTCGGCAGGGTGCTTCGGGAAGTTCCAGCTGACCCGCAGCCTATACGAGGCCAACAAGTCCGTCGAGGACAAGTACCTCCGAAGTGCCGTGACGTGGCTACTCGTCATACCGTATGCCATTACAGGATTTCTGGATTTCGCCATTTTCAATCTTATCGAGTTCTGGAGCGGTGAGAACCCCATCACCGCCGGGTCGCAGGCCCGGGTGTTCGAGAAGGGGGACGACCGGGCCGTGATGACGTTTTCCCGGGAGGGCGAAGCGACCGTCGCGACCATTAAGAGGTATCGCGCGGGATCCCTCGTCTCCACGCTTAAGGTACGGGACGGCGGCACGGGTTCCGTCACCTCCGAGCTTCGCGAGGATGGCAAGGTGGTTCGCACGATGACGGCAACGCAGGCGCTGGACGGTTCGGTGTCCGTGGCGACGGTGTCCGCCTCCGGGACGGAGTTGAAGCGGTTCTCGCAGGCCGCGGTAGAGACGAACAGGGCCCGGGTGGCGCGCCTTGCGAGCAAGGGGAAAGAAGCGCCTTCGACTGCCGGGGCGGCACCTCTTGCGGCCTCGGCCCGGGTTCCCGCCTTGCAGGGGTGACCCGGCCGGAAAGCGAACAAGGAGCGGATAGGTAGTCCCGGATCCGGTCCTTTAGGTTTGCCCCGTCCGTCCTGGGAACGGTCGGGTTAACGGATTTATAGAGAGTTTTCCACGTACTGCGTTTGGCATCGTCCTTGAACCCTCCCTGGGGCAGTTGTCAATTCACTCCAGAGAAGGAGGGTCGGGAAGATGAAAAAACTGTTCTCCGCGGTTGTTGCAATGACGTTCGCCCTGTCGCTTACGGCAGTGGCTCTGGCAGAAACGGAGGCGAAGTTCGCCGGGAAGGCGATGGAGGCTGCTCCCGCCAAGTCGGCCGAATCGACAAGGCTCGCAGTGCCCGCGAAGAAGAAGGTGGCCAGGAAGGGGCCGAAGGGCCACCAGATCACGGGGGTCGTCACGGCGATCGATGCGGATGCCGGCACCCTGACCGTGCGGGGGAGGAAGGGAACGGTCGGCCTGAAAGCGGGGGCGAAGGTGAAGCTCGGGGCGGTCAAGGAGGGCGACAAGGTGCTCGTGAAGTACGCGGGCGACACCGCGTCGAGCGTGAAGAGGGTCACCGCTAAAAGATAGGGCATGGAAAAAACTTGTTGCCGAATCTTTTTTGGGTGTGTTAGCATCGGACCTTCGTCATGAAGGTAAGTCCCCCCCAAAAGGGAAGGGACTCCTCGGGCAGGGGGTTACAATCCCCCTGCCCCATTTTTTTTTAGGGGTTTTCCGTGGATTTGCCTCGATTGACTTTTCCCCCCGCCTTTGATAGAGATTGGTTGCTTTACCCCCCAATTGAAACAAGCGAGCCTGGGGCACCCCGTGACGTTCGGCCGTGCCGTCGCCGCGGTGATGGAAATCCTCGAGGCGTAACCACAGGAAAAAGGAGAACCCGGGAATGAAAATTCTTGCCCTCGACAACTTGCAGAAGGTGGGACTTGACGTATTCGCCAGAGAGGGGATCGAGGTCGACGTCAAGGGGAAGATGACGCCGGAGGAGCTGGCCGCGGTCATCGACAACTACGACGGCGTGGTTGTCCGCGGGGCGACGAAGGCGACCGCCCCGGTCTTCGAGAAGGTGTCCCGGCTCAAGGTGATCGGCCGTGCGGGCAGCGGGACCGACAATATCGACAAAACGGCAGCCACCAAGAAGGGCGTCGTCGTGATGAATACCCCCGGGGGGAACACGGTCACCACGGGAGAGCACGCCATCGCGCTGATGATGGGCATGGCGCGACAGCTCCCGCAGGCCAGCAGCTCGATGAAGGAAGGGAAGTGGGAGAAGGGCAAGTTCATGGGGACCGAGCTCACCGACAAGATCCTCGGGGTGGTGGGCCTGGGGAACATCGGAAAGGTGGTCGCCGAGCGCGCGCTGGGGCTTAAGATGGTGGTGGTCGGATACGACCCTTACGTGAGCAAGGAGGACGCGGGGAAGCTGGGCGTCGAACTCGTTTCGCTCGACGATCTGTTCGGGCGGTCCGACTTCATCTCGTTCCACACCCCCTTGACCCCCGAAACCAAGGACATGGTGAACGCGGGCTCGCTCGAGAAGATGAAGAAGGGGGTATGCATCATCAACTGCGCCCGCGGGGCCCTGATCAACGAGCCGGACCTCCTGGCGGGGCTCGAGTCGGGACACGTAAAAGCCGCGGCGTTAGACGTCTTCCCGGTGGAGCCACCCCCGCCGGACACCCCGCTCTTCAAGCACCCGAACGTCATCCTCACGCCGCACCTGGGCGCGGCGACGACGGAGGCGCAGGAGAAGGTGGCGGTCCTCATCGCGGAGCAGATCTGCGATTTTCTGAAGAAAGGGACGATCCGCAACTCCGTGAACTTCCCCTCGGTGGCCGCGGAGCTGCTGCCCACGCTCAAGCCGTTCCTTTCCCTGTGCGAAAAGCTCGGGGCGTTCCACGGGCAGCTTCTGGATTCCCCCCTCAAGGAGCTGCAGGTGGAGTACCTGGGAGAAGTCGGAAAGCTCACCACGGCCCCGATGACGATATCCGTGCTGAAAGGGCTCCTCCAGTACCAGACCGAGGAGGTGAACCTCGTAAATGCAAGGATGGTGGCCGAGGAACGGGGGGTCAAGGTGGTCGAGGCGACCGCCGCGAAGACCGAGGACTACGCGAGTCTCGTACGCGTCGTCCTCGTGACCGAGAAGGGGGAGTCCTCCGTATCCGGGACCGTTTTCGGGACCATTCCCCGCATCGTGAAGATCAACCTGTTCCCGATCGACGCGGAGCTCGCCGGCGGGATGCTGATGCTGCAGAACCTCGACGTCCCCGGCGTGGTTGGGCGCGTCGGGACGTTCCTCGGCGAGAAGGGGATCAACATCGCGGGATTCAACCTGGGGCGGAGGGAGCCGGGGGGAACCGCGGTCTCGCTCATCAACGTGGACAACCCGGTTCCGGAGAAGGTCCTCGGTCAGCTGAGCAAGCTTCCGAACATCCTTGCCGCAAAATATCTGACGTTCTAGGAAAAGAGGCGGGAAATTGAAGAACATCATCGTTCTCGGCGCCCAGTGGGGCGACGAGGGCAAGGGGAAGGTTGTCGACATATACACCGAGTTCGCCGACATTGTCGCGCGTGCCACGGGGGGAAACAACGCCGGCCACACGCTTGTGGTCCGGGGAGAGAAGTACATCTTCCACCTCATCCCGTCCGGGATCCTGCACCGGGGGAAGAAGTGCGTGATCACGAACGGGGTGGTCGTGGATCCGAAGGTGCTCCTCTCGGAGATCGACAAGCTCAAGTCCCGCGACTACCTCAAAGACGACGACCAGCTCAGGGTAAGCTCCCTGGCCCACATCATCCTTCCGTATCACATTGCCCTCGACCGGGTGCGGGAGGAGAAGCTGGGGAACCGGAAGATCGGCACGACGGCCCGGGGGATCGGCCCCTGCTACGAGGACAAGGTCGCCCGCACCGGCATTCGGGCATGCGACCTGGTGGACCCCGACATCCTTGCGGAAAAACTTCGCGACAACCTGGAGCTGAAGAACTTCCTTCTCAAGAACTACTATGGCGCGGAGGAGATCGACTTCCCGTCCACCCTGAGCGAGCACCTGTCCTACGGGGAGCGCCTGAAGCCCTACCTGATCGACACCTCCCTGTTTCTCAACGAGGAGATCAACCGGGGGGCGAAGGTTCTTTTCGAGGGGGCGCAGGGAACGCACCTGGACATCGACCACGGGACGTACCCGTTCGTCACCTCGTCCAACACCACCGCGGGCGGCCTGTGCACCGGGTCGGGCGTCGCCCCGACGAAGATCGGCGGGGTGATCGGAGTCGCCAAGGCGTACATCACCCGCGTGGGGAGCGGCCCGTTCCCCACGGAGCTGTTCGACGACGAGGGGCAGAAGATCCGGGACCGGGGGTGCGAATACGGGTCGACGACGGGGCGCCCGAGGAGATGCGGGTGGTTCGACGCCCCTGTCGTTCGGTACGCCAACCGGGTGAACGCCTTGAACGGCATCGCGCTTACCAAACTCGACGTTCTTTCGGGACTGCCCCGTGTCAAGGTGTGCGTCGCCTATGAGGTCGGCGGCGTCCGGCGGGAAGAAGTCCCCCTGACCCTCTCAGAGTTCGAGGGGGCAAGACCCGTCTACGAGGAGATGGAGGGGTGGAAGGAGGAGCTCTCGGATGCCCGGGAGTTCGGTGACCTCCCGAAAACGACCCAGAGATACGTGCGGAGGCTCGAGGAGCTGACCGGCGTGGAGATCTCGATGATCTCCATCGGCGCCGAACGGAACCAGACCATCATTCGAAAGAACCCATTCCGGGCTTGACACCCTTGCCCACCGGTCTTTACCATGGTTTATTTCCGGGGAGCCCATAGCTCAGTTGGTAGAGCATCTGACTTTTAATCAGAGGGCCGCAGGTTCGACCCCTGCTGGGCTCACCATTTACGCGTCCCCATCGTCTAGTCTGGCCAAGGACACCGCCCTTTCACGGCGGCGACCGGGGTTCAAATCCCCGTGGGGACGCCATTTCTTCTCTGCTCCTGCCTTTCCCCGTACGGGTTCCGCCCGATAGCCAGGTCATGGATTTCCTCCGGCCGGAAAACCTCCTTCAATCAGGGTACAAGGACTGCCTCCTCTGTGAAGTCGAGCGCAAGGGGGAGGAGAACAGGTGCCTTCGCTGTTACGGCCGGATGGACCAGCGCGACCGCCTCCTTTGGGAGATCAACCGGGAGAGGATCCGCCGGAACGCCGCGATGCTGTCCCTGGTCTGGCCGGGTGCAGGGCACTTCTACAGCGGCCGCTATCCAACAGGGATCTTCTGGGCCTCCCTTCTCCCCCTGACGGCGGTGCTGGTCTTTGGCATCTGGAGGGGGCCGACCCCGGGACACGCGTTTCTTCTTTTCGCCATCGGGCTTGTCTGGTACCTGGCCTGGCAAGACGCGGGCCGCGGCCCCGGGGAATCGGCCGCCCCGTGCCAGACCGCCTGCCCCGCGGATATCAACGTCCCCGATTACATCGCCCTGGTGCGCGAAGGACGGCCCCTGGAGGCATTGGCCCTCGTACACGACAAACTCCCCTTCGCGGCTTTCTGCGGCAGGGCGTGCCCGCACCCGTGCGAACAGAAATGCGTCCGGATCGAGTTCGATGCTCCCATCGCGATCATGGGGATCAAACGGTACGCGGCCGACGTGGGGTACGCTGCGCAGGTCCAGCCAACCGCTCCCCCGGGGGATGGGGTGCGCAGGCCGAAGGTCGCTGTCGTCGGGGCGGGGCCTGCCGGCCTTGCTGCGGCGGATACGCTGGCGCGCCTCGGAGGCATCGTCACCGTGTTCGACGAGGCGGAGGAGCTGGGGGGAATGATGCGGTACGCCGTCCCCGAGTTCCGGTTCCCTCGGGAGGCGCTTCTGTCCGACCTTCGAACGATCCTCGCGCGCGGGGTCTCCTTCCGGGGCGGACAGAAATTCGGGCGGGACATCTCCTTCGAAAGTCTCGCGAAGCAGGGCTTCGAAGCCGTTCTCCTCGCGGTCGGAGCGGGTGACCCCGTGCTCCTCCCCGGCAGCGGGAAAGAAGAGGAGGGGTTCCTCGATGCCTTGGGGTTTCTTGCCCGCTCCCGTGGCGGGAACGGGGTTTCGCTGCGCGGCGCCGTGGCGGTGATCGGCGGGGGGAAGGTCGCGCTCGATACGGCACGGGCGGCTGTCAGGCTCGGCGCACAGGAGGTCACGATGGTAAGCCTCGAGCCGCGGGACTTGATGCCTGCCTACCCGTGGGAGATCGAGGAGGCGGCCGGGGAGGGCGTGCGGATCCTTCCCGGGACGGCGGTGAAGAAATTCGTCGTCCGCGACGGCCATGTGGCCGTGATCGAGGCGGTCCGGGTGGAGCGGATCGAATTCGACGCGAAGGGGAGGATCGTTCCCCGAACCGTTCCCGGCAGCGAGTTCGAGATTCCCGCGGAGACGGTCATCCAGGCCATCGGGAGCCGGCCCGCGCTCGACTTCCTGCCTCCCGGCGTGGTGCAGAAGAGGATCGATTCCGCGCATAATCTTTCCCGGTTGATTTTTCCCGGGAAGCAAACTACAATTCCGACCTATCTGACCGGAGACTGTGTGGGGGGCCCTGGCACGGTCGTCGAGGCCTCCGCTTCGGGCAGGGCGGCGGCGTTGAATATCTACGGCGCCCTCTGCGTCGAAGAAGTCAGGAGAGCGCGATTCCAGGACCGTTTTCGGCGGTTGGGCGAACCCCAGGTCGAGGACCGTCCGGAATGGAGGATTCGGCGGGAACCCGGCCGGATTCCTCCCGAGGAGAGCCGGCGAACGTTTATGGAAGTCCAGAAGCGATACGACGAAGATTGCGTCCGCCGGGAATCCGAGCGGTGCGCGCGATGCAATCTGTGGTTATAGACCAGCACGGAAGGGGGTGAACCCGGATGAAGAAGTTCGCAGCGTTTATGGCAATCGTAGTCGCAGTGACGTTCTCGGCCGGCCTGGTGATCGGCGCGGATGCGCCGGGCAAGGTGACGCTCGATTCGATCCAGAAGGCCAAGGGGCCGGTCCAATTCAACCACAAGGCCCACGCGGAAAAAAGGGCCAAGGACTGCCAGGTGTGCCACCACAAGGACGCCGCCAAAGCAGAGCAGAAGTGCTCCGCCTGCCACAAGGCGAAGGCCGAGGGCAAGACCGTTTCCCTGAAGGATGCGTATCACACGACGTGCAAGAACTGCCACAAGAAAGATGCCAGCAAGAAGGCCCCGACCAAGTGCGACGGGTGCCACGCGAAGAAGTAACGGGAGGTTTTCGCGACTCGTGCCGGGGAGGGGGGCGGATTCCCCCTCTCCGGTTTGTTTTTCGATCCCTTCCCCCCAATGCATGTATAATGAAAAGTTAATATCTTCCCATTGCCTGAAGGTGAATCCCCATGACTGACGGAAAGCGCAACGAATCTCCGATGGACAGGGTGTGGAAATTCTTCACTTCGGTGAAGCTTGCGATCTTTGTCATCATCATCCTGGCGACTGCCTCCATCGTAGGGACGATCATCGAGCAGAACCAGCCGATCGAAAAATACCGGCAGATCTACACCGACTGGGCGATCCGCTTCTTCGAGGCGCTTTCCCTGTTCGACATGTACCATTCCTGGTGGTTCCTCCTTCTGATGGTCCTGTTCAGCGTCAACCTGATCTGCTGCACCCTCGACAGGCTCCCGCGGGTCGTCCGGGTCGTACGGAACCCGAAGACCACCCTGGACGGGAACCTCGAAAAATCGATGGGGCTCGTCGACCGGTGGAAGAAGAAGGGGGATCTTTCGGAACTGGGCGAAACGTACCGGGCGGCCATGGGGGGGGGCTTCGCCCGCCCGCGCGTGACCGAGAACGACGGGACGCTTCACCTGTATGCCGAGAAGGGGGTCGTCTCGCGATTCGGCGTCTACGTGACCCATCTTTCCATCATCATCATCTTCATCGGAGCCATCGTCGGCAACGTGCTCGGGTTCAAGGGATTCGCGAACATCGTCGAAGGGCAGTCGGTCCGGACGATTCCGACGCGCGGGGGGACCAACCACGTCGACCTCGGGTTTTCGGTGCGCTGCAACAGGTTCTGGGTGGAATTCTACCCCAGCGGACAGCCGAAGGAGTACTCCTCGGACCTAAGCGTCATCGAGAACGGCAAGGAGGTCGCGCGCAAGAAGATCGAGGTGAACGACCCGCTGCAATACAAGGGGATCTGGTTCTACCAGTCAAGCTACGGCCCCGCGGGCGCATCGACCGTCACGTTGGCGGTAAACAACTCCGACGGCGGCCGGGGGGAGACGATCTCCCTGTCCCCGGGACAGAAGAAGGAAATCCCCGGATACGGGCAGATAAGCGCCATCGACTACAAGACTAACTTCCAGGAGCTCGGCCCCGCCCTCCTCGTGGTTCTCGAGAAGCCGGACAATCCGCCGGCCGAGTTCTGGCTCCTCAAGGCGTACCCCGAG
>DAOUUI010000201.1 GCA_030668225.1 Deltaproteobacteria bacterium
CCTCCCCCGATCGACGGCCCACACGACGGCGAAACTCGCAAAGAAAAGCCCGAAGAGAGGGATGGTCATCAGCGACAGGTTGTAGACGTCGGGGGTCGGCGTAAGGATGGCGGACAGCACCACGCACCCCAGCATGGCATGGCGCCACTTGTTCCGGAAGAAGCCGGGCGTAAGCACGCCGGCCCTGGCCAGGAAGTAGGAGACGAGGGGCGCCTCGAAGGAGAAGCCCAGGACCAGGAGCATCGTGCCGCAGAAGGAGACGAACTTCCGGGCCGAGATAAGCGCCCGCACCTTGGGCGTTTCGAACCCCGTAAGAAACCCGATGCCGGCCGGGAGAAGAACGAAGTACCCAAGCATCATGCCGACGAGAAAAAGACCGGTCGCCGCCCCGATGACGGCCCACCCCCACCGTTTCCAGTCCGGCAGCCGGGGGACGACAGCCCCCCGCCAGAGCATCCATGCCCCGGTCGGCACCGACAGCGCAAGGCCGCAGTATAGTGCGATCGAAAGCATGGCGAAGAACCCTTCCGAGGGGTTGTAGGCGACCAGCTTCCGGTTGAGAAGCCGCACCAGGAATTGGAGGATCTGCTCCGAGAAGAAGAAGGAGCCCGCGGTCAGAACGACCACGAGAAGCGCGTAGATCGCCATCCCCTTCCGGGCCTTCTCGACTTCGGCGAGAATGCTGAGAAATCGATTTTCCAAGAGCCCTCCGGTGCGTAATCTCTGCTATGTAATAGTACAGCGGCTTCGGGGAAAGGGGGAAAGGATGCGGCACACGGTACCCGGGTACGTCCACCGGCCCGGGCTTCACTGCGGTTCCTCCGCCATGCGGAACCTGCTCGCCTTCCGGGGAATCGTCCTCTCGGAACCGATGTGCTTCGGCCTGGGCTCGGGCGCGGGTTTCCTGTACGTGCCCGCACTTTCGGTCCCTCCCGGCGTTGCATTCCACGGGCGGATCATGGAGATGGAGAGGGCATTGTGCGATGCCCTGGCGATCCCGTTCCCGGAGCGGACGGAGGAGGACGGCGACGCCGGGTGGGAAAGGGCCCGGGAGGCGGTCCTGTCCGGCCACCCCGTCCTGATCAGCACCGATCTTGCCCACCTGGACTATTTCGGGACGACGACGCACTTCCCGGGGCACCGGGTCGTCCTGTTCGGGTTCGACGACGAGGCGGGATATGCGGTCCTGTCCGATTCGGAGCGCGAGGGACCCCAGAGGGTTTCCGTGACATCGCTTGCGATGTCGCGCTCATCCTCTATCCCTCCGTATCCGATGGAAAACCGCTGGTGCATCGTTGCGCCGGGAGGGCGGCTTCGCGCGCTGTCGGAGGCGGTCCCGCTGGCCCTCGGGAAGAATGCGCGGGAGATGCTTTCCCCGCCGCCGGGATCGGCCGCCGGGGTGTCCGGGATGCGCAAGATGGCCAGGGAGATCCTCCGGTGGCCCGGGATGACGGAGGACTTACCTTTCGCTGCCCGGTTCGGATACCAGGTCATCGAGAAGCGCGGAACCGGAGGAGGGTTCTTCCGAAGGTTGTACGCACGCTACCTGGACGAGTCCGCTCCCCATTGCCCCCCTCTGGCCGGTTCGGGGCTCGCCGGGAAGATGGTCGCCGCCGCAGACGGATGGACGGAGATTGCCGGGATACTGAAGGAAATCTCGGAGTCGGGGGATGCCGGGGGGTTTCTCCGGGTGTCGGACCTCCTCCTGCATCAGGCCGACCGGGAAGAGGCGTTCTGGCGGGAGGTCGCCTCCACGTTGCGGGGACATTCCTGATTCATCTCCGGAATACGGGAGAGGAGTGTCCCCGGTGGGAGTGTCCCCGGTGACCGGGAGAGGAATGTCCCCGGTGAGAGTGTCCCCGCCGCTTCCGCATCGCCCCGGCTCCCGGCGCCAGGTGCTCGCGCGGGGCTTCCTCTCAGCTACGCTCGCGACCTGCGCCCGCTCGCTGCCGGTTCCGCTCGCGTACCAGACGCCGCTTCGCGGCGATTCCCATTCCTCGCTCCACAGGCCGCTGCGAGGAACCCCCCGCTGCGCCCCTTGGCACCGGTAGAGGAGATGCCTCGGGTCCCCGGGGACAGGGGGCGTAGCAGGTCGCATTCGTTGGTGAAGGCGTAGTAGGTCTTCTCCCGGGAAAGGAGCCGGATTCCGATCCCTGCATCCGTCCCCGACAGGACGCGTTCGACCTTCCCGTCCTCCCGCTGGACCGAAAGCGATTTCA
>DAOUUI010000163.1 GCA_030668225.1 Deltaproteobacteria bacterium
ACGGCGGACAAGTCCGCAGGGCCGCGTAACGGTCGGGCGAAAGCCCGGTCCGAGCTACGGCGGACAGGTCCCCAGGGCTTTCGTAACGGTCGGGCGAAAATCCGGCCTGCGGGGCGACGGGACTGGTCCAAGAGGCGTCCTATAATTAAGGAGGCGACACCACCCTTTTGACCGACCGCGAGAAGATCTTCCTCACCCATCTCTCCTCCTGCGCCGGTTGAGCGTCCAAACTGGGGCAGGGGGTCCTTGCCCGGGTATTGGCCGCCGTTCCGCCGCCGGACGACCCGCGTGTTCTGGTGGGAACCTCCCAGGCGGATGATGCGGGGGTGTTCCTCCTCTCCCCCGGGGAAGCGCTGGTGGCCACCGTGGATTTTTTCACCCCGGTGGTCGACGACCCGTACCTGTACGGCGCCATCGCGGCCGCCAATTCCTTAAGTGATATCTACGCCATGGGAGGAGAGCCGCTCTTCGCCCTGGCCGTCGCGGCGTTCCCGGACGACGAGAAGATCCTCCCCCTGCTGGCCGACGTTATGGCCGGGGCCGTCGACAAGGCGAGGGAAGCCGGCATCTGCATCATCGGAGGGCACACGGTCCGGGACAAGGAGCCCAAGTTCGGGCTTTCCGTCACGGGGAGGGTCCACCCGGAGAAGGTGTGGAACAACCGGGGGGCGAAGCCCGGGGATGCCATCGTGCTGACCAAGCCGATCGGGACGGGCATCATCACGACGGCGATCAAGTGGGGAATCTCCCCGGAGGAAACCACGAATGCCGCGATCCAGTCGATGGCCAGGCTTTCCGCCGGGGCCGCGCGCGCGGGACGCAAGGCAGGGATCCACACGGCCACCGACGTCACCGGGTTCGGCCTTCTCGGCCACCTGATCGAAGTGCTTGAGGGGAGCGGCCTCGCCGCCGAGATTCGGCTCAAGGACGTACCGGTGTTCCCGGGGGTGCGCGACCTCATGAGGCGGCGCACCGTGGCGGCGCTCTCCGCGCGCGGGAACTTTCCGGGCTCCTCCTTCCTCCACGCCCGGTTCGGGTCCCCGCCCATCCCCCGGGGGGCACACGACAACATCTCCTGCCAGATCGCCAAGATACGCGTCCCGCCCCTGCTGCCGAAGGAGGAAGTCCTTCTGCTCGCCGACCCCCAGACATCGGGGGGGCTTCTCATGTTCGTCCCCCAGGAGCGCGTCGAGGCGCTTGTGCGCGCCCTGGAAAACGAGGGCGAGGGGGCGTGGGTGATCGGACGCACCCACGCGTTGCCGGGAACCGGGGTCCCCTGCCTCACGGTCGTCTGATCGGGGTATACTTTCCTACAGCCGTCAAGACCCTTCCCCAGGAGGTGGCCTCATGGATCGTCTCTCCTCGTCCGGGATGCTGGTTGCGCGCGTCCTCCTGTCGAGCATCTTCCTCTTCTCCGGCGTGAAGAAGGTCTTTGCCTTCTCCGCGACACAAGGCCACATGGCGCAATACGGGATGAAGATGACGGGGCTGTTCCTGGTTCTCGCCATCCTCTTCGAGGTAGGGGGGGGACTCTCCGTCCTCCTGGGGTATTTCCCGCGCCTGGGCGCGCTGGCCCTTCTCCTGTTCCTCGTCCCGGCGACGGTCGTCTTCCACCGGGATTTCGCCAATCCCGCCCAGGTCATCCAGTTCGCCAAGAACGTGACGATCATGGGCGGCCTGGTCGCCATCCTTGCGGCGGGAGGGGGCGAGTTCGCCCTGCGCCGGGGGAAGAGGTAGGCAAGGGTAACCCCGGGGAGGGTGATACTATGGGAAATCGTTGGGCAACGTACTTTACGCCAGCCTGCGGGGAGGGGAGAAGATGAGCAAGGTGGACATCGGGCGCGCGAGGTCGCTCTCCATCAAGTGCCTTTCGGAGATCTCCTGGCACGACAACGACAGGATGCGGCTGGACGTCCGCGAGGCCGGGGGGCTGGGGGTCGACCAGTTCGACGTCAAGTGGACACCGGAGAACGCCGCGGGGGTCTCGTCTCTCGTCGAGTCCGTGGACGGGGAGGGGCGAAGCCGGAAACTCCTGATGGACGTGGGATGGGACGTCGGCTACATGGACCAGGTGTTCCGCCGCGAAGGGGTAGACCGGATGCTTGCCGCCGGCGAGATCGACTTCCTGTACATCACCCACGAGCACGTGGACCATTTCTGGGGCCTCCCCGCCGCGCTGAAGTACCGTCCCGACGTGAAGATCCTGATCCCGACCGGTTTTTCGGAGAAGAGCAAGGGGGTCATCCGGGAGTCGGGCCACGCCGGGGAGGTGGTGGAACTCGGCCCCGAGGCCCCGCACGTCCTGTTTCCCGGCTGCGCCTCGGTCACGTTCGACATTCCGATCTTCCTCAAGACCCACGGGGAGCAGGTTCTCTACTTCCACGTGGAGGGGCGGGGGATGATCACCGTGACGGGGTGCTGCCATCCAGGGGTTCTCGGGCTCCTGGAATACGCCGAGCAGAACCTCGACGGGTTCGCGGAGTTTCACGGGGTCTACGGCGGTCTGCACATCTCCCCGTTCGAGGAATGGGGGCCCGCGCAGGAGGAACTCCTGGACAGGCTCCAGGCCTTCCGTCTCCAGCGCCTGGCCTGCAACCACTGCACGGGGGTCCTGACCGTCCAGAAGATGCTCGAGCGCGGGATGCCCGTCGTGCGGGGCTCGGGCCGGTTCGGCAGCAAGAGCGATCTGTACCTGGGCAACGGCGACAAGGTGGTGTTCTGAAGGGGAAAACCCCTTCAGTCCAGATACCGCTCCCGCCACATTCCAAAGACAAGCAGGGCCCACAGCCGGTACTGGTGGTCCCGCCGGCCGGACAGGTGCTCCCGCACGACCCGGTCGACCCCCTCGGGGCGCAGGAACCCTTCCCGCCGCACCCTCTCCCCGTTCAGGTACTCGTCGAGCAACGGGCGAAGCTCGTTGCGCAGCCACCGGTTGACCGGGATCCCGAAACCCATCTTCGGCCGATCGATCAGTTCCTTCGGGACATGCCGATACAGGACCTTCCGCAGCAGGTGCTTGGTTTCCCCGCCCCGGACCTTGAGGCCCATGGGGAGTCTCGCGGCGAACTCGACGACCCGGTGGTCGAGCAGCGGGACCCTCGCCTCCAGGGAATAGGCCATCGACGCCCGGTCCACCTTGGCCAGGATGTCGTCCACGAGGTAGGTTCGAATATCCGTGGCCATCGCCCTCTCTACGATGCCGCCCGCCCTCGGGTCGCGGAAGGTCCGGAAGTAGGAGAGACCGGAGTCGTCTGCTACCTGGGGAACGATCTCCCCGATCCGGCGCCTTTCGAAAATCCCTACCGTGTGGAAGTACATCTCCGCGGGATCGTCGTAGAGGATGCTCTCGGCGCCTCGCTGGATCTTGTGGACGGGGATCCGGGCGAGGAGAGAGGCCAGCGGGCGCCGCAGGAACCCCGGGATCCCCTGGACGACGGCGCCCTGGCGAACCCAGTCGTACCGCGGGTAGCCGCAGAACAGTTCGTCTCCCCCGTCGCCCGAAAGACTGACAGTCACGTGCTGCCGCGTGAATTCCGAGACGAGCATCGTCGGGATCGCCGAGGAGTCG
>DAOUUI010000071.1 GCA_030668225.1 Deltaproteobacteria bacterium
GGTGCACAACCCCACGAAGGTGTCTCCGGGATGGGCGAACAGTTCCGGCATGTACTCCCCGAAAACCCCGTAGACCATCAGCAGGCTGCCGATGATGACGAACGACAGCCCCACGACCCTTCGGGCCAGCTCGATCCCCACAAGGACCCCGATGACCGCTATGATCTGGTCGATTTGGGTCTCCGCCCCGGAGCGGTAGTTGATGGCTTCGAAGTTCAGGATCCAGTACGCGATGACGCCGATGGAGAGGAATATCAGAACGTAATCCATGATTCGCATCAACACGTGCTTTGATTTGTAGAGCAGGAAGACGAGAATGAAGGTGATGAGGCAGTAGACCCCCCGGTGATACTGGGTGGAGGCCGGTCTCAGCACCGCCGAATAGCAGTAGAAAACGACCAGCGCCACCGACAGGGCATCGAAGATATATTTCTCAATTTTGTGCAGTTTTTCGTACATCTACCCCCCCTTCAGCCCTCCCGGAAAGGTCTTCTCCGTTTCAGGACGGGAAGGGACGGCGGATGGACCCGCCGCCCCTCTCCCGATTCCTATTCCTCTTTTACTTGAGGACCCCCTTCTCCTTCCAGAACTTTTCTGCTCCCGGGTGCAGGGGGGTGACGACTCCGTTGAGACCGTTTTTCACGCTCATGGCCTTGGCCGACTTGTGGACGCTTACCATGTATTCCAGTCCTTCCTTGCTGAAGACCGCCTTCATCAGGTTGTAGACCGTGTCCGCATCCACCTTGCTGTTGGCCACCCACAGGGTGGAATCCTGGAAGGTGTCCGTGGGTGTCGTCACGCCCTTATAGGTATTCGCCGGAATGGTGATTTTCTTGAAATAGGGGTATTTCTTGAACATCCCGGCGCCTTCCGCATCCTTGTACACATCTAACAGGTTGATCTTGTTCTGCAGCGCCGCCTCGATCACCGACGCATTCGGATAGCCGACGAACAACCAAAAAGCATCCAGCTGGTTGTTGCCGAAGGCCCCCGCCGCCTGCCGATACCCGAGAAAGTTCCTTTCGATCTTGTCCCAGATGCCAAGCTCCGTGAAGAACAGCTCGGCGTTGGCCGCCGCGCCGGAGCCTGCGTTTCCCACGCCGACCTTTTTCCCCACAAGCTGCTTCGCGCTCTTGATGCCGGAACCCGCCCGAACGACCAACTGTGCGGGAGCGCCGTAAAAGTAAGCCACGGCCAGCACATTTTCATATTTCTTGGCATCGCCTTTCATCATCCCGTTTCTGGCCTGAAAGACGTTCCCCGAATAGGCGACCGAAAAGTTGGTCTTCCCGGAGTTGGTGAGCCGAATATTTTCGATGGATCCACCCGAGGAACTGGACAGCACGTTAATCTTGTTCTTTTTCGCCAAGGTGGAAATGGCGCTGGCATAGTACTGGAAGGTCCCGCCCGACGGACCACCGGAGAACTTGAACATCCTTGCGAGCGAGTCGTGGGGGAACGAAAAGACCAGGAGCAGGGAAGCAAAACCGATCGTGATGCCGCGAAAAACGTTCTTCATTGCCATACCCTCCCGTAAACAGATTTACTTTGGTTGGTTACCGATCCTCACTTATTTGCTCGTGGACTTCCTCCATTCCGGCGGCGGGACAAAGGTCGACGAGGCCAGGTCCCTGGGCCAGACGCACTGAAGTCTTCCGTTGATGACCTGCAGGACCTGGGTGGGCAGGTTGTTCTGCCTCTCGTATTTTTCGAAGGAGGAAAACCTGACCGGGCCGAACGGGGTGATCATGTCGGTTTTGTCCAATGCCGCCCGTATGCTTTGCGGGCTCAGGGAATCCGCCCGCCGCAACGCATCGGCTGCCACCAAAAGAGCGGCGTACGCCTCCGCGGCGTGATAATCCGATATCATGCCGCAAGCATTCGAATATTCGTCGCAGTATTGTCTTATCCCGGGATATTTCAGTTCCGGGAACCAGAGCGTTGCGGTGAGCACGAGGTTCGCGTTCTCCCCGGACTTGGCGATGAAGTCCGGGTGCGTAAACCCCCCGGCGCCGCCGACGAGAAGCGAATTGATTTTCATCGCCCGGATCTCTTTTACCATCGCAATCGCATCTTTCAGATAGGAGACCATGTAGATCACATCGGGAGGCTCGTCCTTCAAGGGGGAAAGAATGCGCTGGATGTAGGCCGGGTCCGTTCGTTCCCGGTGATAGGGGAGGATCTTCCGGATCTCGATTCCGTTCTCTCTGCAGAAAAACATCATCCGGAGCGCCCCGCTGGTCCCGTAAGGGCTGTTTTCGTAGACGATGGCGATCGATTCCGGCTTGATGGTGTTCAGAAATAATTCTTCCAGCCCCTGGGTGTATTCGCTCGCCGGGGGGTTGATCCGGTACACGTTTTTCCATTTCCTTTGCGTGATCCGGTCGTCCGCGGCGGTACTGATCAGGAACGGCCGGTCCAGCTTCTCCGCCATCCCGGCCATGTACACGGAGTTGCTGCTGCTGTAGCCCCCGACCAGCATGACGGCACCCTGTTTCCTGACCAGATCCCTGACGGCCTTTTCCCCCGCTTTCGGTTTCCCCTGGTCATCCGCGTAGACAAGCTTTATCAGGCGGCCCTTGATCCCCCCTTCCTTGTTGATCTTCTCCCGGGCCAGTTCGAAGGCATTCTTCATCATGGCCGCGAAGGGAAATTTCTCGTACTGGGGAACCCCGATGACAATCGGCGTGGCGTCAGCTGCCTCTTTTGTCGATGCCTGCTCGGCTGCTGCCGACGCGGGATTGCCCGTGGGCAAGATGATGAGGACGGCGAGAACAGATACGGCGAGAAGAATCCGGAAACGCGTGGAGGTGTCTTTCATGGGTCACCTCTCGATCGGCGGCTGTACGAATTGGAATGGGAAATCCCTTGGTGAAGTGTATCAGGGGGGGCAGAGAGTCAATATGGGAAGAACTCGGATTTTTCTGTCAGAAATATTCGTACAGGCGGGAACGGCGATTGAGGATCACGACTCGACAAGCCGGTTCTGTATGGCAAACCGCGTCAGTTCGGCGTTGTTCCTCAAGTTCAGCTTCTTGAGCAGCCGGCCCCGGTAGGTGTCCACGGTCTTGATACTGATATTGTAGTCCTCGGCGATCTCGCGGTTGGTCTGCCCCAGCGCCAGGCGGCTCAGTATCTGAATCTCCCGGTTCGAAAGGGAATCCAGAGGAGACTGGGCCTTCGCCCCTTTGGCCACGCGCCGGGCCAGCGACTCGGCTATGGCCTCCGTTATGTATCGCCCGCCGCCGTGGACCTTGCGGATGGCCTCCAGCAGTTGCTCCGCCGCCGACCGTTTCGTGACATACCCCATCGCCCCCGCCCCGATGGCCCGAATCACGTATTGCTCCTCCTCGTGCATGGTCAGGATGAGGACGGGCAGTTTCGGATAGTGGGAGAGAAGCCAGCCGACGACTTCCAACCCGTCCATGCCGGGCATGGAAAGATCGATGACCGCCACGTCGGGCAGGTTTTCCTGGACTTTCTTGATGGCCTCGCGGCCATCGGCGGCTTCGGCAACCACCACCATGTCGCCGGCGTCTTCCACCAGCCGGCGAAGTCCGGCCCGGACGATGCTGTGATCGTCTGCCAGAAGAACCCGGATCAATGGGCAGCTCCGCTCGCGTGACCGATGGGCACATGCAAAAGCACCTGGGTGCCTTTTCCCGGCCGCGAGTGAATTTCCAGGGTGCCCCCGATCAGGGCGGCGCGCTCGCGCATTCCGGCCACCCCCAGCCCCCGGGAATCCAACAGGTTCTTCGTATCGAAACCACGGCCATTGTCCGCCACGGACAGGGACAAAAGACCGTCTTCCGCCGTAAGCGAGACGTCCACCCGGGTAGCGGAGGAATGGCGCACCGCGTTGGTAAAGGTCTCCTGGGCGATCCGATAGGCTGCCGTGGCGACGGTATCGTTTACGTCGGGCACATCGCGGTGCGCAAAAGCACAGAGGATTCCCGTCCGCTTTTCGAAATCCATGGAAAACCATTCCAGCGCATCGACCAGGCCCAGATCGTCCAGCACTCCCGGACGCAGCCGGGTGGCGATACCCCTGACCTCATCGATGGCATTGTCGATCAGGGTGCCCATCATCAAGGCTCGCTCCGCGGCTTTCCCATCGGTCCCGGCCAGTCGATCTCGCAGCCAACCCGTATCGATGCGCAGGGCGGTGAGCACCTGACCCAGTTCGTCGTGCAGTTCCCGGGAGACGGCGGCACGCTCTTTTTCCTGACTGGCCATGATGCCGTCCGAAAGGCGCCTCAATTGATCCTGTGCCCTTTTCAGTTCGGTGATGTCCGTGGAAATTCCGCAGACCCGGATGACGGATCCTCCCTCATCGTAGAGGGGAAATTTCACGGAAAGATAGACGCGCATGCCGTCCGTCTGGGGGACTTGTTCTTCCACCTGGCAGGGATGCCCATCCGCGAAGACTCGCATGTCGTTTTCCCGGAACTGGTCGGCGATCTCTTTCGGGAAAATATCGTGGTCGGATTTTCCTTGTATCTCCTCATTCCGTATTCCGAACAACTCCTCATAGCGGGAATTGACCAGCGTGTAACGACCGTCCTGGTCCTTGATATACACTACGGAGGGGGTATTTCGGAGAATGCTCGTGATCTCCCGGGTTCTCTCTCCCACCTGCCGTTCGAGATCCCTGGAGTAGCGCTGGAGTTCTTTCTTGGCGCTTCTTAATTGCTCCTCGCTCTTCCGCAACGCCTCCTCGGCTTCTTTCCGCTTGAGGATGTCGAAACTTGCCTTCTTGTAGAGGAAAAAAACCGACAACCCGATGAGAACGCATAAGGCCAGGACGATGGGTCCCGAAGCCTTGAGGAAGGGACCGGAGAGTTTTTTCGATATTTCCCGGAGGCTGCGCAGGTAAATGACCTTCCAGCCTGGATAGTTGCCGATTTCCATCCGGTACATCAGGTATTCATTTTTTGAGGCATCTACGACGATCTTGTCGTTTTTGGCCTCCACGCCGATCCAATCCCAGGGCCATTCGCCGAATTGCTGGGAATCGACGATATCGGATATCTCTTCGGGGGACAGTTTCCACAACGTGTGGTAGAGCCAATCTTTCCGGTTGGAAAGGAACACGATGCCATGGGGATCCGTAAGGAGCACGATCCCTTCGTAATCCCGTCGGAACCCCTCTTCCACGCGGTCCAGGGGAGCCTTGATTACGGCGACTCCCAGCGGGGCATCTCCCCCTTTCCGGTAGACCGGGTGGCTGTAATATACTCCCCTTTTCCCAGAAGTTACCCCTAAGGCCATGTAGGAGGCGGGAGCCCCCCGGATGGCCTGACGCCAATAGGGACGGAAGGAGAAATTCCGCCCCACGAAGCTGTCCGGGGCGTTGCGATTGCTGGAAGCCACGGTGTTTCCCTCGCGGTCCATGAGGTAACAGACGTCGGCATCCAGGGAGTCCTGGAAATGATCCAGGAGGGAATTCGCCTTTGCCAGGGCGGTCTCATCCGTCCCGGACAAGGCCTGTTCCAGTTCCTGCAATCCCGCCAATGCCTTAACCGATTTCAGATTTTCGGACAGAAAGGAGGAGAGGCTGTTATTGATTCTTTCCGCCTGAACGGCAACCTGTTTCTCCGCCTCTTTGAATGCCGTTTCCTTAAGCGAGGAATAGTATTGGTATCCCGCGATCGATGCGGACAGGAGGGCCAGTAACGATAAAACCAGGAGAATATTACGCAGTTTCACGGTTCGCTCCCCATGAGATAGCATACCTTCTTTCTCCGCCAAACGCGCCGCCCTGTGGGCCGAAATCGTCCGGGAGCAGGTCCTGGCCCCCATCGGGGCCCCCCGATGACGTGGACGGCATCCCTGTACCTGGATCTTGCGCATCCGGAATCTGGGTCAGATCTTACGGCCCTGTGTATAATTGCGGAACGGGATCCTGGCACTTGGGCCTTGTTCCTGCTGCAGGAGGAACAGGGGACAGATTCGGACAAGGGAGGTGCTGCCTTGCTCCAAGATTACAGATCGATCCATGACGGCCTCGAGCGCGGCGATTACACGGCGAGTTTCCCCTGGAAGAAGATCGGCCCCATTTGGGTCCTCGACCAGGGAGGAACCATCCTCATCGGCGACGTGAAGATGTTCGAGGGTGTCCGCATCCGCGTCGGCCCGGGGGGACACGTGGAGATCGGCGACTATACCCACATCAACCTCCGGACGGAAATCCATTGCAAGAAGCGGGTGGTGATCGGTCCCAACTGCTCCATTGCGTGGGACGTGATCATCATGGACACCGATTACCACGGCATCGGCACCACCCCCCCGGTGTCCCAGCCGACGACTCTGGAGGAAAGCGTCTGGGTCGGCAACAGCGCCGTCATCACGAAGGGGGTGACGATCGGGCGGGGGTCGATCGTCGCCGCGGGAAGCGTGGTGGTGAAAAGCGTCCCCCCGTTCACGATCGTCGGGGGGAATCCCGCGAAAGCCATCAAGCAGATCGAGCCTTTCGAGGGGAAGCACGGGCAGCCGTACGAGCCGAAGTGGTGGGATCCGTCCCACACGCCGAAACCGGTTCCCTAAGATGTCCCGGGAGAGTCCTTCCCCGGGGAGGTTCGCTACCCCCTTGGAACCAGGCGCTTCCCGAAGGTTGCGGCTCGCGATGCTTCACTACACCGCTCCGCCAATCGTAGGCGGGGTGGAAAGCACCATCTACCACCATGCACGCCTGCTGGCGGAGGCCGGATGCGGGGTTCTGGTCGTCTCCGGGCGAGGCGAGAGATTCCACCCCATGGTTTCCTTCCGCACGGTCCCGGAAATGGATTCCCGGCATCCGGAGGTTCTGGAGGCGGGCAAAGAACTTGCCCAGGGGGAGGTAACGGAGCGGTTTACCGGCCTTCGGGACCGCCTGATCGAAAGCCTTCACCCGCTGCTTTCGGGCGTAGACGTCTGCATCGTCCACAACGTAACGACGCTGCATAAAAATATCGCGCTGACCGCAGCGTTGAAGCGGATGTCGGACGAACGGGCCGCGCGTTTCCTCTCCTGGTCGCACGATTTCGCCTGGAGAGACCCGCTTTACACGGGGGATCTTCATCCCGGGTATCCCTGGAATGTTCTTCGCTCTCCCTGGAGCGGCGTACGCTACGTGGCCGTATCCGCCCACCGCCGAAAGACGATGGCGGACCTGCTTGGCATTCCGGAATCGGAGATCCGCGTGATTCACCCGGGCGTGGAGATATCGCAATTCCTAAAGCTTGCTCCTCTTACCTGGGACCTGGCGGAGGAGTTGGGGTTGCTTGGCGCCGACCCGCTGATGTTGCTTCCGAGCCGCATTACGCGGCGGAAAAACATCGAGTTCGCCGTGCGGGTGACTGCGGAGCTGCGACGCCACAAACCCGCCGCCACCCTCGTGGTGACCGGTCCGCCCGGCCCCCACAATCCCGCCAACGTGCGGTACCTGAAGGAATTGAAGGAGCTTTGCGCACGGCTGGGCGTTTCGGATAGGGTCTGTTTTCTCCACGAAAAGGGGGAGGGCGGAGCACCGCTCCACCTCTCCGACGAGGTGGTCGCCGACTTCTACCAGCTGGCCGACCTTCTTCTCTTCCCCAGCTTCCGGGAGGGCTTCGGCATTCCCGTGCTGGAGGCGGGGCTTGCCCGAGTGCCGATCTTTGCTGCCGATATCCCTCCGCTCCGGGAGAGCGCAGGCGACCTTGCCCACTTCTTCGACCCCCATGGCGACCCGGGACACGCTGCCGTTTCCATCGCCGGCTTCCTGGAAGGCGACCCGCGGTACAGACTTCGGCGGCGCGTGCTGGAGCGGTTCACCTGGAGTGCCGTGGTAAAAGATCACGTCCTCCCCCTTCTCCAGGAGGTCAGCGCCCATGAATAATTCCTCCACGCCGAACCGGATTCCGGACATCGTGAACCGCTGGTTCGCGGAGAACACCTACTGCAGCCGGGAATTTTCCGATCTGGACCGGCTGCTTGCCCGAAAAAGGGAACAGGGGATCACGATCAGCCTCGGCCTTCCCGCGCTCAACGAGGAGAAAACCGTGGGCAAGGTCCTACGCACCATCAAAGCGGCGCTCATGGACGATGTGCCGCTTCTGGATGAGATGGTCCTGATCGACTCCGGATCGGTCGATTACACCCGGGAGGTCGCGGAGGAGCTGGGCATTCCGGTTTTCATCCACCAGAATGTCCTCACCGCACACGGGTCGTTCGACGGAAAGGGGGAAGGGCTTTGGAAGAGCCTGTACATGCTGCAGGGAGATATCATCGCCTGGGTCGATACCGATATCACGAATATCCATCCGCGTTTCGTGTACGGGGTATTGGGGCCGCTCCTGGTTGACCCGGGCATCCAGTACGTGAAAGGGTTCTACCGCAGACCCTTGGTCGACGAGGACAGGCTGCTTGCCGGCGGAGGAGGCAGGGTGACGGAACTTACCGCGCGCCCGCTGATAAACCTCTTCTTCCCGGAGCTCTCCGGTCTCGTCCAGCCCCTGTCCGGGGAGTATGCCGGCAGAAGGAGCGCGCTGGAGAGGCTCCCCTTCTTCACCGGCTATGCAGTGGAAACCGGTCTTCTGATCGACCTTCTGGAGAACCACGGGCTGTTCTCGATCGCGCAGGCGGACCTCCAGGAACGGATACACCACAACCAGCCGCTCCCTTCCCTGTCGAAAATGTCCTTCGCCATCATGCAGGCCGTTTTCCGGCGCCTGCACAAGAGCCGGAAAATAGAGCTTCTCGAAGAGTTCAACAAGACGATGAACATGATCCGATACGAAGCGGGACATTTCTACCTGGACGGCGTTCCGGTCCACGAGCGGGAGCGTCCGCCCATGATCGAAGTGGAGGAATACCGCCGGAAGCGTGGGATGGAACCGCGGGGGGGGATTAAGGAGCCTGTCGGATGACCACCCGCCTGCTCCTCATCCGTCACGGGGAAACCGACTGGAACGTGGAGGGACGATACCAGGGGCAGGAAGACCCGCCCCTCAACCGCCGCGGGAGGGACCAGGCGCATCTTCTGGCGGATGCGCTCTCCGGGGAGCCGCTGCACGTCTTGTATGGCAGCCCCTTGAAGCGGGCCTGGGAAACGGCGCAAATCGTTCGGGACAAGCTGACGATCCCTTTGCATGACGAACCGCGCCTCATGGAGATCCACCTGGGAGATTGGGGGAACCGGCTGGCGACCGAGATCGCCGTCCGGGATTCCGAGCGGTATCGAAGCTGGGAAACCGACCCCTGGGCGGTCACGCCACCGGGGGGCGAGAACCTCTTCCAGGTGCGGGAACGGGTCTATGCCGCCGTGGACGAGATCGTGTCCCGGCACGGCGGTCAGTCGATCGGGCTGGTGGCGCATCGGATTCCCCTGGCCCTGCTGAAGATTCGTTATCAACGTCTCGATTCCTCCCTCGTTCGGAAACTTACCCTGCCAAACGCCGGTTGGGAGGAAGTTGTGCTGGACGCCCGCGTGGAAACGGGACGGCACCCGCCCCGTTCGCGGTAGAGAGGATCGGTCCGAGCGGGTATCCGGGTCAGCTCCGAAACGTCTCGTACCAGAGGATCAGGACCACCCCGAAGACGATCACCACGAGATTGAGCGTCATCGAGAGGCCGTGGAGGCGGGAGAACTCGCGCCGTGCCGGGTCCTCCTCCGGGGTCGTCTCCATCGAGACGATCGTTTCCCGCACCTCCGCCATCCGGGGCGCAACCCCGAACGTGTGGTACGAGACGATCGCCAGACAGAAGACGACCAGAAAGGTTCCGGCCAGTTGCCGGGCACCGGTAAAGGCCCTCCCGGAGGCTGCCCGCGCCACGAGGGCGACGATGGTAATACCCAGACAGAAGCGGAAGTAGACGGGAAAGAGGGCGCCGACGATCTTCCCCGCGCTGTCGCGCGTCTGCGTCCGGAAGATGACGGGGGTCACAACGAAGGTGAACACCGACATCCCCCCGACCCAAAGGGCCAGGGCAAGGCGATAGATGGCGGAGGCGATCGCGTGCATCGGGTTTCGTCCTTCCTGTAAACTATCATAGATCGGCGGACAGGCCAGGCATCGGGCGTGGGAAGTTACCATCACA
>DAOUUI010000099.1 GCA_030668225.1 Deltaproteobacteria bacterium
ACCCAGAACCTTGATTTTCAACCTGCCGGATCTCCCGTCGGCGTCGGATTCTTTGTCGCACGTATAGGCGGAAACGACCGTAGGTACCATGGAAATTGTAATTAGGACCAGACGGGTTTGCAAGATCTCTCCCGCCGGTTGCGAGTCCCAAATAACCGAAACGTAAGCGAGGGATCTTGTTGCCATCTCCGGGACACGCACTTATCATGAAGAAAAAAGTGGGGTAGACGCGACAAGGCGTCTGCCCCGACGGCGGATCGATGGATTGATGGGTTGATGGGGAAGGGGGTGGCCGGAACCCGGCGGCCCCCGTTTTTTTTTGCGCGGCTGCGTAAAGGAGGAGAGGGATGGGGTTCTGGAGAAAGGGGAAAGGGGACGAGAAGGAGAAGGTAGAGCAGGAGGAGTCCGGAAAGCTGATCAACATCCAGCTCTCCAAGAAGAGCGGCGAGCCCATCCTCGGGTTTACCTCCCCCAAAGGAGAGGACCAGGCGCGAAAGCTCAGGGCGCAGGCGGAAGATCTGCGGAACATGGCGAAGAAACTGGAGCGTATTGCGGACGAGATGGAAGGGAGTGCCCCGGGAAGGAAGGCCGTCCGGCTTGTCCGGAAGGTTTTTCAAAGAGGGGGGCAAAAAAAAGAAAGGTAAGCGGAGACGAAAAGGAGAGAGAGCACCGGTTCCACGGTTCAGAAGGGAATTTTTTTGACCCGGTCCCCCTTTCGCAACCGGTCCGCGGCCGTGATCATGTTCGGGGGGGTGGGCCTGCCGATCGTGACCGACACCCGGTCGCCTTCCTTGATGTCCTCGAGTGCGATACCGGCATCCCTGTCGACCTTGTAGTTCCACATCACCCCCTTCCCGTCCTGTACGGTGAAGGTGCGGTCCGCCACATTTTGTCTTACGACCGTCCCGACGACGGTTTTTTCCTCCGCGATTGCCGGGTTCGCAACCACCGTGAGGAGGATCATCCCCAGCGACAGGAGAAACAGCATCCGCATCACCTGCCTGCCTCCCCTTCCGACCCTGACCGGATCCGACATCGGGAATCTCCCTGCGTTTGTCTTTGTCCCATGCAATGGACAGTGTACCTTCATATGCCCTTCCGGGAACGACCTCCTTCCCACCCCCTTGTTTTCGCGCCCTTCCTGTTGTCTATTGATATTGCTGGGTAACCGGGGAGGCCCTTCGGGACGGGTTGCTCCCGCATCTTAAACATCACGGGAAAAGGATGACCACATGAAAATCCGGGAATTCCATGTTCACCCGAACCTGCCGCCGGAGCTTGGGCCACTCCAGGAAATCGCGATGAACCTGTGGTACTCGTGGAACTGGGAGGCCGTCCAGCTGTTCATACGGCTTTCCCCCGACCTCTGGGAGAAGTCGTACCAGAACCCTGTCCTCATGCTCGGATCCCTCTCCCAGGAGGAACTGGAGGAGGCGGCCCGGGACGACAGTTTCGTGGCCAACGTGAAAAGGGTCCACCAGCACCTGGCTGACTACCTCAAGGCGCCGGGATGGTTCCGGGAGGTGCACGGAGGAGAGGAAGGGTGCAAGATCGCGTACTTCTCTGCCGAGTTCGGGATCGACGAGGGGCTCCCGATCTACTCGGGGGGGCTGGGCGTCCTTTCGGGGGACACCCTGAAGTCGGCCTCCGACCTCGGGCTGCCGCTGGTCGGCGTGGGGCTTCTTTACCAGAAAGGGTATTTCCGCCAGGTACTCTCCCTCGACGGCTGGCAGCAGGAGCTCTACCCGGACAACGACTGGTACAACATGCCGGTCACGATCGAGCGGGACGGCGAGGGCAAGTCGCTCCGGATCGAGGTGGACATGGCGGGGGAGAAGGTGCGGGCCAGGATCTGGCGGGTCCAGATCGGCCGCATCCCCCTCTATCTGCTGGACACCAACGTGGAGGAGAACTCCCCCCGTGGAAGGGAGATCACGGGCACGCTGTACGGCGGAGACCGGGAGATGCGGATCCGGCAGGAGATCATGCTCGGCATCGGGGGGGTCAGGGCGTTGCGGGCGTTGAACCTGGCCCCGACCGTCTTCCACATGAACGAGGGCCATTCGGCCTTCCTCGCCCTGGAGCGTATCCGGGCGCACATGGAGGAGCACGGCGTCTCCTTCGCCGAGGCGCGGGAACAGGTGGTCGCCTCCAACGTGTTTACCACCCACACCCCCGTGCCCGCGGGGAACGAGCAGTTCGCAACGGAACTTATGCGGAAATACCTGTCCAAGGTAGCGGAGAAGATCGGTCTTCCGTGGCAGGAATTCCTCGGGATGGGGCAACTGGCGTCCGGCAAGACCCCCGACTTCGGCCTGACGGTCCTGGCTCTCCGGAGCGCGGCGCACACAAACGGTGTCTCCCGCCTGCACGCGGAGACGTCGCGGAAGATGTGGAAGGACCTGTGGCCCGGCCTCCCCGAGTCCGAGGTCCCCATTCACAGCATCACGAACGGCATCCACACCCGGAGCTGGCTGAGCCACGAGATGGGAGACCTGTTCACCCGCTACCTGGGTCCCCGGTTCGTGGAAAAGCCCGCGGACCACTCCGTGTGGGAGCGCGTGGAGACGATTCCTCCGGTCGAGCTGTGGCGGACGCACGAGGGCAGGAGAGAGAGGCTCGTCTTTTTCGTGCGAGACCGGCTGAAGACCCAGCTGACGAGGCAGGGGGCAGGCGCCTCCATGGTGCAGGCGGCGGAAGAGGTGCTCAACCCCGAGGTGCTCACCATCGGGTTCTCCCGGCGGTTCGCCACCTACAAGAGGGCGGGACTCCTCTTCCGGCAGCCCGAAAGGCTGGTCCGCCTGCTCGACAGCCAGGAACGTCCCGTCCAGATCGTCTTCGCCGGAAAGGCCCACCCCCAGGACACTCCCGCCAAGGAGATCATCAAGTCGGTCATCCAGTTTGCGTCCGACCCCCGCGTCCGGCACCGCCTGGTGTTCCTGGAGGATTACGACATCAACGTGGGAAGGTACCTGGTGCAGGGCGTGGACGTGTGGCTCAACACCCCCAGAAGGCCCCAGGAGGCCTCCGGAACGAGCGGGATGAAGGCCGCGGCGAACGGAGGATTGAACGTCTCCATCCTGGACGGGTGGTGGAGCGAGGGGTACGCCCCCGACACCGGCTGGGCGATCGGCAGCGGAGAGGTGTACAAGAACGCCGAGGAACAGGACCAGTTCGAGTGCGAGGCGCTCTACAACCTGCTGGAGAACGAGATCATCCCCCTGTTCTACGAGCGGGACAAGGGGGGGCTGCCGCGCGGGTGGATCGACATGATGAAGAGCTCGATGCGGAAGCTGGGGGCGACCTTCAACACGGCCCGGATGGTTGAGGAGTACGCGGAGCGGTTCTACCTGCCGGCCCACCGGGCAGGCGTTAGGCTCGCGAAGGAGGGTTTTGCCTCCGCGAAGGAACTCTCTGCCTGGAGGTCCCGGGTCGCGGCGGAGTGGTCCCGCGTCTCGATACGCGTGGACGGGGCGAAGCCGGCCGGTGATCTTCTCGTCGGGTCCCGCGTCGCGGTGACGGTCCGGGCCAGCCTGGGGGCGCTCTCCGCGGGCGACATCGCGGTGGAGGTCTACTACGGGATGCTGGATACGGCGGGAGAGGTCCGGAACGGGGAGATCGTCCGGGCAAGACACGAAGGCCGGGAGGGGAAAGAGGAGATCTTCCGCGCCGAGATCCCCTGCCAGGTGAGCGGCCGTTTCGGGTTCGCGGCGCGCATCCTACCGCGCAACCCCGACATCGTGAACCCGCTCACGCCCCTGCTGTTGACCTGGGAGTAGGGGGCCGGGTCCGCCGACGGGTCCTCCAGGGCCGGTCAGGTCGGGGGCGGCGGCCTGACGGTGGCGATGGCGACCGCGGCTACGAGGGCGAGCGCGGCGGCGATCAGGAACGCCGCTTCGTAGCTCCTCGTCGCGTCGAAGATCTTCCCCCCCGCCATCGGTCCGATGACCCCTGCGGTCCCCCACGCGGTCAGCAGCAGCCCGTAGTTGTTCCCCAGGTTGCGGATTCCGAAGAAGTCCGCCGTCGCGGAAGGGAACACCGCGAGCTGGGAACCGTAGCAGTACCCGATGAGAAAGACCGATCCGAACAGCAGTGGGACCGTCCCCACCCGGGGCTCGAGGAAAAGGAGCAGGCAGGTCACCCCCATGGCGAGGGAGAGCGTGCGGGTCCGGCCGATGTGGTCGGACATCCATCCGGAGCCGATCCTCCCGAAGCCGTTCCCGACGGAGAGGATCCCCACGGATAGGGCCGCGTCGCGGGGGGAGAACCCCGCACCTTCCGCGAACGCAGCGAGGTGCCCGATGACCATGAGGCCGGCGGAGGTCCCGAGGGCGTAGGCGAACCACATCCGGTAGAACGTCCCGGTCCGGAGCATCTTCCCGGGAGGGTAATCCCGCGGCGTGTGAAACGAAACCTCCTCCCGCGAGGGGGGATCCCACCCTTCCGGTCGCCACCCCTCCGGGGGGTTCCTAAGGAAGAACGACCCCGCCGTGGTGACCACCAGGAACCCGAGGCCCAGGATGGAAAACGTGTCCCGCCACCCGTACAGGTGCAGCAGAAGGCCCGCCAGCGGGGCGATCAGCGCGCTTCCCGCCCCGTATCCCATCACCATGAGGCCCGTGACCAGTCCGCGCTTCTCGGGGAACCACTTCATCCCCACCGCGAGGGGGCAGACGTACCCGACGCCGCTGGCGAAGCCCACGAGGACGCCGTAGCAGGCGTACAGCCACCAGAGCGCGTGGGTATACCGCGCAAGGAAGATCCCCACGGAGAAGAGGACCGCTCCGGTGATGGCCACCGGGGCCGGCCCCTGCCGGTCGTGCCACCGTCCCCCGACGAGCACGCCGAGCGCGATGCAGGCGATCGAAATCGTGAAGGCCAGCGAAACCTGGGCGCGGCTCCAGCCGAACTCCCGCTGGAGGGGAGCCAGGAAGATGCTGAACGTGTACGCGGAGCCGAAGCACAGGTTCATCGAGATGCCGCCCGCCACGCGGAACCACCGGTTCACCCCTTCGGCCTCCTCCCGTAAATCCTGGCGCACCGTTCGGGCGACATCCCGAGAAGGTAGGCAAGGCGCAGCCCCCACATCAGGAGGATCGTGCGCAACGTGCCGTGGGACTCCCAGCGCCTCGCGGAGGTGGTGATCGCGGTCGGCAGCAGGACCGTCCGTCCTCGCCGGGTGAGGCACCGGGAAAGTTCCACGTCCTCCATCAGGGGGATCTCCGGGTAGGCACCGATCCCCTCGAAGACGTCCCGGCGCAGGAAGATCGCCTGGTCACCGGTGTAGGCGCGCAAAAAACGGGCGCGGACGTTGATCATCCGGGACGTCAGGCGAAGCGCCGCCTTTCGCGAAGGGGAGGCGTCCGCCGAGACCCCGAGGCGGACGGAAAACGCTCCCCCGAGGATGTCGTCCCGCTTCATCGCTTCCCGGACCGACGCGATCGACCCTTCGGGCATCGTCGTGTCCGCGTGGAGAAAGAGAAGGATCTCCCCCCGCGAGGCCCTCGCCCCGGCATTCATCTGCCGTGCCCGTCCCCGGGGGGAGAGGATCACGGCGTCGACGACCGGGCGGGCCGCCTCGGGGGTACCGTCCAGGCTTTCGCCGTCCACCGCGATCACCTCGTCGGCCCCCGCTTCGCGGGCGGACAGAGCGGTCGCGGCGATGGTCGCCGCCTCGTTTCGCGCGGGGATGATGACGGAGACCGAAGGCCTGTTCCCGGAATCCGTCATTCGGGCTCTGCGGCGGGAACCGGCTTCGGCGGCGCTTCCCCCCGGATCTTGCGGACGATGGCAGGGAGGAGGAAGGAGAAGAGCAGGAGCCCGACGGGGACCAGAACGTCGAACTGGAACAGGTCGCCCGGCCCCTCGTAGGAGGCGATGATTTCTTTAAGGCTCCCGAAGAAGTAGGAGGCGATCACGATGGCGGGCATGGTCCCGAAAAACGTCCCCCAGAAATAGTCGCCGAACCGGATCCGCGTCGCTCCCGCGCCGTAGTTGAGGAAGATGAAGGGGAACCAGACGATGCGCAGGTAGAAGACGAGGGAGAAGCCGTGTTTTTCCGCCTTGCGGTCGAGTTCTCCGAGTTTGCCGAGGAGCAGGCCTTTCGCGAAATCCCTCAGGAAATACCGGCCCAGAACGAAGGAAAGAGAGGCGCCCAGGGTGGCCCCCACGACGTTGCAGATGGTGCCCGTTACTTTGCCGAAAATGAGCGCCCCCGCCGCGTTGAAGGGGGTGGCCGGCAACCCGAGGACCCCGAGGGTGTAGATGACGACGAAGAAAAGCGGCCCGAACGGGCCCGCGGCGCGGACGAGGAGATCGATCTTCCCGACCAGTTCCTTTCTCCCCTCCGGGGTGAGAACCAGGTTCCCCAGCGAGGTGAAAAAGAGAAGATACGCCACCGTGCCGGCGAAGACGAGGAAGACGAAGACCTTGAGGGTTTTCATTCTCTTCCCGGTCAGGAGCTCCATCCGGGAAATTGTACTATATCGGGATTTTCCCTGCGGGGAGAACAGGACCACCCCCTGCGGCTCTTTCTTGCTCATTGAAGGAGTTCGCGCGGGGATTTACAATGAGCTAAATTCGGTTCCGACGACCAAGGAGGAGAAGATGGGGAAAAACCGGTTCGGAAAAGCGGTGGCGCTTGTGCTCGTGGTGTCCGTGGGAGTCGTCTTCTCGGCAGGGTGCTTCGGGAAGTTCCAGCTGACCCGCAGCCTATACGAGGCCAATAAGTCCGTCGAGGACAAGTACCTCCGAAGTGCCGTGACGTGGCTACTCGTCATACCGTATGCCATTACAGGATTTCTGGATTTCGCCATTTTCAATCTGATCGAGTTCTGGAGCGGTGAGAACCCCATCACCGCCGGGTCGCAGGCCCGGGTGTTCGAGAAGGGGGACGACCGGGCCGTGATGACGTTTTCCCGGGAGGGCGAAGCGACCGTCGCGAC
>DAOUUI010000152.1 GCA_030668225.1 Deltaproteobacteria bacterium
AGAGCGGCGCGCCTGGCCTTTTCCTTCGCATGGTGGGTCACGATGAATATCGAAACCGCGCTCTCCTGCTTCCTCCCTTTCTGGAGGACGGAGGATATGCTGATCTGGTGGCTCCCGAGTACCCCGGCGATCTTGGACAGGACGCCGGGTTTGTCGACCACCTGGAATCGCAGGTAATACTCCGAGTCCACTTCGGTGAAGGGGGACACGGGTGTTCCCTTTCCGGAAAACCGGTTGTGGAATCCGCTCGGCGGGATCCGTCCGGAGGCGCCCTTGCCGATGTTGCGCGCGATCTCGATCACGTCGCTCACCACGGCGGATGCCGTCGGGTCCTTTCCGGCCCCCTCTCCGTAGTACATCGAAGAACCGACGAAGTCGCCTTTTACGTAGATCGCGTTGTATGCCCCGCCGACCGTGGCCAGAAGGTGGTCGGAAGGGATCATCGTCGGGTGCACGTGGACCTCGATGCCGTTTCCCCTCTGTTTCGCGATGGCGAGCAGCTTGATCGTGTACCCGAACTCGCGCGCGAACGCGATATCCTGCGGGGTGACGTCACGGATCCCCTCGACGTAGATATTCTCGAGGGGGATGTTCTCCCCGGTGGCCAGCCACACGAGAATGGACAACTTGTGGGCGGAGTCGACCCCGTCCACGTCGAAGGACGGATCGGCCTCCGCGAGACCGATCGATTGCGCCTCTGCCAGGACGTCCGCGAACTCTTTCCCCTCGTTGGTCATCCGGCTGAGGATGTAGTTGCACGTCCCGTTGATGATCCCGTAGATCTCGTTGATCCGGTTGGCGGCAAGTCCTTCCCGCATCGCACGGATGATGGGGATCCCCCCTCCGACGCTGGCCTCGAACCCGATATCCACCACGGCGGCGTCCACGGCCTTGCTGATTTCCTCCCCGTGCTCGGCCAGGAGGGACTTGTTCGCGGTCACGACCGATTTCCCTTGGGCGATCGCCTCGAGAAGGAAATCCCTGGCGGCCCCCTTCCCACCCACCAGTTCGACCACAATGTGGACGGCCGGGTTCCGGACCACCTGGAATCCGTCATTAGTCAGCATGCCGTGGGGAAGCGAAACCCCGCGGTCGCGTTCGAGGTCGATGTCGGCGACCTGGACAAGCCGGATGGGGATTCCCACCCTTCTGCGCAGAAGTTCGGCGTTTTCCAGGAGAAGCCTCGCCGTACCCGAGCCGACGGTCCCGAATCCGATGATCCCTACTCCGATTTCCTTCCCTCCCCCGGTCATCCGGCTCTCACCTTGACGGGCTTCTGCAGAACGATCTTCGCGCCGCGGATCGCCTGCCTGATCCGGTGCTCGTTTTCCACCAGAGCGAACCGTACGAATCCCTCCCCGTGCTCCCCGAATCCGACGCCGGGGGAGACTGCCACTTTCCCTTTTGTCAACAGTAGTTTGGAGAACTCCACCGAGCCCATCGCCCGGAACGGCTCGGGGATAGGGGCCCAGACGAACATCGTCCCCTGAGGCTTTGGGAATTCCCATCCGATCCGTGCGAAGCCGTCCACCAGGCAGTTCCTGCGCTTCCTGTAGACCTCCACCGCCTCCTCCACCACGCGGTACGGACCGTTAAGGCCCACGGTGGCGGCAACCTGGATCGCCTGGAACATCCCGTAGTCGAGGTAGCTCTTGATGCGCGCCAGGGCTTCGATCATCCGCCTGTTACCCACGACGAACCCGACGCGCCACCCGGGCATCGAATACCCCTTGGACATGGAGTACAGTTCCACGGCCACGTCCTTGGCGCCGGGGACCTGCAGGATGGAAGGCGCCTTGTACCCGTCGTACACGAGATCGGCGTAAGCGAGGTCGTGGACTACCAGGAGCTCATTCTCCTTGGCAAACTCGACGATGCGGCGGAAGAACTCGATGTCCACCACCTCCGTCGTCGGGTTATGGGGGAAGGAGATGATCAGCATCTTCGGTTTGGGCCATATCGTCTTCATCGCCCGGCGGGTCCGGTCCAGGAAGTCCCCCTCCCCGCTGGTGAGCGAGATCGACCGCACGTCCGCATTTGCGATGATCACGGAGTAGGCGTGGATCGGGTAGGTGGGGTTCGGGACGAGGGCGATGTCGCCGGGCCCCATCACCGCCAGAACGAGGTGGGACAGCCCCTCCTTGGCCCCGATGGTGGCGATCGCCTCGGTGTCCGGATCCAGTTCTATGTGGTATTTCCGCTTGTACCAGTTGCAGATGGCAAGCCGAAGCTTCGGAATCCCCCTCGAAGCGGAGTAGCGGTGGTTGCGGGGGTTCCTGGAGGCTTCGATCAGCTTGTCGACGATATGTTTCGGCGTCGGGAGGTCAGGGTTCCCCATCCCGAGATCGATGATATCCTCGCCTGTCTTGCGCATCTTCGCCTTGAGATCCGTCACGACGGACAGAACGTAGGGCGGAAGTCGCTTTATCCGTGGGAAATCCTCCATGCACGGTCTCCTGGGGCAGTGTAAACAAGATATGCTAATGAATCTGGCGTAGTAAGTCAATTTCGGCAGCGCGACTGTCATAACTCCATGATAATGTCCCCCTGCTGACTCGATAGGAATGTCCCCCTACAATTTCCCTTTGCGATTTCGACGCGGAGGGGGCAATGGGAGGACATCTGCTGATGAGCGAGAAGGAACGTCTCCGGAAGGTGGTGCTGGAAGGAATTCGCGAGGGCCGCATGAACATCCGGGGAGCTGCCACCCGCCTGGGGGTGTCGTATCGGCATGCCCGCCGGATCTGGAAGCGGTTCTGTGCCCTTGGGGATCCGGGACTGATCCATCGGGGGCGTGGCCGCCCCTCCAACCGGTCCAGGCCCGCCGCGTTGCGGGAGAAGGTAATCCGGCGCTACCGGGAACGATACGAAGGCTTCGGCCCCACCCTGGCGGGTGAGAAGCTTGCGGAGGAAGGGTTGGTCCTGGATCACGAGACCCTGCGCCGCTGGCTCATCGCCGAGCGGCTCTGGGCAGGACCCGCTCCGGGGGTGAAGCACCGCGCCTACCGACAGCGGCGGGCCCGCTTCGGGGAATTGGTCCAACTCGATGGGAGCCTCCACCGCTGGTTCGGCAAAGACTTCCCGGGAGCGTGTCTGTTGAACATGGTGGACGACGCCACGGGGAGAACCCTCTCCCTTCTTTTGGAACACGAGAGCACGGAAGGGGTAATGCGGCTGTTGTGGCGTTGGATCGAGCGCTTCGGGGTTCCCCTGGCGCTCTACACGGACAAACACACCATCTACCAATCTCCCCGGGAGCCCACCTTGGAGGAGACCCTGGCCGGGGAGGAACCGCTGTCAGCCTTCGGGCGAGCCTGCAAGAAGTTGGGGATCAAGATCATCACGGCCCACTCCCCCCAGGCCAAGGGCCGCGTGGAGCGCAAGCACGGCGTCTTCCAGGACCGGTTTGCCAAGGAACTGGCCCTGCAAAGGGTCAAGACGATCGAAGGGGCCAACACCTTGCTCCAAAACGGCTTCGTGGAAGACCTCAACCGGCGGTTCGCCGTCTCGCCCGCGGATTCCCGTGACGCCCACCGGCCCCTTGCGGCGGGAGAAACCCTGGCCGGGATCTTCTGTTGGGAGGAAAAACGGTGCGTGCAAAACGACTTCACCCTGCGACACGACAACCGCTGGTATCAGATCCGCCGGGAGAACCGGGTACTTCCCCGGCCCAAGAGCCGGGTGACCGTGCGAACCTTGCTCGACGGAACGGTGGAACTCTGGTTCAAAAATCGGCGCCTCGATGCCGTCCCGATCGAGGGAAGGCCGGAGAAACCCAAGATGGCGGCTACACCAAAGCGGATCCCGGTCTACCATCCACCCCCAAATCACCCGTGGCGAAAACCGTGGAATGCCAAAAACGCCGCCCAATGGCGAAAACAACAAGAGCAAACATAGAGGACATCTCTAAAGAGTCCAATCAGAGGACATTTCTAAAGAGCTTTGACATTTCGGCAGCAC
>DAOUUI010000192.1 GCA_030668225.1 Deltaproteobacteria bacterium
GGTGATGAACGGAAGGGTCGACAATATCTTTTGCGCTGTGAGGCCGCCCGGCCACCACGCCGGAAGAGAATCCGCCATGGGGTTCTGCTTCCTCAACAACATCGCCGTGGGAGCCCTTTACGCCCGGGGTGTCTACGGCGTGGAAAAGATCTTCGTCCTCGACTGGGACGTCCACCACGGGAACGGGACCCAGGAGATATTCGAGGAGGATCCCCTCACGTATTTCTGCAGCATCCACGAGCACCCGACCTTCTGCTTTCCCGGGACAGGCAGGAGAATGGAGAAGGGGAAGGGGGAGGGGTACGGGTTCACTCTCAATCTCCCGGTAAAGCCCCACACGGCGGACCGGGAGTTCCTCGACCTCTTCGAGCGGGAGATCATCCCGGAAATCGAAACGTTCCGGCCTGACCTGATCATGGTCTCCGCCGGGTTCGACGCGCACAGGGACGATCCCATCGCGGACCTCGAGCTGACGGAACGATCGTTTGCCCACATGACGCAGCGAATCTGCGAGATGGCCGACAGGTATTGCCAGGGGCGGATCGTGTCCGTTCTCGAAGGCGGATACAACGGGTCTTCCCTCACGTCATCGGCAATTGCCCACATAAAGACCCTCCAGGGAAGGAGCTAAGCCATGTACGTCGGCAGAAGGATGACGAGAAAGGTCATCGCGATGTCCCCGAAAGACACGGTTCGGGACGCCAACCGGGTTCTCCAGGAAAACAGGATTCATCACCTCCCTGTGGTCGAGGGAGGAGAACTCGTGGGAATCGTCTCGGACACGGATCTCCGGAAATGGGTTCTCAGGGAGGAAAAGATCAACGAGGGGGGTACGGTATACCGGAGGACCGGGCTCATCGAAGAGATCATGACCCGCGACATGATTACCATGAGTCCAGAGGACACGATCGAGGACGCGCTGCTGATCCTGCACGAAAGGCGGTTCGGAGCTCTCCCGGTGGTGGAAGGGCGGAAGCTGGTGGGGATCATCACCAAGGCGGACATTCTCGCCGCGTTCATCGACACTCTCCGCATCGAGGGTGTCGGAGGGGTCCGGATCGAGGTGATCCTGCCCCGGGACGTGACCTTTCTCCTTCGGCTGATCCAGACGCTGGGGGGTATGAAGATCGAGATCCGGAGCCTGGTGCTGTCCCCCTTCGGGGAGGAGTTCGCGGCGTTCCTCAGGATCGGGACGATCGACGTCGCGACCGTGAAGACCCGGCTACGGGAAGTCGGTTTCCAGGTCCCGGAGCTTGCGGATTTCCTCGGCTGACTGCTTTCTCCGACGCATCGTCAGCCGGTCCCCCCGGTGCCGAGCTTGAACTCTCTCAGGAGATTTCTCGCCTCCGGCTCGTCGTCCCTCCCGACCTGGATCTCCGCCGTGCCGACGCGAAACAGCTCCTGCAGCACCTCGCCTTTCACGTAATGGCGGATCTCGGCGGACGTAAGGATCGATTTCACCATCGCGAGGACGATGGGGTTTCCCGTTTTCAGCACGGTGACGTATTCGACGTACTCAAGCTGCGGCGGCGGCGGCAGTTCCGGCACCAGCGGCACCCTGCAGTCGGGGCACCCGTGGACTCCCTCAACGTACTCGGCTTCGCATTCCGGACAGAACATACTCTACCAATGTACCCCAATTTCCCCCCTCTTGACACGAATCCGCCCCAACCCTATCGTGAAGTGGTCAATGGCTGGGATTTTCGCGGGAATCAGCTCCGCCCTCCCGATGGCCCTGTTCCCCAACTCAAAATGATCGTTTGGTGTGAAGACCCGTGATCGAATTATCCGCAGATTTCGCAAATTCCATTCCCTGACAGGAGGCCGTGATGCAGGAATTCGAAATGAAAAGAAAAATGAAAGAGGCCGGCAAACGAGTGGGGCTTATTTCTTTAGTGGTGGGATTGTTGTTCATATTCCTCATCATGAACCCCTTTGTGAAAATCAATGCGGGCGAGCGGGGGGTCTTGCTGAATTTCGGAGCCGTTTCCCCCGATGTGCTGGGTGAAGGTCTCCATATCATGATTCCCGTCATGCAGAAGGTCGCCAGGATAGACGTGAAAATCCAGAAGTCCGAGACCCGGTCGGAAGCGGCGAGCAAGGACCTGCAGGATATCACTTCCGTCATCGCCCTGAATTACCACGTGATTCCGGACAAGGCGAACTGGGTGTATCAGAACATCGGTACTGCGTTTAAGGAAAGGATCATCGACCCGAACGTCCAGGAGGCCGTAAAGGCGGTCACCGCGAGATACACCGCGGTCCAGCTCATCGGGGAAAGGGAAAAGGTCAGTACGGCCATCAAGGAGAGCCTGAAAGAGAAGCTTGCCGTTTACAACCTGTATGTCGACGGGTTCTCCGTCATCGATTTCAGCTTCTCCAAGAAGTTTACGAACGCCATCGAGTCAAAACAGGAGGCGGAGCAGTTCGCGCTGAGGGCCCAGCGGGACCTCGAAAGGATCAAGATCGAGGCGGAGCAGAAGATCGCCCAGGCGAAGGCGGAGGCCGA
>DAOUUI010000056.1 GCA_030668225.1 Deltaproteobacteria bacterium
ATTCTTCACGGCGACATCCATGATCGGTTTTATCGCCGGCGCGGGTATCGTTGTGCGCAACTCGATCATCCTCGTGGACTTCGTGGAGCTGCGCCTTGCGCAGGGGATGCCGCTGGACCAGGCGGTGATCGATGCAGGCGCGGTCCGGTTCCGCCCGATGATGCTCACCGCCGCCGCCGTGATCGTCGGCGCGTCGGTCATCCTGTTCGACCCGATCTTCCAGGGGCTGGCGATCTCGCTCATGGCGGGGGAGGTGGCGTCGCTTCTCTTGTCGCGGATGACCGTCCCGGTTCTCTATTTCCTGAGCGAAAGCCGGAAGCACCGCAGCGAGCCGCGGATCCCCGAATAGACGCGGGAAGCGATCCGGCGGGTTACTTCCCGGGTGTCGGGGGGGTGATCTTCTTCAGGTTCTTAAGCTGCGTGGTGGCGGTTTTCACGGACCTGGCCGCCTCTTCGTGGGAAGGGTCGTAGGCGAGGATCTGACGCCAGGTGGCGATGGCCTCCTTGAGCCGGCCTTGCCGGTAATCCGCAAGCCCTTCCTCCATGAGAATTCCGGACACCTTGTCGATGCTCCCCTTGAGACCCGCCTTCGAGATGGTCGGGCTGCCCGCCTTGAGTGCGGGGTGGGAGAGATACCGCATCGTCGCCGCCCACCGCTTCCCGGCCTCACCCAGTTTCCCCCGCTCATACGCATCGTCCCCGCTTTTCTTAAGCCCTTCCAGGGCGGCGGGGAAGTTCTCTTCCACGCCGGGGTATCCCGGCTCTTTCTTCCACGCGGCGGCAAACAGTTCCAGCGCCCGTTCGTATTTCCCCTGCTGCTTCATGGCAAGCCCTTCGAGGTAGTTGTTGTCCGCGGGAGAAGGGATGGCCGGGGGAGGCGTAACGGTCGGGGGAGGCGTGGCGGCCGGGGGAGGCATGACGACCGGGGGAGGCGTGACGACCGGGGGAGGTGTGACGACCGGGGGAGGAGTCTCAGGGGCCGTCGGGACCGTCCTGGCGGCGCAACTGCCGACCAGTAGGATAACCAGGGCGGCGATCGTGCACCGAACGGAATCGTTCAAAGGGCCATTCCCTTCCAGCCTGCGGGTTCGACGTTCACCGCTTCCATCGGGGGCATTTCCTCCACCATCCGGACAAAAACATCGGTCAGTTCCGGGGAGAACTGGGTGCCGCGGAACCGGAGGATCTCCTCGATCGCCCCCCTTGCCGTCAGCGCTTTCCGGTAAGGGCGGGACGTGGTCATGGCGTCGAACGCGTCGGCGAGCGAGATGATCTGCGCGTGGATCGGAATCTCCGATCCCTTCCTTCCCTCCGGATATCCTTTGCCGTTATACCATTCGTGGTGGTATCTCACCACAGCGATGTACCGGTGGAGAGAAGGCGCTATCCCGAGGATGTCCGCCCCGTTATCCGGGTGCCTCTGCATCACCCCGATCTCCATGGCGGTGAGCCTCTGTTCCTTGAGGAGGATTTCGTCCGGTGTCCGGATCTTCCCGACGTCGTGGAAGAGGCATGCCTTTTCGAGGTGCTCGATCTCCTCCGTGGAACAACCGAGCTTCCTGCCGAGTTTGCACGCAAGGAAGGAGACCCGCGTGGAATGCCCCAGCGTGTAAGGATCGCGGGCATCGATCGAGGCGGAGAGGACTTGAACGGTGGCGATGTACGATTCCTCGAGATCCTTTGCGTACCGGCTCAGCCGGTTCTTCTGGGAGAGGATCGTCTCCGCCATCCGGTTGAAATTCCGGGTCAACTCCCCCAGTTCGTCTCTCGAGCGGAATGGAATCGGGTGGAACGGGGCCCCGCTG
This sequence comes from Deltaproteobacteria bacterium, assembly GCA_030668225.1. GTDB lineage: Bacteria > Desulfobacterota > Deferrimicrobia > Deferrimicrobiales > Deferrimicrobiaceae > CSP1-8. The sequence continues at coordinate 1,806 of DAOUUI010000056.1, forward strand.
GCGAGTTCGATGACTCCCGAGGAGAGTTTTTTCACGGGGATGGTGATAAACGATGCGATCGCGAAGGTGCCCAGGAAGGCGATCCCCAGGAACACCGCGGCGGCGATGGCAATCGATCTCCGGATGTTTCTCTGTGCGGCAAGGATGCTGTCCCGGGAGATGGCGAGCGAGACGGTGCCGATGCGCTTGCCCGTGAAAAAGATGGGGGTGGAAAACTCGATCATTTTCTTGTCCCCGCGAACCACCTCGAGGGCCCGGGTTTCCAGGAACGTCCCCAGCGCTTTTTCCCGTGTGGGCGCGGAATACGCATTCCCCCGCTCCTTGATCAGGCTGTGCGCCAAAACGATGTCCTCGGTATCCCGGATGGAGACGTACTCGATGTCGCCGGAGCTTTGTTTTGTTTCCGCGGTGAGGCTGTCCATGGCCAACCGGTCGCCCGAGAGGATCGAATACCCCGACGAAAGTGCCACCACGCGGGAGATGCCCACCCCTCGCTGCAGCAGGTCGCGCTGGATGACGTCGTTTGCGATTTTCGTCACCGCCGCCGCGATCAGGATGATCAGCAGGAAGACCAGCGGGAGCATAAACGCGATGAGCTTCAGGCGGATTCCCGGAGCGAAACGCCGCCCGTTCCCGGTGGCCGGGGAGGCATTTTTCGTGGATGTCATAACCGTTCAATTATATATATAAGATCGCTGCCTGAACAATAAGGTGTTCTCTTGCGGGTCCATCCCGCCCCCCGGGGGGCCGAAGCCGGCGGTGTAAGGGTTTTTTCGTGCCGGGGCCTCCCGCCGGGTCAGGCCAGCCGCTGCAACACTTCGTTGGAGACAAAGAGCAGTTCCCCGGGGAGCCGGAGCCGGCCCTCCTCCCGCAGGAGTTTTCCGCCGTCCACCAGTTCGTTCACGGCCTCCCGCAACGGGTCCGGCAAGGGGGACCCGGAGATCGTTTCGATTTCCGTCAGATCCACCCCTTCCGTCATGCGCAGACCGAAGATGAGTGCTTCCTTCCAGGCTTCCTCCGGGCCGCACACCAGCGTGTCCGCCCAGGGAAGTCGCCCCTCCCGGATCCCTTTGCGGTATTCCGCCAGCGAGGGGGGGGTCGCGGTACGAAGACCGTGGGGCGCCCTCCCCGGGGGGAAGAGAAGCCCGTGCGCGGAGGGCCCGAACCCCGTAACCCCATCCCGCTTCCAGTACTTCACGTTGTGGCGGGACTCGTGCCCGGGGCGGGCGAAGTTGGAGATCTCGTACTGGCGGTATCCCGCGTTCGCCAAGGTCCGGCGCGCCGTCTTGTACATCTCCGCCACCTCATCGTCGGGGGGCATCTTAAGCTCTCCTCGGGAAAGCGAAGCGTGGAGCGGAGTGCCGGTCTCCGGGGCGAGGGCGTAAGCCGAGACGTGGTCCGGAAGGGAGGCCACCGTCCTTTCCAGGTCCTCCTCCCAGTCCGTGCACGTCTGCCCGGGGATGCCGAAAATGAGGTCGATGCCGAGGGAGTCAAACCCCGTCGACCTTGCGTCCCGGATCGTTTTCCGGGCGTCCTCCACCCCGTGGATCCGGCCCAGAGTTCGCAGGATGGTGGGGGAGAAGGACTGCACCCCGACGCTGATGCGCGTGAATCCCCCTTTCCGCAGCGTCCGCAAATCCTCCGTGGAGACGGTTCCCGGGTTCGTCTCTGCCGTGACCTCTGCGCCGGGGGCGACCGGGAAGCGATCCCGGATCGTGGCGAGGAGCCCGCACAACGCCTCGGGGGCGAGCACGGTGGGCGTTCCGCCACCGAAGTAGACGGTGTCGGCCGCCGCCCTGGCATCCTCCGGGAACCGGTCCCGGAACAGGTCCATCTCCCGCGCGAGCAGATCGGGGAACTCGTTCTTGGTGTGGGAGGAGGTTTCCACAGAATAGAAGTCACAGTAGGAGCATTTCCGCACGCAGAACGGAACATGGATGTAGATTCCTCGCACGGATTCATTTTCCCCCAGGAGGGAGCATTCGACAACGGGTGCTCACGGGGGTTCCTTTCCGGGGGGGCCTGGATCCGCCGGCAGAAAAAAATCTTTACCCTTAATGAATATATTTCCTGTTTCGACCATCCAAGAAGCAGGCTCAAGGTGATCGTGACCCTGCCTACCCGAAGGAGAGCGACATGAAAAACCGATCAAGGAATTGGAAATCCTGGGAGAAAGCGGTTTTCGCGGCGTCGCTCCTTGTCATCTTCGGGACAGTAGTCTTTTCGGTCCCGGCAGACCGGTTGGCGTGGCAGGGGCCGCTGGTCATGGGTACGCTCGCCATGCCGACTCCCAGCGTGGGAACGTTTGTCCGTACAGAACTTCAGTCCAACTCCGATTCCCTTTTCTCCCTCATGGGATTCCTGTCTGTGGCGGGCATCCTCGTGCTCACCGGAAGAAGCCTCATCGCGAAACCTTCCCCGGGAAAAGGGCCGGAAAAGGAGGTGCTCCCCCTGGTCTTTCCATAAATAAACGGGACGGGCAATCGCACAATAAACCTAAGGACCCCGCACCCCTTGACAGGCAGGGAGGCTTTGCGTTATTCCTATCTTGTAACTGAATCGCCATTCATTTTCTCTTTGCGCCGAACCGCATTTCCTTCCGGGAGGTGGAATCCATGTTTCCGAAAATCCGCCGGGTTGCCGTGCTGGGGGCAGGCGTCATGGGATCGGGGATCGCGGCCCATCTGGCCAATGCCGGAATTCGGAGCCTCATGCTGGATATTGTCCCCCCGACCCTGTCCGACGAGGACAGGAAGCGGGGGCTGACGGAGAAAGATCCCGCCTTTCGCAACCGGTTTGCCGCAAAGGGGCTTGCGGGGATCCGGAAGAGCCGGCCTGCGCTCCTCTACTCGCAGAAGGACATCGGTCTCATCTCGATCGGGAACTTCGACGACGACCTCCCGGAGGCTGCGGAGTGCGACTGGATCGTCGAGGTGGTTACGGAAAATCTCGCCATCAAGAAGGCGCTCTACGACCGGATCGAGGCGGTCTGGAAGCCCGGCACGGTCGTCACCTCCAACACCTCCGGGATCGCGATCTCCCAGATGACGGAGGGGCGTTCGAAGGAGTTTCGGAAACACTTCCTCGTGACCCATTTCTTCAACCCCGTCCGGTACATGAAGCTCCTCGAACTCGTTCCCGGCGAGGACACCGATCCCGGGATCCTGCGGGGCGTCGCCGACTTCGGGGAACGGAAGCTCGGAAAGGGGATCGTCTACGGGAAGGACACCCCCAACTTCATCTGCAACCGCATCGGTGTCTTCGCGATGATGTACGCGATGCACGCGATGATGGAGGACGGCCTCTCGATCGAGGAGGTGGACAAGGTTCTGGGCCCGGCGATGGGGCGGCCGAAGTCCGCGGCGTACGGCACGGCCGACCTCGTCGGGATCGACACTCTCCTTCACGTTTCCGACAACGTGTACAGCAACCTCCCCGACGATCCCCAGCGGGAGACATTCCTCCCTCCGCCGTTCGTGAGCGAGATGGTCGCGCGTGGGTGGCTTGGCCGGAAGGCCAAGGGCGGTTTTTTCAAGATGGAAGGGAAGGGCGAGGAGAAGAAGATGTTCGTCCTCGACTACCAGGCGCTCGACTACCGGCCGACCACGAAGGTCAGCTACCCGTCGCTCGACGCCGCGAAGGGGGAGGACGACGTGGGGGCGAGGATCAGGAAGGTGATCGCAGGAGACGACAAGGCTGCCGGCTACGCCTGGAAGGTCCTCTCCGAGTCCCTTCTGTATTCGGCCAGACGGATCCCCGAGATCGCCGGCGACGTCGTGAACATCGACAACGCGATCAAGTGGGGGTTCAACTGGACGCTCGGCCCCTTCGAGACGTGGGACGCCATCGGCGTTAAGGACTCGGTAGCCCGGATGCGCAAGGAGGGAAAGGAGATCCCGGAAAGCGTGGAGAAGATGCTCGCCGGCGGAAACCCGACGTTCTACCGCAGGCGTGACGGCATCCTCGAGTGTTTCGATTTCGCCAGCGGGGCATACGTCCCCGTCCCCGTTTCCCCCGACATCATCTTCCTGCCGGCCCTGAAAGAGCGGAACAAGGTGGTGAAAGGAAACCAGGGGGCCACGCTGGTCGATATCGGAGACGGGGTCCTGTGCCTCGAGTTCCATACCAAAATGAACACGATCGACGGCGACATCGTCTCGATGATGAACGAGGGTGTCGCGCTTGCGGAAAAGGATTTCGCCGGGATGGTGATCGCCAACCACGCGGAAAATTTCTGTGTCGGCGCGAACCTGATGCTCGTCTTCCTGGAGGCGCAGAACAAGAACTTCGAAAACATCGAGAGGATGGTCCGGGAGCTGCAGAACGCCTGCATGCGGCTTCGCTACTCCGAAAAGCCCGTCGTGGCCGCCCCGGCGGGGATGACCCTGGGGGGCGGAACCGAGATCTGCCTGGGGGCGGACCGGATCCGTGCGGCCGCCGAGACGTACATGGGACTCGTGGAAGTGGGCGTCGGGGTTCTGCCGGCGGGAGGGGGCACGAAGGAGATGGTGATTCGAAGCCTCGAGGGGATCCCGGACGGGGTGTCGGCCGACCCGCTCCCCTTTCTCCGGAAGGCGTTCGAGACGATCGGGATGGCGAAGGTCGCAACGTCGGCGAAGGAGGCGAGGGAGCTGGGGTTCCTGCGCCCGTGGGACAGGATCTCGATCCAGCGCGATTTCCTCATCCAGGAGGCGAAGAACGTCGTCCTTGCCATGAACCGGGAAGGGTACGAGATGCCCCGCCCGCGGACGGACATCGCCCTTCCCGGCAGGTCGGAGTTCTCCACCTTCGCCTACGCGCTCTACGCGATGAAAGTGGCCGGGCATATCAGCGAGTACGACGAACAGATCGGGCGAAAGATCGCCTTCGTGATGACGGGCGGAGATATCCCGCGGGGCACGAGGCTCTCCGAGCAGGATCTCCTGGACCTGGAGCGGGAGGCGTTCCTTTCGCTGTGCGGAGAGGAAAAGACCCAGGCCCGCATCCAACACATGTTGATGAAAGGGAAGCCGCTGCGCAATTAGGGGGGGGACCCCGGGGCGCCCTATCGCAAGGAGGATTTCCGATGGCAAAGGCATACATCCTCTCCGCAGTTCGCACGGCGGTCGGCAGAGCGTACCGCGGGAGCCTGAAGGACACCCGGCCGGACGACCTGGGAACCATTGCGGTCCGCGGGGCGATCGAACGGGTGAAGAACCTGGAGCTGGGACAGGTGGACGACGTCATCCTCGGGTGTGCCATGCCGGAGGGCGAGCAGGGGATGAACGTGGCGAGGATCTGCGCCCTGAAAGCGGGGCTGCCGGACTCGGTCCCGGGGATGACGATCAACCGGTTCTGTTCCTCGGGCCTGCAGTCGATCGCGATGGCGGCGGAGCGGATCATGGCAGGTTTCGCCGACATCATCGTGGCCGGCGGCACCGAGTCGATGACGATGGTCCCGATGGGGGGAAACAAGCCGTCCTTCAACCCCGGGATCGTCGAGGAGCGTCCCGAGGTCTTCATGCCGATGGGGCTCACCGCGGAGCAGGTGGTCCGCAAGTACATGGTCACCCGGGAGGACCAGGATGTCTTCGCTTTTAATAGCCACATGAAGGCGCTTGCCGCGAACCGGGAGGGGAAGTTCCGGGAGGAGATCGTGCCCGTCACGACGACCGTATACTCCGCGAAGGACGGGGAGAGGCCCGTCCCCCGGGAGATCGTCTTCGAGGTCGACGAGGGGCCGCGCGCCGACACCACGATCGAGGCGCTGGCGAAACTCAAGCCCGCTTTCGATCCGAAGGGGACCGTCACCGCGGGGAACTCCTCGCAGATGAGCGACGGGGCCGCGGCGGCCGTGGTCGTCTCGGAGAAGGCAATGAAAGCCTTGCACGCCGAGCCCCTGGCCCGTTTCCTTGGGTTTGCCGTTGCGGGTGTGCCGCCCGAGATCATGGGGATCGGGCCGGTTGCGGCCGTGCCGAAGCTCCTGAAGAAGTTGCGGATCAAGCTGACGCGGATCGACCTGGTCGAACTGAACGAAGCGTTCGCCGCCCAGTCGCTCCCCGTCATCCGGGAACTGGGCCTGGACTCCGACAGGGTGAACGTGAACGGGGGGGCGATCGCGCTGGGCCATCCCCTGGGGTGCACGGGCGCAAAGCTTACCGCGACGCTGCTCCACGAGATGAAGCGCCGCGAGGCTAGCTTGGGGCTTGTCACCATGTGCATCGGCGGCGGCATGGGTGCCGCCGGGCTCTTCGAAAGGGCGTAGGGAGCTGGGGCACAACCGCTAATACATCTCCTTGGCATTAACGAAGCGCACTAATCCCCTTGCATATGGGTACCACGCGAATAATATAAAACAGTGCCCCCCCCAAATAGGACACGTAAGATTATCATCGGAGAATTGCTGTGTCATGTTTCCACTTGTCCGCTGGGAGGAGCATCCGTTCCACCGCATTACGCCCACGCCTCAGCAGGTTCCGCGGCCCTTCCCGGTTCCTCCCGCACGTTTATCCCGTAGTCGCAAAGCAAAGGGATGTTCCCAATAACCTTTTGCGGGTGGTGCATGGGAATAATGGGTATTGCACCATTACCCATTTTGGGTGTATCCTTTGGGGTGAGGAGGGCTTGAAGATGCTACTGCACGTCGATTCGAGAAAGCGGATCACGATCCCCAAAGATGCGAACCTCAAGCCGGGAGACGCTGTGGAGCTGGAGATTCTTCCGGACGGCCGCCTGGTCCTCGTGCCCGTGGCGACCATCCCGAAGCACCAACTCTGGGCTTGGACGCCTGAGAATCGCAAGGCCGTGTCCGATTCCCTGAAGGACCCCCGCCCGTCGATGGTTGTGGAGACGAAGGAGGAAGCGGAAGCGCTCGCCGGGCGGTGGGCCGGTGAGGATTGAGGTCCGCCCCGCCTTCGGCGAGGCAGTCCATGCCGCCGAGCGTCCGATCCGCGCCGCCGCCGCAAAGACGTTGCGCCTCCTCCAGGAGATCGAGTACCGGCAACTCCTGTCCCATCCTGGGCTCCGTTTCGAGAAGTTGCACGGGTTCATCGAACCGGAAACGGGAAATCAACTCTACTCCATCCGGATCTTAAGGTCCGCGCGGGCACTGGTGTGCCTGAACGACGGTCCTTCCCTCGTCCTTGTCACCCTGCACGTCCGGCACGACGAGGCGTATCGAGGGAACCGGTGATGGCCGTCGGAAGGGACGCTCCGGACCCGAAAGGAACTCCCTGTGCATCAGTCCGGGGCGTTATTTAGCGTCGAACGCGGTAACCTGGGAAGAGACCATCGTATCCGGGGGGGGGTCGACGAACACCACTTGAAACGACGGGTATCCGCATCGAAGCGGATACTACGCGACGAGGCTTCGCCGCCCCGGGGGGGACCGGTTGGCGAAGCCCTCGAGCGGTGGAACGAGGAAACGAACCGTTGACAGGGGAATCTATAGACCATAATATCGATGGGATCTATCGTCATTTCCTTTTGCTCGAGGTCGTGCTCCGATATCCATAAGCAGGGAAAGGAGCAATACGATGGCGGATTCGTACCGACCGGAAACGATCGCCCTCCACGGCGGGCAGAAGCCGGACCCCGCAACCAACGCGAGGGCCGTCCCGATCTACCAGACGACGTCGTATGTGTTTCACGACACGGCCCACGCCGCGCGCCTGTTCGGGCTCCAGGAGTTCGGCAACATCTACACCCGGATCATGAACCCGACCACCGACGTCCTCGAGCAACGGATTGCGCAGCTCGAGGGGGGAACGGGCGCCCTTGCGGTCGCCTCCGGCCAGGCGGCCGAGACGCTCGCGCTGCTCAACATCGCGAACGCGGGGGACGAGATCCTCTCCTCGGCCTCCCTGTACGGGGGGACGTACAACCTGTTCCACTACACCTTCCCCAAGATGGGGATCGGCGTGAAGTTCGTCGACCCCTCCGACCCGGAGAATTTCCGCAAGGCGATCACGAAGAAGACCAAGGCGATCTTCGCCGAGTCGATCGGAAACCCGAAGCTTGACACACTCGACAACCGCGCGGTGGCCGACATCGCCCACGGGGCGGGTATCCCGCTGGTGATCGACAACACGATGCCGTCCCCCTACCTCCTGCGGCCGTTCGATCACGGCGCCGACGTCATCATCCACTCCACGACGAAGTTCATCGGCGGGCACGGAACCTCCATTGGCGGGGTTATCGTCGACTCCGGGAAATTTAACTGGGGCAACGGCAACTTCCCGCAGTTTACGGAACCGGACCCCTCCTACAACGGGATCCGGTACTGGGAGGTCTTCGGGAACTTTCCGGAACTGGGCAACGTCGCGTTTATCATCAAGGCGCGCGTGCAGCTCCTGCGGGATCTGGGTCCGGCGATGTCCCCCTTCAACGCTTTCCTCTTCCTTCAGGGGGTGGAGACCCTTCCCCTGCGGATGGAGCGGCACAGCACGAACGCGATGGCCGTGGCCAACTTTCTGTCGACGCACCCGAACGTCACCTGGATCAATTATCCGGGGTTACCCGACCACCCGCAGCACGCCCTGGCGAAGAAGTACCATCACCGGGAGCTGTACGGCGCGATCCTGGGGTTCGGCATCAAGGGAGGGATGGAGGCGGGCAAGAAGTTCATCGACAACCTGAAGCTCCACTCCCACCTGGCCAACATCGGGGACGCCAAGAGTCTCGTGATCCACCCGGCGTCGACGACGCACCAGCAGCTGACTTCGGAGGAACGCCTGGATACCGGGGTGACCGATGACTTCGTCCGGCTGTCCGTCGGGCTGGAGCATATCGACGACATCTTCGAAGACCTGGACCAGGCGCTTCGGAAAACGTAAACGGCGGGTGAAAAAACCCCCCGGAGGGATGAGGATATGACCGAAAAAACTTGGAAGTTTGACACTCTTGTCATTCACGGTGCCCAGACGCCCGGAGAGTGGAAAAGCACCACGCTGACGCCGATCTATCAGAGTGCCTCCCACCAGTTCGAAACGGCGGAGGAGCTCTCGGACGTGTTCGCGGGCAAGAAGGCCGGCTTCATCTACCAGCGGCTGCGCAATCCGACGAACCAGGCTCTGGAAAAACGGATGACTCTGCTTACGGGCGGCCTCGAGTCCGTGGTCACCGGCTCCGGGATGGCCGCGATCAACAATGCCGTGCTCGCGATCTGCAGGGCCGGGGACGAGATCGTATCCGGAAACTCCCTGTTCATGTCGACCTTCCTGCTCTTCAACAATGTCCTTCGGAAGCTGGGGATCGATGTCAAGCTGGTCGAAAGTGGCGACCTCTCGGCCTGGGAAAAGGCGGTGACGCCCAAGACCAAGCTCCTGTTCGTGGAGACGATCGGCAATCCCAAGATGGACGTGCCCGATATCCGGGGACTTGCCAAACTGGCCCACGCGAACCGGGCCCCCCTGATCGTGGACAACACGCTGGCCACGCCCTACCTTTGCAAGCCCCTCGAGCTTGGGGCCGACATCCTCATATGCTCCACCACCAAATACTTGAACGGGCACGGCTCCGCCGTGGGGGGTGTCGTGATCGATGCCGGGCGATTCGACTGGCCGGAGGATAAATACCAGGATTTCAAGATTTTTAAAGAGCGCGTGGGCAAGCGGGCCTTCATCGACAAGGTCTGGCGCGAGATCCACATCAACTTCGGCACCACCCAGTCGCCTTTCCAGTCGTACCTGACGCTGATCGGTCTGGACACGCTGGCGCTGCGGATGGAACGGCATTTAAGCAATGCGGAGAAGCTGGCCGAGTTCCTGGATCGGCACCCGAAGGTGAAATGGGTGAACTACCCCGGCCTTGCGAAAAGCACGTACCACGAAGCGGCCAAGGCCCTGTTCCAGGGGAAGGGGTACGGTGGGCTGCTGACCTTCGGACTGGAAAACGAGAAAGCCTGTTTCGACTTCATCCGGAACGTCAAACTCGCCTATCATCTGGCCAACCTGGGCGATTGCAAGACACTGGTTATCCACCCCTGGTCGTCCCAATACATAAGCTTTACCGAGGAATCACGGAGGGAGAACGGCATCACCCCGGACATGGTGCGCGTTTCCGTGGGTATCGAGGCAAGCGAGGACATCCTGGAGGACTTCGACCAGGCGCTTCGGAAGACGTGAGCGAACAGTTGAGAAAAGCCCGGAGGGGAGATGTTCCCTCCGGGCTTGCGCGTTGCCTACACC
>DAOUUI010000090.1 GCA_030668225.1 Deltaproteobacteria bacterium
CGGGGGGTGTCGGTGCTGCCCGGGTTCGCCCCTTCCGCCCTGGGTTTCCTCCTGGCGTTTGTCGTGGGATACCTCGCTCTGATGCTCGTCGAAGGGCTCGTCACCCGGGGGAAGTTCCTCCGGTTCGCCCCGTATACGTTTCTGCTCGCCGTTCTCGCCTTCTACATGCAGGGTAGTTAATAACCCCTGTTTTCCCCCTCTTTCAAACAGTTGATGGGGGCTGCTTTGCGGGGAATGAGCATGTCATCATAAGGTGCCGGACGCTTAAACCTCGCGGCTGTGGGGAAGCAGAACGGATTCTCCGCTTCAGTCACTCACAAGAATATCCTGTAAAGTTGAAACATGCCCGAACGGAACATTATTCGGTATGTCGTTTCCCTCACGGCTCTCTTCGTTTCGGCGTTCCTGGCAGGATTCCTTGCCCCGATACCGGGGAAGATCGATCTGCTTGGCACACTCATGGATTCTTTTGAGCCATTCCTGACATTGTCTCCCGGGAAGATGTTCTTCTTTATCTTGATTAACAACTCGGCCAAGTCGTTCGCCGTGCTCCTTTCCGGTATTCTGTTCGGCCTCGTTCCCTTGATTGCCGTCGCAACGAACGGGTACATCCTGGGAGTGGCCTACCTGTTAACGTCCGGGGAGGTTGGGTATGTGCAGGCGGCAAGGGCTGTACTGCCTCACGGGGTTCTTGAGATCCCGGCAATTATCCTTACGGCGGGCTACGGTCTATGGCTGGGTGTGACGTTCGCCAGGCGAATCCGACAGCGGGACATGACGGGCTTTGGAAACCAGGTCATCCATGCGATCAGGATGTTCTTCAAGGTCGCTTTCCCGTTGTTCATCCTCGCGGCCCTCTTCGAGATGTTCCTGATTTTTTCGATGGGAGGTGTCCCTAGGTGAAAACAGGTGACGTATTGTTGACAAACTCGTCATGTTTGGACCCATGCTGTAGATGAAGCAACGCTATAAGGAGAGAGGTCGTTGAAGGAGAGCGAGGGGCAAAACATGGATGAGCGAAAAATTCGTCCCCGTCACATAACCGCTTCAAGCGACGGGTATTTGTCTCTTCCCCTTGCGGCTGCCTATCTCTGGCGGTCACGCAGAGGGTTGAGGGGGCGGCTCTCTCAAATTGTCTACTATCGACCGGATGGACGACAAATAATATTCAAGAAGTCAGACTCTGACGCTTATATGGAAAAGTTTCGTGTCGATCCCATGGACCTCGAATCATCCGACAAGAAGAAGTCGGCGGAGAAGGAAAAGAAGTAACGACTCATCCTTGTGATAAGGTCCTGTGATAAAAACCCGCCGGAATAAAATCCCTGTAACTGCAACACCCCCCTTCGCCTTCTACATGCAGGGAAGAGGATAAGTCCCGTCGGAGGGACGCACCTTGCACCTTTCGGGAAGAGGAGCCGCGGTCCGGAACCGCGGCCCGGGGGCCCGGACGTGGTGTTAAGGGGGGGTCACCCGACCTGCACGCGGCGACGCGGGGTGAGAATCGCGCCGTCGAGTTCTTCTCCTGCCGGAAGAACGCCCCCCGGCCAGAGGATGGACCGGGTGACCGATGCTCCTTCGGCGACCGTGGCCCCTTCCTCGATGACGGCACCGGGGCCGATCCGTGTTCCCGGGGCGACTTTCGCCTTCGGAGAGATGTAGACGGGAGGGATGACCGTGACGCCTCCATCTTCCGGAGAGGGAGGAGCAGCCGCCTCCTTCCTTTTCGCGGACAGGAGGGCGAGGGTTCCCTCCAGATAGTCGGCCGGTGTGCCGAATTCCTGGAAACGCCCCGAGGAGAGGAACCCGAAGACGGGTGCCCCGGCATCGATGAGGGGGGTATAGGTCTCCCGTATGATGCACGACGTCCTGGCCGGCGGGATTTGGTGGAGGAGTTCGGGTTCGACGATCTGACATCCCGTATAGAACCCGGATCGATCGCCCTCACCGGCTTCTCTTCCGAAACCGGTGATCCGCTCCCCTTCTCCCACCCATACGGGTGTGTACCGCTTCGCGGGATCCGGGAAAAGGATCAGGGTGGCCAGCGCTTTCTTTTTCCGGTGGAAGGCGAGTGCGGAAGCGAAGGGGAAGGAAAGGACCGTATCCCCGTTCACGGTGACGAAGGTGCCGGTCTTCAGGAACTTCCGGGCATTCCAGATTCCTCCCCCCGTGCCGAGGATGACAGGCTCCAGGGTGAAATCGACGCGGATGCCCTTTCCCGCCCATCCAGTTACGCGCTGCTGGATGAGTTTCGGATGCGTGTGGAGATTCATGACGAACGATTTGATGCCCGCTTGCCGGAGGAACTCCATGTTGTACGTGCACAGGGGGCGCCCCAGTACTGGAACAACGGGCTTGGGCAGTTCATAGGAGAGCGGGCGCAGACGGGTCCCAAGCCCGGCGGCAAGGATCATCCCCTTCATGGCGGTGCCTCGGAAGCCGCTTTTCCCGCGAGCTCGGAAAGAATCGGGAGGAGTTTCCGTGCCAGTGGCTTCATCCGGGAGTTCCGTTCGAAGTTCGCGGAGAGATGGGCTACGGTCGGCGGGATGAACCGGAGGTAGAGTTTCTTCCCGAGAGTGTGGGCCTGGTTCCCGAACGTACCGATCGCCTTGACGTTCCTCTGCAGCGCGGAGACGTCGAGGAGGTACGAAAAGGCGTCCGGCCCCCCTCCCATTTGCCTGACCCGGGAGAGGGTGCAGTGCCGGTACACGTAAACGAGTTCCTCGACCGCCTTGTCGGGGAGCGTCACGTAGGAGTCCCGCAGGAGGGAGCAGAGGTCGTAATAGATATTTCCCATCCGGGCGTCCTGGAAATCGAGGATCCGCAACTCCGGGGCCGCATCCCCTTCCCCGCCGGGAATCACCATGATGTTCCTGCTGTGGTAATCGCGGTGGACGAGAACGCGCGGGAGCGCCGCCAGTTCCGCGAGGAACGGGAGGAACAGATCCTCGAGGGAGCGCTCTTCCGTTTCCGACAGGGCGATTCCCCCGTATTTCCTGACGGCGTTCTCGAAAAAGAAGTCTATTTCCCCGGCGAATTTATCCACGTCGAAAGCGAGACGGGACGGGATCGCATCCGCGTCGAGCGCCCTCGTCCCGTCCCACTGGATGCGGGCCAGGATCTCCAAGCACCGCTCGTAGAGCGGGAGGACCTCTTCCGTGGAACGGGAGGAGTGAACGACCCCTTCCAGCATCGTGTCACCCGCGTCTTCCAGGAACAGGAGATTGGACTCCGGCATGGCAAGGTGGATCTCCGGCACGGGGACGCCCGCTTTCCGGAGGTACCGGTGTACGTTCACGAACGGGAGTTCCCTTCCCGGGGGAACCTCGTCCGGGTATCGCATCATGATGAGCGAGGGCAGGGGAGCACCGGGTGCCATCCGAACACGGTAGTACCGGCGGGTGGAGGCGTCCCCCGCGAGTTCCGTGAGGCCGGTCACCTGGACGGGTGCGCGGAAGTGCGCGGCAAGGGCTGTCCCGATTGTCTGTTCGTCTGCCTGCGGAGTCATCTTCACTCGCCGGCGAATTGCTTGAGCGCGCCGCAGCACTCGCTAAGGATCTCCTCGAAACTGCCGTACCGTGGGTCGTCTCCCCTGGTGTAGTCTCTCAATTCCACGGTAAACGGCCCCGTGAAGCCGATTTCCCGGAGCCCGGCGAATACCTCGTCCCAGGCAATCGACCCGCGTCCCGGGACGAGGTGGTCGTCCCGCTCGCCATGGTTGTCCGAGGCGTGCACGTGGATGAGGCGGGGCGCCGACTCCCGGATCGCCTTCCGGACACCGTCCTCGATGTTGGCGTGGCCCAGGTCGAGGCACGCCCCGACCCGGTCCGCGGGGTACCGGTCGGCGATATCCATGATGATCTCCACCCGTCCCGAGGGGAGCGGGGTGTTTTCCACGGCGAACCGCACGTTGCCGGGGACCTCCACGAGGAGTTCGTTCAGAGACCCCAGGAACGCTCCCCACCTCTTCGGATACCAGTTCTCCGTGGGGAAGCCGGCATGCAGGACGAGAGTCCCCCCGCCGTTCCGCGCCAGCCATGTTCCCGCCGCCGCGGTGGCACCAACCGACAGCCGGCGGTGTTGTTCGTCCTCCGACGACAGCGAGTACCAGCGGTCCTTTTTGTAGCTCCGTACGTCGGGGTAGAGCGGGGCGTGGAGGCTTGCAACCCGTACTTCGTGCCGGGCGAGAAGAGAGGCGATCTTTTCAGACGCGCCGGGATCGCCGTACGGGAAGTGGGGCGGCATGGCCCACAATTCGGCGAAGGAAAACCCGAACTGCGGGAAAAGCGACACGATGGATTCGTCCAGTTCCCGGAAAACGAAAAGGTGGGTAGACAGGGAGAAATCCATCTTTTTAGCCGCTTCCTTGAGTTCTCGGCGAAACTTCCGCGATAATACCATACCGGGAACCGTTTCCGGATTCTCGACAGGGGATGACCTTTTGCGCCGCGTCCGACTGTTTGCCTCGCTTATCCTCCTCCTTTCCCTTTCCCCGTTTGCCCACGCAGATTCCACGCCCTCCGTGGACAATACGTTCCGCGAAGGGTGGACGCTCCTGTCCGAGGAGCAGTTCGCCGAGGCGAGGGAAACGTTTGGCGGCATCACCCCCGGCGAGTACGACCTCGGGGATTACGTCCTGTACTTCACGGGAGTCGCCCTGTCCCGGGAGGGGAAACCGAAGGAGGCCGCGTTGACCCTCGAACGGCTTACCTCCACCTTCCCGGAATCCCCCCTGATTCCGTACCTCGCGCACGAACTGGCCTTTGCCGCAGCGAAGGCGGGGGACATACCGTCCGCGAGGAAGTATTTCCGCTCTTCCCGGGGCAATGTCAGGGGGGACAGGCGGACGGCGGCCGAGGGGTACATCGCCGCCCGTCTCATGGAGGAGAGGGAGGAGAAGGGGGAAGAGAAAGGGGAGGAACGGGGAGAGGAACAACAGAAGAAGGACCAGGAGCAGAGGAAGGCCGCGGAAGCACACCTGGAAAACTTCTCTTCCTACACGGTGCAGGAAGGTGCGTTGCTGTCGATGGAACGATTATGGGGGTGGCGTGCGGGGGGGAAACTGTGGGAATGGGGTCTTCCCGTATCCTTCTACGACAGGTACGCCAAGGCCCTGTTTCGCGCCGGTGAGGAGGAGGGCGCCCGTGCCGTCTTTCAGGAAGCGCTGGAGAGGTTTCCTCCCTCGGACGGTTACTATGACGTCCTCCTCGACTACGGGGAGTTCCTCAGGAAGCAGGGAGACACCTCCGGGGCACGGGCCCTGCTCCGTCGTGCGCCAAAGGACGCTCCGGCTTCGATACGGTCGGAGGTCGATTATCTCTTCGCGAGGGTGGAGTGGAAGGCCGGCCGGACCGCGGAAGCCCGCCGGATGTTTCTCGAGATTGCGGAGGGTGAGGCCAGGCCCTTGACCGCGGAGCGGGCCCGGTACCAGGCGGCATGGATCGCGGAGGAGGAAGAGGACTGGAAGACGGCGACGGAGCAGTTCGGGAAGTTGCGAGAGGCCAGGGACCAGAAAGTCCGCCGGGAGTCGGTATTTCGCCACGCATTCGGGCTCTACCGCCAGATGCGATACGGTGAAGCGATCGCGGCGTTCGAGGCGGGGGAGAAAGAGGCGTCGTCTCCGGTCGAGCGGGGTCGGCGGGCGTACTGGAGGGCGAGGGCTTTGGCCGAAACCGGGGAGCAAAAGCAGGGGGACGCGTTGCTCCGGACGCTTGCGGCGGACCCCGGCGCGGGACCCTACGCGATATTTTCAAGCTTGCGTCTCGGCGGGGACCCGTTCGGAATGCTCAATGCCCCCTCCAGCGGGGAGACCGCTCAATGCGCCGCAGAGAAGGAGAAACTCTGGGACACGATCCGCGACGCCCCCTGGTCGAAAGAGGATGCGGAAAGGGTTCGGCGGGTGGAGCGCCTCATTCTGCTGGGGCTTGTCGAGTACGCGATCCTGGAATCCGAACGGGTCGACCGGGCCGCCGTCCGGAAAGCGACGGGGATTTCCGACGGGGGGACGCCCGGGCTGTTCCGGTACCTGGCGGGCGACCTGCGGGGAGCGATCGGCGAGACGATCGGTCTTCCTTCCGGTGGGTCCGAGCCAGGGCTTGTCGACCGGCTGCAGTATCCGCTGGCGCCGCAATACCTGGGCGATTGTGACGGGAAGAAGTCCGGCGTGGACGCCCTCGTGCTCCACGCCATCATACGGCAGGAATCCCTGTTTCAATACGACGCCCTGTCCCCGGCGGGGGCTGTGGGGCTGATGCAGCTCATGCCCCGCACGGCCGCTGAGGTTGCCCGGAGGGAAAAGATAGGAAAGGTTCGCCGCTACGACCTGCTGAAACCGGAGCTGAACGTTGCCCTCGGAGCGGCCTACTTCGCGCACCTGATGTCCGCGTACGAAGGCGATTACGTGCGTGCCGTCGCCGCGTACAATGCGGGGGAGAAGGCGGTGGACAGGTGGTGGAAGAGGGCGAACGGGGACCCGGCGATGTTTCTGGAAACGGTGGCGTACCGGGAAACGCGCGGTTATCTCAGGAGAGTGTTCTTCAACCTTCTCCAATATTACCGGATCTACCGCCCCGGGATGCTTGCCCGCTACTTTCCCAGTGATCGAACAGAAGACGGGACAGCTCCCGGGTCTTCCGCGTCCCCACCTGCCGCAGGGACGCCCGATGGGCAGGGGAAGGACCTCCCGTCGGAGGAAGAGCCCGGCGAAGCCGGAACACCCGGCGAGTAGACGCCGCGACGGATTTCCGGAACTCCCTGTCGTCCGCATGCGCGCGCGCGATCGCCTCCACGGCCTCCTCCTGGATCTTCTCCCCCCGGCACACCATGACGACGTCGCACCCGGCGGAAACGGCCCGCACGGCTGCGTCGCCGACCCCGAACCGGCCCGTGATCGCCTTCATCTCCAAAGCGTCGGAAAAAACCACCCCGCGAAACCGCAGTTGCTTCCGCAACAGGCCGCCGAGGATCTTTTCCGACAGGGTGGCGGGGAACTCTCTGTCCAGGGCGGGATAGAGCACGTGGGCGGACATGAGGGCGGGAATCCCTGCCCGGATGGCGCGCCGGAACGGATGGAGGTCCCTCTTCCGGAGGGTTACCCGAGAGCTTCGTACAACGGGAAGTTCCGCGTGGGAATCCGAAGCGGTGTGCCCGTGGCCCGGGAAGTGCTTCCCGACGGGGAGAACGCCGCCGGAAAGGGTCCCGCGCATGAAGGCGATCCCGAGCTCCGCGGTGATTTCCGGGTCGGAGGAGAGAGCACGGTCCCCGATCACGGGGTTTTCCGGGTTGCTGTCGACGTCGAGGACGGGGGCGAAGTTGATGTCGATCCCGAGGGCGCGAAGTTCCCCGGCCATCGCCTCGCCGACGGCCTCCGCAACGCGCGAAGCACGGCAGCAAAACAGGGAGTAGCACCGGGCCGGGGGAAAGCGGGTAAATCCCGGTGCCGTGAGGCGCATCACCCTGCCCCCTTCCTGGTCGATGGCGATGAGCGGGGCGGGTCGTCCCCTCCCGGCGGCGGCGCGGATCTCCCGGCACAGGTCACGGACCTGGCGGGGAGTCTCCACGTTTCGCGAGAAAAGGATTACCCCTCCCACCGTCCCTTCCCGAAGCCGCCGGGCCAGCCGGGCCGGCAACGACTTTCCCTCGAACCCGAACATCAGGGGGCCTGGGCTCCCAGGCTGCTTCATCGGACACCTTCTCCTTTCTCCCGGACTCGCATCC
>DAOUUI010000197.1 GCA_030668225.1 Deltaproteobacteria bacterium
AACGTCGAGGAAGCGATAGGAATCGCGCTTTCGGCAGGTGACTACATCGTGCAGGAGAAGATTCCTCTTCCTCTCTGGGGGGAGGACAATCCCTTCGTGGACAGGGAGAGGAAGGAAGCCACGCTCGTGCGTTACCAGACCGATTTCCGGTGCCTGTTCGGCCCGCAGCGGGTTTTCGGGTTTCTCGTCCGGTACGGCGGAGTCCCCACCAACGTCGGAAGCGGCGGGGGAGTACAGCCTCTTGCCATCCTGCGCCAGGAGATGACGGTGAGAGAGGCAGTCGACCGGATCAATGAAGCGATCCTCTCCATCGACTACGCGGATCTCCTCGAGGTCGTGCAGATGCAGGAAAAGATGGCCCTCGACCACAAGTTCACCTACCTTCTCGGCCCGATCAAGATGGCTCTCCGCCCGAGAGTGATGAAACCCGGCCACATCGAAGCCCTTCGTGCCTACTGTGCTGCCGTCTGGTCCGATTGCCTGACCCTCGAAAAGATGTGGCACGCGGGGGAAATCGACCGGTTCGTAAACATCGAGGAGGAGGAACTCGCGATCGCCAGGTCGCAGGTCTGGGGAGGTTCTCCCGCCGTGTTTGCGTCGGACGGGCTCTTCAGCTTCGGGGCTCACCCGGAGGGGCCATGAGTCTCCGCGTCGACCCGGAATGGTGGAAGGAGCTCTTCGACGAAATCTACCTCACGACCGACGCCCGATCGGTCTGCGATGACGATGTGACCCGCAGGGAAATCGATATCCTCCTGGAATTGATCCCTCTTTCTCCGGAACAGGAAATCCTCGATCTTTGCGGAGGGCACGGGAGGCACAGCGTGGAACTGGGCCGCCGCGGCTATAAACGTTGCACCGTCTTCGACTTTTCCCGGTTTCTCATCGATCGGGGAAGGAAAGAGGCGGACAGGCTGGGGAGGGAGATCACGTTTCTCCAGGGGGACGCCAGGAAGACCGGCCTTCCCCCGGAGCGCTTCGACCGTGTCCTGGTCCTCGGAAATTCTCTCGGATATATTCCGTCACCGGACGGGGACCGGGATATCCTTGCGGAGGCGATGCGCCTGCTGAAAAGCGGGGGCCGGCTGTTCCTCGACATCGTGAACGGTGCGACCCTCCGCAGCAGGTTCCATCCCTTTGCCTGGCACGAGGTCGGCGAGGATGTCGTGGTCTGCCGAAACAGAAGCCTGGAGGGGGATATCGTGATTACCCGGGAGATGGTCCTGAGCAAGAAGAGCGGGCTTATGAAAGACAGTCGCTATTCCCTCCGGATCTACGAACCGGACTCGATGCGGCTTCTCCTGTCCGGACTCGGGTATGATGGCATAGACGTCATCGACGATTTTTCCCCCTTTCAGGAAAAGGGGGATTTCGGATTCATGAATTTCCGGATGATCGTCACCGCAGCGAAACCATAGATGACGCGGTCTTTCGACGGGAGGTTTTCGCGAATCCAATCCAACCGGTGGACATCCGAAATAAAATCGCGGCAAAAGGAGGAGATTCCGACCATGAAATCACAGGTTCCGGCAATCGACCGACTGCGACTTGCGGCCATCTCATTCTCCGTTCTCCTGGTGCTTCTGCTCGGCATCCTCTTGCCGGGGGGCGCCCATGCCGCAACGGCCCGGGAGATCGACGTGAGCGTGAACGTCGCCCTCGAGCGCTTTACCAAGGAGATCAAAGGTTCCAAGGAGCTGCTCGCAATCGCCAAGGGCGTTCTCGTCTTCCCGAGCGTTTACAAGGCGGGCTTCGTGGTCGGGGGGGAGTACGGCGAGGGAGCCCTGCGGATCGGGGGGAAAACGGTGGGTTACTACAATACCGTGGCAGGCTCCTTCGGTCTCCAGATCGGGGCCCAGTCGAAGACCATCATCCTCCTTTTCATACAGCAGGAGGCGCTCGACAAGTTCCGCAAGAGCGAGGGGTGGAAAGCCGGGGTGGACGGCTCGGTCGCCCTGATATCGGTCGGCGTCGGAGGGGCCCTGGACACGGAGAACATCAAGGACCCCATCGTCGGGTTCGCGTTCGGGCAGAAGGGACTGATGGCCAACCTGACGTTTGAGGGCGCGAAAATCAGCCGGATGAACGTGGAAAAGTAAGAAGCCGGGACACAATGTACCCGGTCATGACGCAAAAAACCACGGGCATCTTCTATCATCCGTCCTAGTCCCGGCGCAGCTATCTGACCGTCGGCGCGCGGCTGGCCGACTTTCCCATGGCCCTGGACACGATTTTAAAGAGCGACACGGTCAGGCTCTACGAGCCGGGTCCCGTTCCGCAGGAACTGGTGCTGAAGGTCCACACTCCT
>DAOUUI010000046.1 GCA_030668225.1 Deltaproteobacteria bacterium
ACATCACGCTGATCTACGGTGGAGGGTCGGTGGGACTCATGGGAGTACTCGCGGACCGCATCCTCGACAGGGGGGGAAAGGTCATCGGGGTCATCCCGGAGTTCCTCCGCACTTCGGAACTCGCCCACGATGGCCTCACGGAAATGATCGTCACGCGATCCATGCACGAGCGGAAGATCGAGATGAGCCGGAGGGCGGATGCCTTCGCGGTCCTTCCGGGCGGCTTCGGGACGCTGGACGAATTCTTTGAGATCCTCACATGGAAGCAGCTCGGCCTGCACGAAAGACCGATCGTCGTTGCCAATACCGGGAGTTGGTTCGACCCGATCCTGTCCTATTTCCGTCAGGCCGAGAATCAGCGCTTGATCTCCCGCGAGAACCTTGCCCTGATCGAGGTCGTCGAGTCCGGAAAGCAGATCGTGGATGCCCTGATGCGCCGCCGGGATCTGCCCGGTGCCCTCCCCCGTCTCTCCCGATCGTAGGTCTTTAGCCCCCTGTTCCCGGTCCTCCCCTCCCCGTCCGGGAAGGATCGCCCGTGAGAATCTGACCGGAGGGAGGAGGGGGAGAAAAAAACCCCCGGGGGCAGGGTGCCCTCCGGGGGTGTACGTCGCAGGTGACCGGTTTCCTGGCCGGCCCCCTCCCGGGTCTTATCCACGCCTTTCCCAGTGGCCGGGAATCCACCCGCTTACTTCCACATTCCGATAATAACCGGGGACCCAGATGCGGCGGGCACGATGCTTCCCGTTTCCCCTGTGGCGTGTGCCGTACCTGTCATCGTCGTCGACCCTTCTCCCGTTCCGTTCGATTTCCCAATGGCCGGGAACCCACCGTCTCTCGATCCGGCTCACGTGATACCCCTGCACCCACACTTCCTCGGGAGGATAATACGCCCGCGGAGCGTACACGGGGGGCGGGTACGCATTCGCGTGCGCAATCGCGTTTCCGAGAATCGTCACGCCGATGATCCCGGTCAGGATCTTCCCGGCCGTGGCCCACTCACTGTCTCCGGCCAAAGCGGGAGAAGGAGCCACCGCCGCCAGAAATGCCACCGCAACCGCTATCGCAACCAGTTTCTTCATCGTCGCTTCCTCCTCACCTTAAGAAACTCTCGTTCAATAGATGTAACCCGCATTCCCCAAGGAAAGTTTCCTGACTCTCTGCATATATGACGGAGGCGGCAAAACGGATATTCAAAAAAGGAGACTATTCCGCGGAAATGATGAGAATCAGGACACCTTTCTGGTGGGAGGGCCCGCCGACGAGCACCATCCCTCCCCGCGTGAGGCCAAGCGTTGTGGAAAGGATGTTGCGGTCTCCCTCCATGATCTGGACGTCAAGCCTCACCTTGTTTTCCTTTGCGGGGACGGGAGTTGCGCGCATGGAACGGTTCCCGGGGAGTCTGAAATCCCCGGTCTCGCCCACGGAAAGGGTGCGCTTCAGGCGATCGACCATTCGGTAGGAGGTGTAATTGAACATGGACTGCAGTTTGTTCTGGATCGAGGAGAGCGCGGGGTCCATCGTGGTTCCCTCGTTGGAGGCAACGACGACTCCCACATCGATCGCGACAGGAGCGTCGGGGGATGCCACAACGGTATGTGCGAAAAGGATAAGAGCGACGAATGCAATCGCCGGGAGACGGCTTCCCGGCATCGGATCAGGTATTCCCATTTTCGATAATCCAGATCACCCGTGGAAGATCCTCCCCTTTGTCCACCAGGGCAACGGTCGCCGTGTCGGATTCGAGCGATTCCACCGTAACATCGAAACTTTTCGGATGAAACGGGGCCCTCGATCCATTCAAAGGATAGAACAGAAGGGTCAGAATCGCAACCACGGCGGCCGCCGGAACCCAGAACCACCGGCGGAGAAGAGGAACAAGCCACGGCTTCCCCCGCTCCTCGATGCCGGCCCCGACCCGGGTCCACAGGGCGGAAAGCTTAAGCTCCCTCTCCTCGACGCGTACGGCGGACCAAAGCCTGAGCAGATCCCCGACACCCCTTAGCTCCGCCTCCTCGGAGGCGCACGGGTCGCACCCCCCGAGGTGCTCGCGGAGCTTCTCCGACACGCGGGGCGGGAGTTGCCCGTCGATATGATCCTGGATCATCTGCCTCGTTTCCCTGCACTCCATATCCTCTAGTCCCTACCCTTCCCGGAATCCTTTGAGCGCCTCTTTCAGTTTCGCCCGCGCGTAATGGAGGCGCGACATCACGGTTCCGACCGAGCAATCCAGTACCCGGGCGATCTCCTCGTATGCCATCCCCTCCACTTCCCGGAGGAGGATGACCGTCCGGTGGTATTCCGGAAGGGCCGCGATCGCCCGGGTGAGCCCCTCCGCGAGTTCCCGGTTCCTCGCCAGTTCCTCGGGAGTCTTCGGGGTTACCATGGCCTCGGGTTCCGACGTCTCCCCCGAAACCCACGTTTCATCGAAGGAAATCGTGGGCGACCTCGATGTCTTCCTCCACCGGTCGATCGCCTGATTGACCAGAATGCGGTAGAACCAGGTGTAGAAATTCGCCCCGAACCGGAAGTTCGAAAGCTTGTAGTACGCTTTCACGAAGGCGTCCTGCACGACGTCCTGGGCCTCGTCCGGATCTCCCACGATCCCCAGGGCCACTCCGTATGCCCGCCTTTTGTACTTCTCCAGCAAATCGCGAAATGCCCCCTCGTCACCGCCGAGCGCGCTCCTGACCAGATCCTCGTCCGGCTGGTGCACCTTATCGTCCGCACTCATAGGACGCGGCTTCCCCGCGATCTATTCATCCCCCGGCGACCTGGAATCAGTGGATTTCCCCCCAATGTTTTCCCCTGCTTACGGAGACGGTGAGAGGTACCGACAGGGAGACCACTCCCTCCATCGCGCCTGTCAGGAGTCGCTCGACCTCGGGAGCCTCGGTCTCGGGGCCTTCCACGATGAGTTCGTCGTGGACCTGGAGGACCAGCCCGGCGCGCAGTTGGCGATCCCGGAACTCCCGGTCTACCCGGATCATGGCCAACTTGATGATGTCGGCCGCGCTCCCCTGGATCGGCGTGTTGATCGCCATCCTCTCGGCTGCCTCCCGAAGAACCCTGTTCTGGGAGTTGATGTCCCGGAGAAACCTCCGCCTGCCGAGGATGGTGTGGACGTATCCGTCCTTTCTCGCCTGTACCTTGAGTTCCTCGATATACCGGTAGACACCCGGGTAACGCCGGAAGTACTGATCGATGTACTGCTTTGCCTCCTTGCCGCCGATCCCGAGCTCCCGGGAAAGCCCGAAGGGGCTCATCCCGTACAGGATCCCGAAGTTGATCACCTTGGCCCTGCGGCGAAGTTCGGGCGTGACTCCGGGAGGAGCCACCCCGAAGACGGCGCAGGCGGTGGCGACGTGGATGTCCTCCCCTTCCTGAAACCTTCGCGTGAGCTCGGCGTCCCCCGACAGGTGGGCGAGAAGGCGAAGCTCCACCTGGGAGTAGTCTGCGCCCACGAAGACGCACCCCGGATCGGCCACGAACCCCGATCGGATCCTCCTCCCCAGGTCGGCCCGCACCGGGATGTTCTGCAGGTTGGGGTCGGAGGAAGAGAGGCGGCCCGTGGCGGTCAGTGTCTGGTGGAAGGTCGTGTGGATGCGGCCGTCCCGCGGATTCACCATCCCGGGAAGGACTTCCACGTAGGTGGACCGAATTTTCGCGAGCGTCCTGTATTCGAGAACGAGGCCCGGGATCGCGTGGGCCCCCGAAAGCCGCTCCAGCACCTCCACATCCGTCGAGTAGCCGGTCTTCGTCTTCTTGACCGGCGGCAGTCCGAGCTTCTCGAACAGGAGGAACGAGAGCTGCTTCGGGGAGTTGATGTTGAACTCCGGTCCTGCGATCGCCGCCACCTTCTTCTCGATCTTCTGCGTCCCCTCGGCAAGCTCCTCCGACAGCTTTCCGAAAATTCCGGGGTCGATCCGGATCCCCTTCTCCTCCATCCGGAAAAGGACCGGCAAGAGCGGCATGTCGACATCCCGGAAGATCTCCGAGAGGTCTGCCTCCGCGAGCCTTCTCTCGAGGATCTCCCCAAGCGCGGCGATGTCCTCCGCCAGCGCCGCGGGGTGCCCCCCCTCTTCCGCCTCGCGCCCGGGAAGGAACCTGTCGCACAGCTTGGGCCAGGTCGGCGTCCCCTCCTCCGGGGCGAGAAGGTAGGCGGCGACCTGCAGATCGAACAGCGCCTTGCCCCCTCCGGAAACGGAGACGTCCCCGTGCCGCCTGAGGAAAGCCTTTCCGTCGACCAGATAGAGAGAACCGCCGGACTCGCCGATCCTCCGGACAAGATCCGGGACGGCCCGCTCCGGGAGGAGCCAGACTCCGCCGGCAGCCACCGCCACGGCGATCTTCTCCCCTTTTTCCCCCGATGCGGCGATGCCTGCCCGGGAAGAGGCCCCGATCGCGTCGATGAGATCCCCGGCACTCTCCGCCCGCCTCACTTCGGGCAGGGGGCGTGTTTCGGAATCGGAGAACGGCAACGACGCAGGTGCAACATCCAGTTCCTCCAGGAGTTTGCGGAACCCGAGCTTCCGGAAAAGAAGCGGCGCTCTTTCCGGGTGAATCCCGCGGGGGATGAGGTCATCGATCCCCGTCGGGAGGGGAACGTTCCTGTCGATTTCCACCAACCGCCTGCAGAGCCTGGCCATCTCCACATTCTGTTCGATCTTTTCCCTCTGTTTTCCCTTGAGCTTATCTGTATTGGCGAGAAGGTTTTCCACCGTCCCGAACTCCCGGATCAGCCCGAAGGCGGTCTTCTCCCCGATACCGGGGACGCCGGGGATGTTGTCGGAGGGATCTCCCGCGAGAGCGAGCAGCTCCACGACCTGGCCGGGCCCCACTCCGAAGGTTTCGCGGACCTCCTCCACCCCCACCGCTTTTTCCTTCATGCCGTCCCGGATGCGGACCTTTGGAGACACCAGCTGGTAGAGGTCCTTGTCGGAGGAGATGATGACGACCTCCAGTCCTTTCTCCTCGGCCAGCCGGGAAAGGGTGCCGATGATGTCGTCCGCTTCCGCACCCGGCACCTCGATCCTCGGTACCCCAAGGGCGTCGATGACTTCCTTCACCACCGGCACCTGGGCGAGGAGCTCCTCGGGAACCTTGAGCCGGTTCGCCTTGTACTCCGGGAAGATCGTGTGCCGGAGGGTGGGCTCGGGGGAATCGAAAACGGCAGCGATGGCGTAAGGCTTCTCCTCCCGGAGGATCTTCAGGAGGATTCTCGTGGTCCCCAGTACGACGTTGGTCGGCGTGCCGTCCGGCGCAGAGAGCCGCGGCAGACCGAAGAAGGTGCGGTAGAGAACATTGTGCCCGTCAATCAGATAAAGGGACGTCATCTTCGGCCCGCTGGTAATCCATCACCAGCGTCTCTGCGAACTGGAAATTCATCGGTTCCCGGTCGCCACGGACGACCTTGTAGTCCCGTCAGCCACTTCCCCGGGCTGCGCCCTCCCGGGAACCCGTCGCACATCAGGTTTTACCCCCTCCTTCCCCTGCCCCCCTGGAAAAGAACAGGAACGCCATCGAAGGCCTGCGGTTCCCGGGCTGGGTCACGAAGTGGATCGATTCGAACCGGAACCCTTCCGCGGTCCAGCGATTGAGTTCCGCCTCGATCTCCTCGTCGAAGACTCTCGAAATCTCGACAACCTTGTAGAGGGCGTCTTTCGGTTCCGGCATCTCGGTCACTCCTCGAGGGCCTTCGCCGCCTCCTTGGCGGCGTACGTCAGGATCAGGTCGGCCCCTGCCCGCTTGATCGACACCAGGATCTCCATCATCAACCGGCCGCCGTCGACCCAACCAAGCTTCTCCCCGGCCTTCACAATCGAGTACTCTCCGCTGACATTGTAGGCCGCCACCGGCAGATCGAAGGCGTCGCGGACGCGGCAGATAACGTCGAGGTAGGCGAGTGCAGGCTTGACCATGACGATGTCCGCTCCCTCCTGGATGTCCAGGGCCACCTCCCGGATCGCCTCCCGTGCGTTAGGGGGATCCATCTGGTACGACCTGCGGTCCCCGAACTGCGGGGTGCTCTCCGCCGCATCCCGGAAGGGGCCGTAGAACCCGCTCGCGTACTTGGCGGCGTACGACATGATGGGAATTCCCTGGTATCCCTCCTCGTCCAGCGCCGCCCGGATGGCCGCCACCCTCCCGTCCATCATGTCGGAGGGAGCCACCATGTCCGCCCCGGCCCGGGCGTGCGTCACTGCGCTGCGGGCCAGGACGTCAAGCGTTGCGTCGTTGTCCACTTCGCCCTCCCGGGTGAGGATCCCGCAATGTCCGTGGTCGGTGTATTCGCAGAAGCAGACGTCGGTGATGACCTGGATGTCGGGCACGGCGTCCTTGATCGCCCGGACGGCCGTCTGAATGATCCCGTCGTCGGAACAGGCGTCCGACCCCACGGCGTCCTTCTTCGCGGGGATGCCGAAAAGAAGGACGGCGGGAATCCTCAAGGCCTGGACCACCCTGACCTCCTTCACGAGGTTCTCCACGCTCATCTGGAAGACTCCGGGCATCGAGGGGATCTCCTTCCGGATCTTCCTCCCGGCGGCGGCGAAGAGGGGGTAGATCAGGTCGTCCACCGAGAGCTTCGTCTCCCGGACCATGCGGCGGATTCCCTCGTTCCTGCGAAGCCTCCTGGGGCGGTGTTCAGGATACGTCATGGAGCCTCCCCTCCTCGGGAAGGGGAGGCAAAGTGCGCATCGATCGCCTCCAGCATCCCGGCCAATGTGAATGTTTCGGGCATGATGTCCACGGGGTAGTTCCTTTCCCTCACGGCTCTTGCGGTCACGTCTCCGATCACGGCGATCCTGCTCCGGGAAAGAACGGATGCGGCGCATTCCTCCCCCAGCAGGAGAAAGAAGTTTCGGAACGCCGAAGGGGACGCGAAAGTGCACACGTCGGGAGGGCTCTCCCCGATCTCCCCGGCGGCCTTCTCGTCTCTCGGGGGCAGACCGTTCCGGTACACCGTCACAATGTCCACCGTCCCTCCCCTTCGGCTTATCTCCTCGGGAATGACCTCGCGGCCATCCTGTGCGCGGGGAAGGAGGAACCGCTTCCCTGCGAATCCTTCATCGGCCAGCGCCTCCACCAACCCTTCCGCGGTATGCTTTTCCGCCGTGAGATGTACGGGGGAGCCGTGCCGCGCAAGCTCCCGGGTCGTGCCGGGGCCCACGGAGGCGATCCGGATCCCCCCGGGAATCTTCCGGACTCCCCGTTTTTCCGCGTGCTCGAAGAAGAACCGGGCCGCGTTGGCACTTGTGAAAAGAACCCCGTCGAACGCCTCCAGGCGGGCGATAGCCTCGTCCAGAGGGCCGGCGTCGTCGGGGGGGACCAGCCGGACCGTGGGGAAAATCACCGGTACTCCCCCCCGCTTCCGGATGACCGCGGAAAACTCTTCCGCCTGCCCCTCTCCCCGCGTCACCAGGATCCTTTTTCCCCGGAGAGACATGGCAGCTAATTCCCTGCCGCCCGGTACACTTCGTCCAGGATCTCCTTCGCGCCGCGGGCGAGCAACTGCTCGGCAAGGCTTACCCCCAGCGCCTCCGGGCCTTCGACGCTCCCCCTGGCGCTGCCGCGGATGATCTCGGACCCGTCGGGGCGCCCCACCATCCCCTTGAGGAAGATGCTGTCCCCTTCCGTACGTCCGTAAGAGGCGATCGGGACCTGGCACCCCCCCTCGAGTCGCTTCAGAAACCCCCGCTCGGCGCGAACCGCGAACGCGGTGTCCCGGTCGTTCAGGAACGAGACCGCCTCCCGGGTATCCGGGT
The DNA here is from genome assembly GCA_030668225.1 of Deltaproteobacteria bacterium. Taxonomy (GTDB): domain Bacteria; phylum Desulfobacterota; class Deferrimicrobia; order Deferrimicrobiales; family Deferrimicrobiaceae; genus CSP1-8. The sequence goes on from DAOUUI010000046.1 coordinate 7,764, forward strand.
CATCGATGCGGATCTCGATCCCCAGGGCCCCTTGCCCGATGGCGGGTAGCGACATCTCCTCGGGGAGGTACTCGGCAATCTTCGCCTCCCATCCCAGGCGCCGAAGCCCCGCCGCCGCGAGGATAATGGCGTCGTAGCGGCCTTCTTCCATCTTCCGGATGCGGGTGTCGAGGTTCCCGCGGAGAGTCTCCACCGAAAGATCGGGTCGAAGCCCGAGAAGCTGGGTCTGCCTGCGCAGGGAGCTCGTCCCCAACTTCGCCCCCTGTGGAAGCTCCTCGAACTTCCGGTACTTCACGGACAGGAAGGCGTCCCGCGGATCCTCCCGGCTTGTAATGGCAACAATCGCAAGCCTGTCGGGCAGATCCGTGGGAACGTCCTTCATCGAGTGGACCGCGAGATCGATGCCCCCGGATAGCAACGCCTCCTCGATCTCCTTGACGAACAGTCCTTTTCCACCGACCTTGGCAAGCGGGACATCGAGGATCATGTCCCCCGTCGTCTTGATCCTCGTGATCTCGACCTTTCTGCCCGTCTTCTTCTCGACCTCGAACTGGATGAACTCGGCCTGCCACAGGGCGAGCTTGCTGCCCCGGCTGCCAAGACGGATCACCTGGTTTGTTTTGCCCAATCCACCTTCCTCCTGATGTTGTGCACCCTATTCCTGCGGGGTCTCCCCGGTTTCGTCCGCGTCCCCGGTCCCGGTCCGTTCCGATCCTTCCGGCAGGTCGAAGATCTCCCGGACCACCGACACGAGATCCATCTGGTTTCGGCCGTCGGCGTCCTTCTTGAGCGAGGAGATCGGAGCGTGGAGGATCTTGTTGAGAAGCGAAGAGGCGAGGGACTCCACCACCTTCCTCATCTTCGGATCGTCCGCCCCGAAGGCCGACACCGCCTTGGCCACCTCTGCGTTCTTGACCTCCTCGTACTTCCTGCGAAGGGTGATGATGGTGGGGGTGGCCTGCTGCGCATCAAGCCATCGGCGGAACGACCGGACCTCCTCCTTCACGATTTCCTCGGCCTTCAACGCCTCACTCTGGCGCTCCTCCAGGTTCGTCTCGATGACGTTGTTCAGGTCGTCGATGTCATAGACGTACACGTTGTCTACCTGGTTCGCATCGGGATCGATATCACGGGGAACGGCCATGTCGATGAAGAACATCGGCCGGTTTTTCCGGATCCGGATGACCTCCTCGACATCCTGTCTCTGGAGGATGAAGTGCGGAGCGCCCGTGGAGGACAGAACGATGTCGGCCCGCTTCAGGTGGACCGAAATCTCCTCGAACCGGATCGGAATACCATCGAACTCCTCGGCGAGCTTTACCGCGCGCTCGAAGGTCCGGTTGGTCACCATGATTCCCTTGACGCCCGCGGAGATGAGGTGCCGGGCCGCCAGTTCGCACATTTCCCCGGCTCCGATAAGCAGGACGGTCTTGTCCGAAAGATCCCCGAAGATCTTTCGCGCCAGCTCGACCGCGGCGTAGGAGACCGATACGGCGCTGCTTGCCACCTTGGTCTCCGTGCGCACTCTCTTTGCCACCGAGAACGTTTTTGCGAAGAACTTGTTGAGAATCGGCCCGATCGTGCGGAACTCCGCGGCGTAGCCGTACGCGTCCTTCACCTGACCGAGGATCTGCGGCTCGCCGAGCACCATGGAGTCCAGACTGCTGCCCACCCGGAACAGGTGCCTCACCGCCTCGTCTCCCTCGTAATGGTAAAGATACCCGTTCAACTCCTCCAGAGGGATCCCGTGGTAGACGGCCATGAACTCCTTGGCTTCGGATGTGCCTTCGAACCCCTGGCTGGCCAGCGCGCAGATCTCGACCCGGTTGCACGTGGACAGGATCACGCCCTCCTTGAGAGACTCCTTCTCGAGGAGACCCCGGAGCGCATGTCCGATCGCCTCCGAGGGAAAAGCGAGACGCTCCCGGATTTCCACGGGGGCGGTCCGGTGATTGAGTCCTATGATGACGATGTGTCCCATCGGGAAATCCCGGTCCTCCCCCTCACCGCGACAGGCTGGAGTAGGTGTGGAGGCCCGGCAGGAGGAGATTGACCCCCAGGAACGTGAAGAGGACGGCACAAAACCCGACGATCGCGAGGATCGCCGCCTTGCGTCCCCGCCACCCCACCGTCAGCCTCCCGTGAAGAAGCGCGGCGTAGAGGAGCCACGTGATGAGCGACCACGTCTCTTTCGGGTCCCAGCTCCAGTAGGACCCCCAGGCGTACTCGGCCCAGATGGATCCCGTGATGATTCCCATGGTGAGGAGGGGAAACCCGATTGTCAGGCACCGGTAATTGATATCGTCGAGGACGTCGAGGGACGGCAGGCGCTTGAAGATCGCCCCCATTTTCTTTTGCTTGACCTGTTTCTCCTGCAGGAGGTACATGATCCCCGCCCCGAACGCGACGGCGAAGACCGCGTCCCCGACGAACAGAAGAAGGACATGGACCGGGAGCCAGTAGGAGTTGAGGGCAGGCGCCAGTTCGGCGACCTCCCCCGGCAGGAACGCGGAGAAGATGCTGAAGACGAAGGCAAGCGGGGCGACGAACGCGCCCAGGGTCCGCATGTTGTACCGGATCTCGACGACGAGGAAGACGCAGGCGATCGACAGCGCGAAAAACGAGAGCGACTCGAACAGGTTCGTGACGGGGGTATACCCCGCAGTCGCGTACCGGAGGGCAAATCCTGCGACGTGGAGGATGACGCCGATCAGGAGAGCCATGCGGCCAAGGCGTGCCCCCCTCTCTTTCAGCGTGACGATGAAGTAGAGGTAGAGAATAGCCCCGGCCAGATAGAAGAAGGTGGTTACCTTCAGCAGGGAAATGTGCATCTGGCTATTATAATTCACGAAAGAGAGACGAACAAGAACTACTCCGGAAACCGGGCCGGGTGCCGCGTGATACGATGGGCGACGTGAAAAACCGTTTTCCCTCCTCCCTTCTCATCCTGTCGATCGCCGCTGTTTTCCTGTCCGGGTGTTCCCCGAAACCGCCGGTGGAAGACGGAACACTGGTCATCGCCTTACCGGGCGCCCCGTCCAACATCGACCCGCGTCTTGCGACCGACGCATACGGGGCCCAGATCCTGCAGATGACACACGCCTCCCTGATCCGGATGGACGCGGCGGGCAACCCCGTGCCGGATCTTGCGGAACGATGGGAGGAAAGATCTCCCACCGAGATCGTCGTCCGTATCCGCGACGGCTTGCGGTTCCACGACGGGAGACGGCTTTCGTCGGCGGACGTTCGCTACACCTTCGAATGGATTCTCGACCCGGCGAACCGCTCCCCCCATCGCGCGACATACGAAAAGATCCGCGCGATCGCCACTCCCGACTCCCGCACGGTGGTATTCCATCTTTCCGAACCGTTTGCCCCGTTCCTGACCGGGTTGGTGCGGGGAATCGTCCCGGACGGGTCACGGGCCACGGGGTACTCCCCCCCGATAGGGGCAGGCCCCTACCGGGTGGACGACTTCCAGCAGGACACCGCGATCCGGCTTTCCCGGTACGAGGGGTACCACGGCGGGGCTCCGGGGATCGAGCGGGTGGTGGTCAAGTTCCTCCCCGACAGCAACGTGCGGTTCCTCGAGCTCAAGAAAGGGAGCGTCAACTTCGTCCTGAACGGAGTGGATCCCGACCTGATCCCCCCCGCCCTCGAAAACGGGAACCTGGTGATGGAGGAAGCACCCGGGAGCAACGCGTCCTATCTCGGGTTCAACCTCCGGGACACGGTCCTGTCCGACCATCGCGTGCGACGGGCCATCGCCTTCGCCATCGACCGGGAGGCGATCGTCAGGACATTGTGGAAGGGGCATGCGGACCTGGCCGACTCCATCCTTGCGCCGGCCTTCTGGGCCCACGCCGACGGAATCCCCCCCGTGCGCCACGATCCTTTCGCGGCCATGCGCCTTCTGGACGAGGCCGGCTACCGCGACCCGGACGGGGACGGCCCGAAGCCCCGCTTCCGTCTGACGTACAAGACCTCCCAGAACGAGTTGCGGCGGCAGATCGCGACCGTCATCCAGGAGCAGCTGCGAAAGGTCGGGATCGCCGTGGAAGTCCAGTCCTTCGAGTGGGGAACTTTCTTCTCGGACATCAAGAAGGGGAACTTCCAGCTGTACGCCCTCACCTGGGTCGGTATCCTGGACCCGGACATCTACCACTATGCCTTCCACTCGGGGCAGTTCCCCCCGAGGGGAGCCAACCGGGGGGGCTACCGGAACCCCGATGTCGACAGGCTGGTGGAGGAGGGCCGACGGGAACCGTCGCGGGAAAAAAGGAAGGGACTCTATAAAAAGGTGCAGGTCCTCCTCGCCCGCGACCTGCCCGTTTTTCCCCTCTGGATCAACCGGAACATTCTCGTCAGGGACCGGCGGCTCTCAGGCTTCGTGATTACCCCCGATGAAAATTACACCTCCGTGAAGGAAATGGTCATCCTGGGGGAGAAGGGAGAGGGGAAATGAGGGGATATCTTTTCTCCCGCCTGCGGCAGATGATCCCCGTCGTCCTTGGCGTCGTAACGGTCGTCTTTCTCCTCATTCACCTGATCCCCGGCGATCCCGTCGATATCATGCTGGGCGAGAGCGCCCTCGCGGCGCAGAAGGAGGAACTGCGCAGGGATCTTCACCTCGACCGCCCCGTGGCCGTCCAGTACGGGGAGTTCCTCCTCGGGCTTTCGAAGGGGGACCTGGGAACCTCCTTCCGGAGCCGGGAGCCGGTGCTGCGCGAGATCCTGCGGCGGATTCCCGCGACCTTCCTTCTCGCGGGGGCCTCGATGGTCGTCGCACTTCTCATCGCGGTTCCCCTCGGGATTCTGTCCGCGATGCGGCAGCACTCCCTGGTCGACCACTTCTCCGGCTTCCTCGCGATGCTCGGCCTGTCGATGCCCAATTTCTGGCTCGGGCCGCTGCTGATCCTGATCTTCTCCCTCGGACTCGGGTTGTTCCCCGTCTCGGGGTACGGGACCGCCGGCCACCTGGTGCTCCCCGCAGTGACCATGGGAACGGGAATGGCGGCGATCCTGATGCGCATGCTCCGCTCGTCGCTCCTGGAGGAGATCCACCAGGACTACATGCGTGCGGCTTGCGCCCGTGGGCTATCCCGGCGGGCCGCGGTGCTTCGCCACGCGCTCGCGAACTCCCTCATCCCCGTTCTCACGGTGATGGGCCTGCAGTTCGGGGCGCTTCTCTCCGGAAGCATCATCACCGAGACGATCTTCTCCTGGCCGGGGATCGGCCGCCTGACCATCCAGGCGATCGAGGCGCGGGATTACCCGCTGGTCCAGGGGTGCATCCTGTTCATCGCCCTCTGCACGGTGACCGTGAACCTGCTAACGGACCTCCTCTACTTCCGCCTCGACCCGAGGATCCGGCATGAGTGAACGGGCCTCCCGGAAGACCCTCGCAAGGCGCGTCGCCCACCACCGGGGTGCCGTTGCCGGAGCGGTCGTCGTGGTCCTGGTGCTTCTCGTGGCGATCTTCGCCCCCTTTCTCGCCCCGTTCGACCCGGGGGCGCAGGCGCTCGATGCCGGACTGTCCGGCCCTTCGTGGTCCCACTGGCTCGGGCAGGACAAGTTGGGCCGGGATATACTCAGTCGTCTCGTCCACGGCGCGCGCATCTCGGTCGCGGTGGGGCTCGGCACGGTTTCCCTGTCCCTCGCGATCGGCCTCCTCGTGGGATCGGCGTCGGGATTCTTCGGCGGGAGGATCGACCACCTCTTCATGCGGCTGGCCGACATCCTTCTCGCCTTCCCCGGGATCCTGCTCGCCATCGCGATCACCTCCGTTCTCGGGCCTTCCCTGCGCAACGTCCTCATTGCCCTGTCCGCACTCGGCTGGGTGGGATACGCCCGGCTCATCCGTGGGCAAATCCTGAAGGTCAAGGAGATGGAATTCGTCCAGTCGGCAACGGCGGTCGGGAGCCCTCCCGTACGGCTCCTTCTTGTTCACATCCTCCCGAACGCATTCTCGCCCGTCATCGTCGAGGCTACCTTCGGGATCGCGCGGGCGATCGTGGCGGAAGCGGGATTGAGCTTCCTGGGGCTGGGAGTTGCGCCCCCCGCTCCTTCCTGGGGGGCGATGATAAGCGAAGGAAGGCATTTTCTCTTCGTCGCACCCCATCTGACCACCATCCCCGGCCTGGCGATCATGATCACCGTGATGGCCTTCAACTTCCTCGGGGACGGGCTCCGGGACGCAATGGACGTGCGGGAAGCCTCCCCCTGAAACCACCTCGTCTCCAAAATCGGGTACAGGATCCGGTTTCCCCGGGGTCCGGGACTGTGATAAAGGTTTTGAGAACGGCCGTGCAATCCGCGA